>JALXEF010000059.1 GCA_027069855.1 Caldifarciminota bacterium
TGCCTACGGAGCAGACCTGCCTGCAGTGCCACGCCACGGGCAAGGGCTGCCCGTTTGAAAAGGAGTTTGACTTCGCCAAGATGTACCCGCAGATCGCCCACCCGCCGCCGTTTTTTCTCTGGAAACCTCTCAGCCGATGGGTGCCGAGGAGCGCACCAGGTCCAGGAACAACTGGTGGATCTCCAGTGTCGGCACCACCTCCGGGTGGAAGGTGGCCCCGAGGAACGGCCCCTGGCGGACCAGCACCGGGTCGCCCTCGTGCTCGGCCAGCACCTCCACCTCCGTGCCCACCTGCACCACCCGGGGCGCTCGGATGAACACGGCCTTTACCGCCCCGATCCCCTGGACCTGAAGGGTGGTCTCAAAACTCTCCCGCTGCCGACCATAGGCGTTGCGGGCCACCACGATGTCTAAGAAGCCGAAGGTGATCACCCGGTCGTCGGGCTCGGCCAGCGCCCGAGCCATCAGGATGATGCCGGCACAGGTTCCGAACACCGGCACCCCGCGCTCCTTGAGTTGCCGCAGCGGCGCCTCCAGCCCCTCCACTCGGATCAACCGGGTCATGGTGGTGCTCTCGCCGCCGGGAATCACCAGGCCGTGGAGGGACTCCAGTTGCTCAGGTCGGGTCACAAGGACCGGATCCACGCCCAGGCTCCGCAAAACCGCCGCGTGTTCCTCAAAGTCGCCCTGCAGGGCCAAAACACCGATGTTCATGGATTACCAGCCCCGGGTTTGCAGGAGTTCCTCTTCCTTGAGTTTGCTCACATCAATGCCCGGCATGGCCTCGCCCAGGCCACGGGAGATCTCGGCCAGCTTCTTGGGATCGTTGTAGTAGGTGACGGCCTCCACGATGGCCTTGGCCCGCTTCAGCGGATTCTCCGACTTGAAGATGCCGCTGCCCACGAACACCGATTCGGCCCCCAGTTGCATCATCAGGGCCGCGTCGGCGGGCGTGGCGATCCCCCCGGCCGCAAAGTTGGGCACGGGCAGTTTGCCGTGCTCGGCCACATATTGCACGAGTTCCAGGGGCGCCTGGAGGCGCTTGGCCTCGGCAAAGAGTTCGTCGGGCCGGCGGCTCTGGAGCTCCCGGATCTCTTTCTGGATCAGCCGCATGTGGCGCACGGCCTCCACGATGTTGCCGGTACCGGCCTCGCCCTTGGTACGGATCAGGGCCGCACCTTCGGCGATCCGCCGCAACGCCTCGCCCAGGTTCCGAGCACCGCACACAAAGGGCACCTTGAACTGGTGCTTGTCAATGTGGTGCTCCTCGTCGGCCGGGGTGAGCACCTCACTTTCGTCAATGAAGTCAACGCCCAGGGCTTCCAGGATCTGGGCCTCCACGAAGTGGCCGATGCGCACCTTGGCCATCACCGGGATGGACACGGCATCCATGATCTTCAGGATGATCTCCGGATCGGCCATGCGGGCCACCCCTCCCTGCTTGCGGATATCGGCGGGGACCCGTTCCAGGGCCATGACGGCCACGGCCCCGGCTTCCTCGGCGATCTTGGCCTGCTCGGGGTTAGTCACATCCATGATCACCCCGCCCTTCAACATCTGGGCAAGCCCGATCTTGGTCTTCAAGGTTCCGGTCAAAATGGCCATGGGACTCACCTCCTTACGAGCACAAAATCATACATCCGCCCGGAAAAGCGGTCAACGCAAGGGTTTTCCCGGCTCCCTACTGCAGGTGCAGCACCTTCCAGGTGCGGGTGCGGCCCGGGGTGGTGACCCGCAGGAAGTAGGGGCCGGAGGGAAGGGTTCGGAGCGGCACCGCCAGCACATGGACCCCGGCCGGGAGCCTCCGGGCCGGCCGGTGCCACACCCGGCGGCCCTGCAGGTCGTAGAGGGCAAGGCTCAAAGGTCGGGCCTCGGGCAGGGAAACCTGGAGCCAGGCCTGACGGCGGGCCGGATTGGGAAACAGCGGACCCAGCCGCAGGACCTGCACCCCGGGTGCGCCCTCCTCCACCCCCACCACATACAGGGGAAGCTCCAGGTACTCTTCGCCGGTATCGCTGCCGACGGCCACCCGGAGCCGGAGCAACGCACTGGAATCCTCATAGGTGGGGGCGATCCAGAGCAGGAAGGCCAGGTTGCCCACGGTGTCGTGGGGGGCCAGGACACCAACGGACGCCTCTGCGTCCAGGACCTCCACGCCCTGGGCCAGGCTCTCCAGGTGCAGGGAGATCTCCCGGGCCGTATCCACGCCCGAATTGGTGATCTCTATGGTGAGTTGCACGCTGTCGCCGGGCTCCACGATGCCGTTGGCATCGGAGGAAGGGGCGTCGGTTGCCTCCAGGCGGCCGGTGGTGTGCACCCAGACCGTGGCCGGGTGGTACGGCGGCTCGGTGGTGATCCGCAGGGCCCGGTGGGAGACCAGGGGAGCCGCCTGGGCGGCGTAGGTGTTGTTGTACACATACTGCAGGCCATCGGTGGCGCCCGGCGCTTCAATGCCCACGGTGCACGAGGTGGGGTCGGACACGGTTTCGTAAAAGATGTCGATCTGACCGTCGCCAGTGGCCGTGGGCCAGTAGGCCGGATCGTAAAACACCACCTGGAAAGTTTCCAGGTGGTTGGGGTTGTCAAAATGGGGCACCTGGTACCATTCCACGATCCACCGGTGGTTCTGGGCATCGTACCAGGAGTACACCGAACCTCCCGCCGAGGGGTCCAGGTCGTCCCAGAAGGGGGCGACCAGGTTCTGGGGCCCGGTGGGATCCGGTATCGGGGTGTTGGAACCGAAGCGATAGGTGGCGCCCCCGAGTTCCAGGAAGCCGTTGGAAGCGATCCCCACCCTGTGGAAGGTGTCGCCATAGAACGCGAAAGCGAAGGGCAGGGTCAGGGTGGCGGTGTCGGCGTCGGCGTGGGCCACGCGCGGCACCTCCTGGCCCGGTCCCGGCGGCGCCAGTTCGGTCCAGGTGAACACCGGCGCCTGCTCCGCCAGGGTATCGGTATCATCGTAGATGTAATAGCCGTAGTCGTCCGGCCCCACAGGGCCCGGCCCTGAGGGCGTTCCCCCGATGTGCAGGGAGGCCGTAAAGGTGTCGCGATAGGTGTAGGTCCGGGCTGGTGCCTCCAGAGCAAGGGTCAGGGAAACGGTGATGTCGGCCGGCGTCGTGGGGGCAATGGCAACATGGAAGGGGTTGGACAGGGCCCCGGTGTCTCCAGGATCCAGGCCAGGCCCCGAGGCGTTCGGATCGGAAAACACCACATAAAGGCCCGACTGTCCTTCCGCATAGGTAGCCTGGGTGGCTTGGTGGCCGGTGTTCGTGAACACCGGCCGGAGCGCCACATTCTCGCCGGGCTCTGCGGTGCCGTTGCCGTTGCCCGGCGGCGGGGCATCATCCACCAGGAGTTCCAGAACCCGGTACCGGGGAGCCCGGACCTGCAGCCAGGGCAGGCCCCGATGCCAGGTACCCTCCTGAGACTGGAAGGTAACCGCGAACTTCAGGGTGTCGCCGTCGTGGAACGAGGGCGCCAGGCGGATCTGCCAGGCCTGGTGCAAAGTGGCCGAGTCTCCGGCCGCAAGCAACGACAGGGTCGCGATGGAATCCAGCAGAGTGATGCCAGGGGTTTGGGCCTCTACGGTAAGGGTCAGGTCATGGAGGTCTGCGGTGCCCACATTCTTTACCGTGATGCCCAGGTACGGGGCCTCACCGGGGTTGGGTGCGGCGTCGGGCGAAGGCGTTTCTCCGTCTTCCACAAAAAGCCCCAGGGGCAGGGGATACGGGCCCTCGGCCACCACCGGAATACTATCCGCCAGGGGCCGGAAGTTGCGCTTGGTCACAGTGAAGTGAAGCGCGCCGGCCTCCAGGTTTTCCAGGGGCAGGGTGACCTGCCCTTGGGCGTTGGTATAGCCGTAGGCGTACACCGAGGTGTCCTGGTACACGCACACCAGGGCCCCCTGGACCGGTCCTTCCAGTCCCTTCCGGATCACGAAGGAGATCCCGGAATCCGACGGGCTGAGGGTGGCCGGATGTTCGGCGGTGAGCACGCGGGGTGGCGCCGTGCGGAGGGAGATCTCCGGATCCCCCAGGGTGGTGAAGCCGTTGTAGTCCGTGAGGTCGGCATACATCGCGTAGAGATTCAGCCGACCGTTTTCACAGGCCTGCCCGTAGGTTTCCACCATGCTGTCAAACACGGCGGCGAAGAATCCCTGGGCCACGGCGCTCCGGATGTGGGCCACATGGCTCCGCACCGTGGTAGTGCCGAAGAACCCCACGGCTCCCTTCAGGTTGTTGGGGGTTCCTGCGGTCATCCACTGCTCCCCTGCATAGCTCCCGCCATAGGGGTCAATGGTGGCGCAGGTGGTGGACACGATGATGGGCAGTTTGTCGCCGTTGTTGGTCTGGGACGGGTCCACATCAAACGGCGGCCACCAGGTGCCCACGCCCTGGCCCCGGTAGAACACGAAGGAACGGCCGTTGGTGACGGCGTTGACCACATCCTGGGCGGTATGGCCGGAATCGGCGAAGAAATGGTCAATGTGCACATAGCCGTGGCGGACCATCCGAACGGAGGCGAACCGCATGTCGGCGTAGTAAATGGAATCGTCCTCGTCGCCGTCCTCCCGCACGATGGTCACGGCTTTCCAGTACCACAGGGTGTCCAGAGCCTCGGCCCGGTCGTATTTGAGGGCCTTGGCCACCATGGTGCGCACCTGCTCCTCGGTGGCGGCGGGGAACCGGCCCGGCAGGATGTCGTTGAAGATGTCGTTGCCGGCCACCCGCACATAGTAGTTGTCGGTTTCCGGAAAGGGCAGGTGGGAGGCGTTCCCCACAAGGAGCAGGTATTCGGGCTTCGGATCCCAGGTGTCGTAGGCGTTTTGCACATAGGAATGGATGGCTGCGGCCGTGTTGCCCGCCTCGGAAAGGGGCACCACCCGGGCCAGCATACCCTTCTGGGTTTTCCAGGCGGCCAGGGGTTCGATCGCCTCCACCCACTCATCGGGCACGATGATGAGGTACCGCGCGCCGCTTAAAGACCGCCCACGGGAACGGGCCGTGGGACGAAGTCCCAGGGCCCGGGCGTTCACCACATACCGGCGATAGAGGGGAAGAAAGGCAGGGGCCACCTCCCGGGGATAGTGCCCGCCCCGGGGATAGGTCAGGGTGACTTCCACCGGTGCCCGGTCAACCTTTACGGCCACAACATGAAGATCCCTCAGGATCCCTTCCTGCACGACCGTCGCTGCATTCTCCGGGCGGCTGGAAAGGTTCCAGGTTCCGGGAACCGCCACCAGATAGGTGCCGGGCTGGTGGGCCACGAACACGGTACGATCAGGGGATTGCTGCAGCAGATCCACTCCCTGCACGGGAGCGAAAAACGCCCAAAAAGCCAGGGACAACAACGACCACATGGTTCACCTCGGTTTGGTAGAGACTCACCTGAAGAGGTTCAGGCAGGCCAATTATACGGCGGAAGGGAAAAGAGAAAGTGGGCCTAGGTGGAGTCGAACCACCGACCTCGCGCTTATCAGGCGCGCGCTCTGACCGACTGAGCTATAGGCCCACTTTGGCTGTGGAGGGACCCATATTATGGCCGGGGTAGCCTGGTCTGTCAACTTCCCAGCACCTTCTGAACCACCTGCGCCACCAGGGTTCCGAAGGGGGTGCGTTCCCCGGCCTGGAGAAAGGCCTCGGCGTCCAATCGGCCACCGATCCGTTGCCAGGCCTCCAGAAGACCTGCGATGTTCTGGGCCGTGCGGGTTCCAAAGGCCCTAAGGGGCAAGAACTCGGCGGGTCCGTCTTCAGGTTGCCAGAGATCCCGAAGGGTTTCGTCGGCCAGCACGCCCTCCGGCTCCCCACGCCACAGGCGCCGCACCTGCCGCACCCGCCGCAGGCCGTCCCGGGAGGTGATCACCACGAAGTCGGGCCGCTCAATGCCGGTAAAAAGGATGGGTTCCTGGGCCACCTTGACCTCGGCGGTGGAGTAGCCCGTGCCCACGGTCACCGGGTTGTCGTTCTTCTGGGTGGTGTACAGGCCTCCCAGGTTCAGGGCGGCCGTGAACCAGCGGGCCGCCGATTGCACCCCCTCCCCGGCGCTTCCGGCCAGGAACAGGGAAAAGGACCGGGGAATCCGGGCCTCAAAGCGCACCTCCAGGGGCTTCAGGGGTTCCAGGGTGCCTGTTGCCTCCTTCCGGCGGGCCAGGCTCGGCCGTTCTTCCTCTTTTAATATGCCAAAGCGCCAGCCCTGCGCCTCCGCCAGGTCCTTCAATTTCCTGCCGGTCAGCCGGTTCATGGGCACGGCGTAGCCGGTGCAGAGTTCCAGGATCTCCACCACGGCGAACCCCGGATGCTGCAACGCCCGGGCCATGATCTCCGGCAAGCCCGGATCCTGGGCCAGGGTTCGGGCCACGAAGGTGGCACCCGAGCGGTCCAGGAGGTCCAGGATCGGGATCGGGGCAAAGGGATTGCCCTCGGGGGTCGTGCGGGTTTTCAGGTTCAGGGGGGTGAGGCCGGAGTGCTGGCCGCCGGTCATGCCGTACAGGAAGTTGTTGTGCAGGAACACCGCGAGATCCAGGTTCCACCGGGCGGCCTCCACCAGGTGCAGGAGGCCGATGGTGGCCCCGCCGTCGCCGAT
>JALXEF010000060.1 GCA_027069855.1 Caldifarciminota bacterium
CAAACCTGCCGTCCCGCAGGGCCACCGCCAGGGTGTCGCCCCGCACCGCCACCCCGGCCACGGGCGCCGGGGTCTTGTAAACCTCCACATCAAAGGGGGGTTGAACCCAGAGCAGGAGTGCCAGGAGCCATCCGCTCATCATGCTACAGCGAGGGCTGCAAAGCGGCTGCCACGGCCGGGAACGGGTGCACGCGCCACACCGACATCCGGTTCAAGCGATCCTGCAGGTACAGAAGCCCGCGGAAGGGATCCAGAAAGCCCGCGAACTTCCAGGGGTGTAGGGGCCAGGCCAGCAGTTTCTTCAGGCCGAAGTGGACATCCCAGGCGTAGAGTTCGCCCAGCGGGGCAGGGGCCCAGGTGGTTCCCATCTGGGGATCCTCCCGAAAGGGGCGCCGCTCCAGCACCAGCAGGGCCACGGAATCCGGCCAGATCCACCACGCCTGAGCCCCACGAACCGGCAAACCCCGAACCCGGGGCAACACCACCGTATCCACCGGCATCATGTGGGTGCCCAGGAGGACCAGGGTGTCCGCTTCCCGGGGCACCCGCGGGCACGGCGGCGTGCGCAGCACCAGGGCATCCCGGTTGCCCGGCTGGACGAGCATCCGCCGAAGATTGGGATCGGCGTTGTAAGGGCTCCGGAGCACCAGGTGAAAGGTGGGCCAGGTGGGGCCGGGGTCCACCCGGTAAATGCGGGTCTCCTGCATCCAGCACAGCGGAACCTCCGCACAGTAGGTGAGCAGCACAAACGCGCCCCGGGGTGTGACCACAGGAAACACCCGGCCATACAGGGTGCCAGTGGTCAGGCGCCCCAGCAGGGCGCCGGTGGCCCCCCAGATCAAGAGGTCGGCCAGGTCCGCATCCGTAAGGCCCTCGCCCGAAGTGCCGGCCTGGCCGGAATGGGCGGGCACCAGAGTCAGCGCAGGCGGAAAACGGAGCACCGACGAGGCCACCGGTGCCTTGTTCGCCGGATAGCGGCGTTTCTGAAGCACCCTGCCCCGACGGTCCAGGAACAGGAGTTCCGAATGATCCCCCAGGTAATACTGCACCCAGACGGTCAGGGGCTTTTCCTTAAAGATTCCGGCGGCGGAAAGGTTGACCTGGGGCCCCTGGGGCGGCGGCAACGGCACCCTGTACCGAACCCTCCCGGTGGCCATCTCTACAAAGTCCAGGTGCCAGTGGATCCCAGCGGAATCCACGGTTTCGTGGAGCACGGCATACACGGTTCGGCCACAGCAGGGGAACACCGACTTGGGGTACCGCCCCACCAGGATCCAGCGGATCCGGCCCCGGGGATCGGCCATGCCCACCCCGTAGTCCTGGGCGAACAGGAACCCCGGAGGGTCCTGGGGCGAAAGGGGCACATCCAGGATGCGAAAATCCGGGGGCACCGAAAAGGACCACAGGTACTCCAGGCGCACCGGTTCCGGCGTGGTCCGATAGGCGAAGGAGGCCGCACTGCGGCCCACCCACCGGCTCCCGAGCCAGGCCAGCAGAACCCACACGATGCCCAGCCCCAGGGCCAGGAGCAGGGCCCAGCGCAGCAGAGCCCACCAGTCAACCTCGGATAACGCCCGCCAACCCTTCCGTTTCAAATCCCGCCCCCTGTTTCTCAACGCCTGGTGTTAAGATACAGCCCGAATCTCCGCAGGCAAAGCCCTCTTTTCCGGCCTTTCCCCACCGGCATCCCATTTTGAAACCCTCCGCCCACCTCCGGTTCCAAATTGGGACTCCTCTGGAATTTCCCCGAACCCCCGGCTCCGCCGAAGTTCGGCCTATTCCCGGTTTCCCAAGGCATTTCCAAGCCCCGCGCTCCTTTTCACCGCGATGGCATCCGCTTTGCGAACCCTCATGCAAACCTAAAAGGAGGTTGCTCTATGAAGCGTGGGTTTCAATGGTTGGGCCTTGTGGCCCTGATGGCCGGCATCGCCGGCGCTTCCAAACCCCTCGGGGGCACGCCCCCTACACCCCTCTCCGGCGACTCCTCTAATGTGCGCCTCGTGGGCTCCTGGCCCTTCGGCCCCGCCGAATGCGCCGACTTCGACGCCTTCCGCTCCGTAGCCTACCTCGCCTCCGGTAGCGGCGTCGTCATCCTGGATGTCTCCAACCCCTCCGCACCGGCCGAATCCGCCTCCGTCACCCTCCCCGAACGGGTCCGCGCCCTCGCCTACTACCTGCCCGCCCACCTCCTGCTCGTGGCCGACGGCGGCCACGGCCTCTATGTGCTGGATGTCTCCGACCCCTGGAATCCCCAGATTGCCACCACCCTCTCCTTCCCCGATACCGTCAACGATGTCACCGTCGCCGGATTCCAGGCCTTCGTCGCCGCCCGCTCCGCCGGCCTCTTCGTCGTGGACCTCTCCACGCCCTCCAGCCCCACCGTGCTCGGCCAGTACAACACCCCGGGCCTGGCCTGGCGCGTGGACGCCTCGGACTCCCATGCCTTCGTGGCCGATCGGGGGACCGGCCTCCGCATTGTGGATGTCTCCAACCCCTCGGCTCCTGTGGAGGTGGGAGCCCTGGATACCCCGGGCGATGCCCGGGATGTGAGCGTGTGGGGCACCCTGGCCTTCATCGCCGACGGCCCGGAGGGCCTCCGCATCGTGGATGTCTCCAACCCCGCCGCCCCCACGGAGGTGGGCCACGCTACCGTGGCCGGTATCACCTACAGCGTGGTCGCCAACGGCACCTTCGCCTATACCACCAACGGCCAGGGCCTGGAAGCCTGGGACGTGAGCACCCCCTCGGCCCCGCAGATGGTCAAGTTCTACGATGCCCCGGGCTGGGCCGTGCACGCCACCCTGGCCGGCGGCTACCTGTACCTCTCCGCCCGCGACGCCGGCCTCCTGGTGCTGGATATGACCGATCCTATAGGGGTTCAGGAAGTGGGTTTTCTTTACACCCCAACTTATACCAAAGGTGTTTTCATCTCAGGCCACTACGCCTATGTAACCGACAGATATGCGGGGCTACGCATCCTGGACATCTCTGATCCTACAAGCCCTCATGAAGTGGGATCCTACGATTCCCGGGGATACGCGCGGGGCATATTCATTTCCGGCTCCTATGCCTATGTGGCTGGTCATTATGGATGGGGCCTCCGTATTATAGATGTCTCCGATCCCTCAAATCCCCAAGAAGTGGGTACTCTTTTTACAGCATCACCCTCGGATACCGTCCATGATGTCTTTGTCTCTGGTCACTACGCATATATAGCAGATTGGGATAGGGGCCTCCGTATTATAGATGTCTCCGATCCCTCAAATCCCCAAGAAGTGGGTTTCTACAATCCGACAGGCCGAGCCGTGGATGTCTTCGTTTCTGGTCATTATGCATATGTGGCAGATGAGTACGAAGGTGTGCGTATTATAGATATCTCCGATCCTTCAAATCCTCTGGAAGTCGGGGTTTGCGCTTCACTTGATGCCTGGGAGGTTTTTGTCTCTGGTAATTATGCCTATGTGGCAGATGGGGATTGGAATATGAGAATTTTTGATGTCTCCAATCCTTCAAGTCCACAAGAAGTAGGATTTTCTTATGTTCCCGGCTCCGCTCGGGGTATTTTTGCCACTGGACACTATGTCTATATAGGCGATTGGGATGGATACCTGCGAATCGTTGATGTTTCCGATCCTGCACATCCTCGCGAAGTAAAATCCTACTTCTTGTCAGGGGGTGCCACAAGTGTTTTCGTCTCCGGACAGTATGCCTATGTGGCCGACTGGGATGGCGGCCTCCGCATCCTCCAGATCGCCGATCCCGATACCCTGCGGTGGACGGGCACCTACCAAACGCCCGGCGAGGCCCATGGCATCGCCCTCGGCCAGAATTACGCCTTCCTCGCCTCCGGCCTCGGCGGCCTCCTGATCTTTGACCTCTCCAACCCCTCCCAGCCCATCGGCTCCTTCAATACCCCAGGCTCCGCCCAGGATATGTTCGTGGACCTCCCCTACGCCTATGTGGCCGACTACGGCCGCGGCCTCCGCATCCTGGATGTCTCCGATCCCTCCAACCCCTCCGAACTCTCCTCCTACGACTCCCCGGGCAACGCCAAAACCTGCGGCGTGTTCCGCTACGGCAGCCGCCTGTACCTCGCCGAAGGCGACTCCGGCCTCACCATCCTGGACGCCTCCGACCTCACCAACCCCTCCCGCATCGCCGGCTACGATACCCCCGGCTTCGCCTACGATGTCGTGGTCCAGGGCAGCTACGCCTATGTCGCCGACGGCCCCGCCGGCCTCCGCATCCTCAATGTCGCCCTCCGCGGCTCCCCCCAGGAAGTGGGCGCCTACGATACCCCAGGCACCGCCTATAAGGTGGACCTCGTGTACCCCTACGCCTTCCTCGCCGACGGCAGCGACGGCCTCCTGATCCTGGATGTCTCCGACCCCACGAACCCCACCCTCCTCGGCTCCTTTGATACCCCGGGTACCGCCTACGGCGTCCATGTCCGCGACGGCTTCGCCTATGTCGCCGACGGCGACCACGGCGTCCGCGTGGTCAATGTCTCCGACCCCGCCAACCCCTCCGATGCCGGCTACTACGATACCCAGGGCAGGGCCTACGATGTCGCTGGCCTGGGCAACGATGTGTATGTGGCCGACGGCTCCAACGGCTTCTCCGTGCTCCACTTCTACGGCGCCCCGGTGGCTGCCCACGAAGGCCAGACACCCGAAACCACAACCCGACTCCAGGTGCTCTCCTCCTCGGCCCGCGATGCCCTGGTCCTCCGGGTCCGGTCGCCGCGACGCACCCTCTCCTTCGCCCTCTACGATGTCCAGGGACGGGTGGTGCACACCTACACCCGGGTGCCGGTGCCCCGCTCCGGCCGCATCATCCTGCCCCTTGAGAACCTCGCCACCGGCGTGTACTTCCTGCAACCCCTCAACCTTCCCCATCACCCCATCAAGTTCCTCCACCTCAGGTAAACCCTTCCTTCGGCGGAAATCACCCCCGGGCGGGGCCGCATGGCCCCGCCCGGGGGGTTCTTTTGTCATTCCCATTTTGGGACTTTCCGGGACCCCGCTCTGCACCCCAAAACCCTCCTAAACCCATTGCACCTCTTACAAAACCTCGGCTCACCAGAAAACGGCAAGGATTTTGAAATCCTTTCTCTAAACCTAAAAGGAGGTGCATTATGTGGAGAGTTGTGGCTCTCAGCCTGGCCCTCGTCGGCGTCGGTATGACGCAAACCAAACCCCTCCACCCCCTCAAAACCCACACCAGATCCAGATTGGCCGCGCTCCATCTCCAATCCGCCTCTAAGTCTGTACCTCAAAAGATCAACCTCCAGGGCTACCTCACCGACAACTCTGGAAATCCCGTGAATGGCAACAAGCCCATGGAATTCTCCATCTGGACCGACTCCACCGGAGGCTCCCAGGTCTGGACCTCAGGAACCCAAACCGTCTCCGTGGATTCTGGAATTTTCATTGTGAACCTGCCTGTTCCTGCTGAGGTCTTCACCCCTGGAAGCAGAAGATGGCTGGAAATCTCCGTTGAAAGCACCCCCCTCTCCCCACGGATTGAAATCACCAGTTCCCCTTGGTCCTACCGCACCCTCATCGCTGATAGTGCAACCAACACGGCAAAAATCAGCGGTCTCACCATCAATGACCTGGATACCCGCTTTGTAAACGACAACTCCGGCGAAGTCGGCACAGAAGATCTGGAAAATGATATTGACGCAACAGCCATCGGTTTTGACGCTGACAAGTGGGATCACCACCAATGGGGAGATCTCTATCCGAATGCCAATGCTACAGAGATCCAGGGACGGCCAGTTAGTTCCCAAGCACCTAACGATGGGCAGGTCCTAAAGTGGAACTCTTCCGCAAATCAATGGGAACCTGGGACAGCGGAAAGCACAGTGCCAACTCTCTCCCAAGTCCTGCAGCAAGGGAATTCGGCCAATGGATACAGGATTACCAATTTAGGATATCCCCAAAACAGTAGCGATGCTGCAACAAAAGGTTGGTGCCAATCGAGGTTTATTGATGATATAAATCCAGGTGATGGTCTAACTGGTGGAGGTAGTTCCGGATCAGTAACCTTATCTGTAGATGTGTCAGATTTCGCGGGAAATGGACTCTCTTCCAGTAATAATAATCTCAACGTAAATGTCGGAACAGGTCTAGAAATATCAGGCGATCAAGTTCGGTTAGATATTCCTTTGTACTTATCATACTCATCCTCTGCATATCCTGTAATTCGTGCAATTAATAGTTCCGGAGACGGTCTGAGAGGTGAGACCAGCGGCTATGACAGGTCGGGAGTCAGCGGATGGGCAAATTCTGAAAGCTGTGCTGGAGTCTCAGGCCACAATACTTCAGGAGACTATTCCCTATCAGGAGCGGGGGTCTTTGCAGACGCATCTGGTCATGGGAGAGCATTATACGCGCACTCTCAGTACGGATACGCAATTCACGCGCAAAATTCTGGAGATTACAATACAGTATATGTCCAGTCTCCATACTCATCTTATCAATATGGTCTGTATGTGTATGGAAAAGGACGCTTCACGGGAGGGATCAGTGGAGCTGTGAAAACTTCCAAAAACAAGTTTAAAATTACTGAATTCATTGAATCCCCAGATGGGGACTTCTATGTAAGTGGTCAAGGGCATCTTCAAAATGGGGAAGCAAGGATCAATTTCTCCGACCTCTTCAATGACAATATCTTCGCAGAAGCAGTTTCCGGGCAAATCCCCGTCAAGGTTATTGTTACACCCGTAGGTTCCTGGAGTGGTCTCTATGTAGAAGACGTTTCTCCCGAGGGTTTTACCATCCGCTCCGCCGAGGGAAATCCCAACGTAACTTTCAATTGGATTGCTGTGGGGCGTAAGAAAGGCTACGAGCACAAAAACTATTCTGCCACGGACTCTCCAAAACTTTATCCACCTCCTTCTGACTGAAATTGGAGCAAACAAATAGGAGGATAACATGAAAAGATATTTTAAATATATCGGTATATTTTCTGTCTTTTTCATTATCACACAGGTACAGTCCTCTTCTCCTTACACTTTGTTGTCTTTCTCAGTAAACTCAGGAGATGCGTGGCTAACAAGTCAAAATTACGAGGGTGCATTCATACTCGGACAGGCAATCAGTAACAAATCTTCCTCATCCTCTCACAATCTCATCTTAGGATTTCTCCACCCTCCCTATGCACCTTTATACCACTTCCTTCTCGGCGATGTGAATAACGACGGTCAGGTTAATGCCCTTGATGTGGAGTATCTATCGCAGTATCTCTACTTCAACGGTCCCACTCCTGCGGTTCCTGCCCAAGCGGATGTCAACCAGGATCACGAGATCAATGATGCAGATCTTGTTGCCCTGACCCACCTGCTCTGGCATTAAAACAATCCCTTCGGGTGGGGGCTTAAGCCCCCACCCGAAGAACACAACCCCGTCTTCCTTGCACCTCTCCGGTCCACCGTCTAAAATAGCGCCGAATGGCGCTGAAGGAACGGAGGGTTTATACCACCTGCATCTGGTGCGGCACCGGATGCATGTTCTACCTGCGGGTGCGCGACGGTCGGATCGTGGGGGTGGTGCCCTCCCGCAGTCACCCCATTTCCCGCGGCCGACTCTGCCTCAAAGGCTGGCGCAGCTATGAGTTCGCCCAACACCCCGATCGCCTGAAGTATCCCTTGATCCGTACCCGCCAGGGTCTGCGCCGCGCCTCCTGGCCCGAAGCCCTGGACCTCGTGGCCGAAAAACTCTCCGAAATCAAGGCCCGTTACGGCCCTGAAGCCATCGCCGTGTTCGGCTCCGCCAAGTGCACCAACGAAGACAACTATGTGCTGGTGCGCTTCGCCCGCGCCGTCATCGGCACCGACCATGTGGACCACTGCGCCCGATTGTGCCACGCCTCCACCGTGGCCGGCCTCGCCCGCGCCTTCGGGTCCGGCGCCATGACCAACTCCATTGAGGAAATTGAAGACACCGACCTCATCCTCATTACGGGGTCCAACACCTCGGAACAACACCCGGTGATCGCCTCCCACATGATGCGCGCCCTGCGCAAGGGCGCCCGGCTGGTGGTCATCGACCCCCGCAAGGTGCCCATGGCCCGGATCGCTCACCTGTACCTTTCCCACCGCCCTGGCACCGATATCGCCTGGATCAACGGCATGATCTATGTGATCGTTTCCGAAGGGCTCCACAACCGACGGTTCATTGAGGAACACACCGAGGGCTTTGAGGAGATGTGGCAGGTGGCCCGGCAGTATCCGCCCGAGCGCGTGGAACGCATCACCGGCATCCCCAGGGAAAAACTCGTGCAGGCGGCCCGCTGGTACGCCACGGCCCCCAGGGCCATGATCTTCTATGCCATGGGCATCACCCAGCATGTCACCGGCACCCACAATGTCTTCGCCCTGGCGAACCTCGCCATGGTCACCGGCCACATCGGCCGGCCGGGCACGGGCGTAAATCCCCTGCGGGGCCAGAACAATGTGCAGGGCGCCAGCGACCTGGCCGTGGTGCCCCGGAAACTGCCGGGCTATCAGAACCCCCAGGATCCCGAGGTCCGGGCCCGTTTCAAGGCCGTATGGGGCGTGGAGCCACCGGCCTGGCCCGGCCTGGCCTCCACCCAGGTGTCGGACGCCATCCTGGAGGGCAAGGTCCGCGCCATCTATGTGATGGGCGAGAATCCGGTGCGGAGCCACCCGGATGTCCACCACATTGAAGAGGCTTTCCGCCGGCTGGACTTTTTGGTGGTACACGACATCTTTCCCACGGAAACCACGGAGTTCGCCCATGTCATTTTCCCGGCCACGGCCTGGCCCGAGAAAAACGGCACCTTCACGAACACCGATCGCCGGGTGCAACGGGTGCGCAAGGCTGTGGACCCACCGGGCGAGGCCCGCGACGATTGGTGGATCATCCAGGAGGTGGCCCGCCGCATGGGCCACGATTTCGGGTTCACCAACGAGGCCGAGATCTTCAACGAAATGGCCTCCCTGATGCCCATTTACCGGGGCATTTCCTACGAACGCATTGAGCACCAGGGAATCCCCTGGCCCTGCCCCTCGCCCGAGCATCCCGGCACCCCCTATTTGCACAAGGATGGGCACTTCAACACCCCTTCGGGCCGCGGCCGGTTTCATCCGGTGGAACATGTGGACCCGCCGGAACTGCCCGACGAAGAGTATCCCTTTTACCTTACCACGGGCCGGGTGGGCGTACACTGGCACACCCGCACCATGACCCGCCGGGTACATTACCTGGAACGGGAAGTGCCCGAGGCCTTCGTGGAAATCAGCCCGCAGGACGCCGCCCGGCTTAAGGTGCGCACCGGCGACCGGGTGCGGATCACTTCGCGCCGGGGCAGTGTGGAGGCCAGGGCACTGGTCACCGATACCGTGCCGCCGGGGGTGGTGTTCTCCACTTTCCACTTCGGCGAAAATCCCATCAATCTGCTGACCATCAATGCGCTGGATCCCATTGCCCTGATTCCGGAACTCAAGGTATCCGCCGTAAAACTGGAGAAGGTGGCCGAATGAAGCAACTCAGGTGGTCGGATATTCAGCAACTCTTGAAGACCCTGCAGGCTGAGGGGTATCAGGTCCTGGTCCCCAAAAAGAACGCCTGGGGCGACTGGTTTCCTGAGGAGGGCATCCCGGAAGCCTGGCCGGAGGATTTTGAGAACTACCTGTTCCCCTTCCTGCGCGACCTGGTGTTGCCCTCGCCCGAGCCCGTGTTTGAGGTTCGGAACCACGAACTCTGCGAGGCCCACATCCTGGAGTTCGGCAAGATCGCCTTTTTCGGCGCCCGGGCCTGCGACGCCACGGCTCTGGCCTATACCGACCACTTTTATCTGGAACGCGCGGTGCGCGACGAACACTACGCCCGCCGGCGGGAACAACTGGTGGTGATCACCGTGGCCTGCACGCGGCCGTGCGAAGCTTCCTTTTGCCTCACCATGGAAGCCGGACCCTGGGCCCGCCGGGGCTTTGATGTGCAACTGTATCCCCGCCGGGACGCACCCTGGCTGGCCGAGGCCGGAAGCCCCATCGGCGAACGCCTACTGGCCCCCTTTGCCGACACCCCGGAACAGGCCCGGGACCAGTGGCTCCAGGAGGTGCTGCCCCGGTTTGAAAAACTGGACCGGTCCAAACTCCGGTACCCCCTTGACCCCGAAACCCGGCAGTACTTAGCCGACCGCTGTTTCGCCTGCGGCGGCTGCATCTGGCTGTGCCCCACCTGCACCTGCTACAACGAGCGCACCCTGCCCGGCACCCAAACGGTGGTGCGGGAACAGGATGCCTGCCTGCTCGCCGGTTACCATCGCATGGCCAAGGGAGCGTCGCTCCGGCCCACCATGAACGAGATGATGGGATTCCGGTACGAGTGCAAATTGGGCATCGGCAGTTGCGTGGGCTGCGGCCGGTGCTCGGTCACCTGCATCGGCCATGCCGCAATGGAGGCGTACCTTGAAAGGGTTCGTTAATGTTCCCAGGGCGTCCCGCATCCTGAAAAACCGGGACGAAGCGCCGGACATCAAAACCTACACGCTGGCCTTTGAGGCGTGGCACGAGGTGCAACCCGGCCAGTTCATGGAACTCTTCGTGGAGGGCTTCTGGGAGATTCCCATTTCCGTGGCCGCCGTGGAAGAGGGCGCGGTGCTTTTGACCATCGCCCGGGTGGGGAAGGTCACGGGCGCCCTGTTCCGCCACCGGGAGGGTGAGTGCGTGGGGCTCCGCGGCCCCTATGGTCGCCCCTGGCCGATGGAGGAACTCCGGGGCCGACGCGTGCTCCTCGTGATCGGCGGCCTGGGCCTGGCCCCGGTGCGCATGGTGATTGAAAGGCTTGCCGGCCCCGAGATCACCCTGGTGTACGGCGCCCGAAGCCCGGAACTTCTGCTGTACCGGTATCGGTACCCGGAGTGGCAACAACGCGGGATGCAGGTGCTGCTCACCGTGGACCGGGCCGATGAAACCTGGCAGGGGCCCGTGGGGGTGGTGACCACCCTGCTGAACCCCGAACTGGTGCAGGCCCACGAGGTGGCCCTGGTGGCCGGGCCGCCCATCATGATGAAGTTCGCCACCAAAGCCCTGGAGGAGATGGGGCTGCCCCCGGACCGCGTCTATGTGACCCTGGAGAACCACATGAAGTGCGGCGTGGGCCTGTGCGGCCATTGCCGCATCGGCGACAAGTATGTGTGCGTGGACGGCCCGGTGTTCCGCTTGGACGAAGTACGCCACCTGGAAACCTGGGCTGCAGGAGAAGTGCTATGAGGAAACTCTACGAACCCGGCACCTGGAACTTTCTGCTGTGGGGAAGCCTGTGGGGGCTTTCCGAGGTGTTCGTGTGGCAGCTGCTGCGTGTGCTGCATGTGTCCTTTAAG
The DNA here is from genome assembly GCA_027069855.1 of Caldifarciminota bacterium. Classification (GTDB taxonomy): domain Bacteria; phylum Hydrothermota; class Hydrothermia; order WGAB01; family WGAB01; genus WGAB01. The sequence continues at coordinate 11,356 of JALXEF010000060.1, forward strand.
TCGCCCATCATGGCGGTGCTGGCCCTGTTATTTCTGGCCGCTGCGGCCGGGACCCGGCCGGGGCTGGGCTTGCTGACCGCGATCGTGGCCCTCTCGCTCAAGGCAGCGGCCGGCGTGACCTTTCCGTGCGCCATGTGGGCTGTGTTCTCGCTGGGTATCGGCTGGGAACTGATGCGGCTGGTGGCGGCACGCGTGCCCGGCGATCTCTGGAAGGTGGTGGTGCTGGCCCTTGCCGGTCCCCTGGGGATGCTTCTGTTCGTGCTGTACGTAAACCCGGCGGAATTCGGCCGGTATGTGGGCACGGGCGGCAGCCTGGCCTTTGCCTTTGGGGTACCGGCCGTGGGACTGGGGCTGTGGTTCCACCGCCGGCTTCGGCTCCGGGTGCTGGTGCCCGGCATGGCCTACGCGGCAGCCCTGCTCCTTGCGGTGTTCTTCGGCTGAAACCCAATCGCCCTCCCCTCCATCCCCTCCCACAGGGAGGGGACGAGTTGGTGTCGGGCCCGCCAGGGGCGGGGACGATGAGCCTATCGCGACCCAATCTGTTTCTGGTGAGAGCAGCTCCTTGCGCTATGCACTTCCTCGCGGCTGAAGCCGCTCCTACGAATGGAAATCACAGGGGCCGGGCCGTCCTGCAAGGGCCGCTTCAGCGCGAAGTCCCACGGCTCTGGACACAATGGGGTTCCGGCCAAGGACCTGCTTTCAGAGGGAAAGGATGGAGCGGGAGACGGGATTCGAACCCGCGACCCCTACCTTGGCAAGGTAGTGCTCTACCACTGAGCTACTCCCGCGTGGGTGGCAAATTATACAAACCCCCTGAGCCCTGTGCAAGCCCACGGCCCCCTGATCCGAAATCCCGGCCGGCGGTTTCAGAAACCGAGGAAATGCTTCCCACCTCCCCCACAAAACGAACCCCGGAAGGTTTGCATTGTCCTGTTTCGGAACATTGGCACTGTAGGGGGCAGGGAACCCCTTGAGCCGCAAGGGAAACCTGGATCTCCGTTGACGGCATTGTCCTTGCAACACCCGGATGGAACGAAACAAGGAGGCCCACGGTGAACGCCTACTGGCTTTCCCGCGATCGGTTGGACGCTCTGCTGGAGGCCCTGAAACGCCGGGGGTACCGGGTGATAGGCCCGGTCATGCGAGAGGGCCTGCCCACCCTGGCTCCGCTGGAACGGGCCCGGGATCTGCCCTGGGGGGTGGAGGCCCGGGCAGCGCCGGGCCGCTACGAGGTCCGCGAGGATGCCCCAAAAGCCCGTGCCTTTGACTTCGTGTTGACACCCCAGGGCTGGAAACGCCTGCTGTTTCCACCCGAACGCCTGCTATTTCGGGTGCGGCGTACCGACCTGGGATACGAGGTGACCACGCCCGACCCCGAGGCCGAACCTCCACTCGCGCTGTTCGGGGTTCGTCCCTGCGAGCTCCGCGCGATCCAGATCCACGATCGGGTTCTGAGCCAGGGCCCCTTCGCCGACGAGGCCTACACGGCCCGGCGGCGGGCCGCCTTCATCGTTGTGGTCCAGTGCACGCGGTCTCTGGAAACCTGCTTCTGCGCCTCCGTGGGCACCGGCCCCGAGGCCCGGGAGGGCTTTGACCTCGCGCTGACCGAGGTGACGGACGGCTTTGTGGTGGTTTCGGGCTCCTTCAAGGGGGCGGATCTGTTGCAGGAGATGGACCTGCCCGAGGCCACGGAGGCTCAGCAGCGGGAGGCCCGCGAGGCCGTGGCCCGGGCCGCCCGGTCGCAGCGGCGCCGGCTGGACCCCCAGGGACTCCGGGACCTGCTTTACGGGAACCTGGAATCCCCTCTGTGGCAGGAAATCGGCGAGCGGTGCATCGGGTGCGGCAACTGCACCATGGTGTGCCCCACCTGTTTTTGTACCACCGTGGAGGACGGCAGCGATCTCTCGGGCCGCGAGGCCTGGAGGATTCAACGCTGGGACTCCTGCTTCAGCGTGGAGTACGCCTATATCCACGGCGGGAGCATCCGGCGCTCTGTGGCCTCCCGGTACCGCCAGTGGCTCACCCACAAACTGGCGGGCTGGCAGGACCAGTTCGGCACCCTCGGGTGTGTGGGTTGCGGCCGGTGCATCGTGTGGTGCCCGGTGGGCATTGATTTGACCGAAGAGGTGGCACGGTTTCGTGAACAACACGCCGCCGTGGCGGCGCAGGAGGAACAACCATGAAGGGCCTGGCTGAACTTTTGGCAGAACACCCCTTTTTCCAGGGGTTGAAGCCGGAACACCTGGAGTACATCGCCACCTGCAGCACCAATGTGGTGTTCAAACCCGGCGAGTACCTCGCCCGCGAGGGTGAGGAGGCCGATCGGTTTTATGTGATCCGGCATGGCACCGTGGCGCTGGAACTCTTCGTGCCCCATCGCGGCCCCCTGGTGATCCAGACCGTGCGCGAGGGCGATGTGCTCGGATGGTCATGGCTCTTTGAACCCCACCGCTGGGCCTTTGACGCCCGGGCGGTGACCCTGGTGCGGGCGCTGGCCTTTGACGGTGCGTGCCTGCGCCGGAAGTGCGACCAGGACCCCGAACTCGGCTACGAACTCATGAAACGCTTCGCCCGGGTGATCGCCGAACGGCTCAAGGCCACCCGGATCCAGTTGATGGATGTGTACGGCAACGCCGGCGGGAGGTGACGCGTGCAGCCGGAAACCCTGAACCACCTTGCAGCGGGCCCGGGCCGCACCTTCCGGCCCCTGTGGGCCCGGGTGCTCCGGGTGCGCCGCGAAACCCACGACACCTGGACCCTGACCCTGGATACCGGCGGCCCCTTCGCCTTTGCCCCGGGCCAGTTCAACATGCTCTATGTGCCCGGCGTGGGAGAGGTGCCGATCTCCATCAGCGGCGACCCCACTTCTCCAGGCCCCCTGGTGCACACCCTTCGGGCTGTGGGAGCCGTCACCCGGGCCCTGTGCAGCCTGAAGCCCGGCGATCTGGTGGGCGTGCGCGGCCCCTTCGGCACCCCCTGGCCCGTGGACCGGGCCGAGGGCCTGGATGTGGTGATCGTGGCCGGCGGCATCGGCCTCGCTCCCCTGCGGCCGGCCCTGTATTACCTGCTGCGCCGGCGCGAGTGGTACGGCAAAATCGTGTTGCTCTACGGCGCCCGCTCGCCCCGCGACCTGCTGTACCGCCGGGAACTGGAACGCTGGCGCGGTCGCTTTGACCTGGTGGTGGAGGTCACCGTGGACCACGCCGACCCCTCCTGGCGGGGCCATGTGGGGGTTGTAACCCGCCTGATCCCTGAGGTTTCCTTTGATCCCTGGAACACCCTGGCCCTGGTGTGCGGCCCGGAGATCATGATGCGGTTCACCGCCCAGGCCCTGCTGGACCGCAAGGTGCCGCCTGAAAACCTGTACCTCTCCCTGGAACGCAACATGCAGTGCGGCGTGGGGCTCTGCGGCCATTGCCAGCTGGGGCCCTTCTTCGTGTGCAAGGACGGCCCGGTGTTCGCCTACCCCCGGGTGGCACCGTTCCTGGGCAAACGGGAGGTGTAGGATGCGCCGAAAACCCCGCATCGCCGTGTGGAAATTCGCGTCCTGCGATGGATGCCAGCTCTCCCTTCTGGACCTGGAAGACCACCTGCTGGAGATCGCCGACGCCGTGGACATCGCCTACTTCCTGGAGGCCTCCCGGGCCACAAAGCCCGGGCCCTACGACATTTCGCTGGTGGAGGGCAGCATCACCACCCCCCATGACCGCCGCCGGATCCTGCAGATTCGCCGCCAATCGCGGTTCCTGGTGACCATCGGAGCCTGCGCCACCGCCGGAGGGATTCAGGCCCTGCGAAACTTCCGGAAGGTTCAGGAGTTCGTGCGCCTGGTGTATGCCCATCCGGAGTACATTGACACCCTGGAACACTCGCATCCGGTGTCCGACTTTGTGCCTGTGGACTTTGAACTCCGCGGATGCCCGGTGAACAAGTACCAGGTGCTGGAACTGGTATCGGCCCTGCTCGCCGGCCGTCGGCCCCGCGTCCCCCGGTATTCCCTCTGCCAGGAGTGCAAGCGGCGGGGCCTGGCCTGCGTGATGGTCACCCGCAACGAGCCCTGCCTGGGGCCGATCGTTCAGGCAGGCTGCGGGGCACTCTGCCCGGCGTATCACCGCCCCTGTTTCGGTTGCTTCGGACCCGCCGAGGGGGCCCAGGTGGCAGCCCTGGCCCAAGAGTTGCGTCGGCGTGGCCGCAGCGGCCCTGAGGTGGTTCGCCTGCTCCGAACCTTCAACGCCTGGGCTCCAGAGTTCCGGGAGGAGAGTGTGCGCCATGAAGGAGCGTAAAACGCGTAAAACTTTGACCTTCCAGGTATCCGCTCTGGCTCGCGTGGAGGGCGAGGGCGCCCTGTACCTGAAGGTGCGGGGCCGGGAGGTGCTGGAGGCCCGGGTGGACATCTTTGAACCTCCCCGCTTCTTTGAAGCCTTTTTGCGGGGCCGACACTTCAGCGAGGTGCCGGATATCACCGCGCGCATCTGCGGCATCTGCCCGGTGGCGTATCAGATGAGCAGTTCCCACGCCATAGAACAGGCCTTCGGCGTTTCCGTGCCCCCGGCGATCCGCGCCCTGCGGCGACTCCTGTACGCCGGCGAATGGATAGAAAGCCACGCCCTGCATGTGTACCTGCTCCATGCTCCGGACTTCCTGGGCTACGAAGACGCCTTCGCCATGGGCCGCGACCACCCCGAGCGGCTGAAACAGGGCCTGGAACTCAAAAAGATCGGCAACGAGGTGCTCCAGGTGCTGGGCGGCCGGGAGGTGCACCCCATCAATGTGGCGGTGGGCGGGTTCTATCGGGTGCCCGACCGCCAGGAACTCCAGGCCCTCCGGCCCAAACTGGAGCGCGCCCTGGACCTGACCGTGGAAACCACCCGGTGGGTGGCCACCTTTGAGTTTCCGCCCATAGAGATCCCCTATGTGTTCGTGGCCCTGCGGCACGAGCACGAGTACCCCATGAACGAGGGCCGGCTCAGGATCAGCGACGGCACCGAGGTGCCCATGGACCGTTTTGAAGACCTGTTCCAGGAGGAACATGTGCCCCATTCCAATGCGCTGCACTGCCGGTACCGGGGGCAGACCTATCATGTGGGTCCGCTGGCCCGCCTGAACCTCAATGCCGACCGCCTCACGCCGCGGGCCCGGGAGGTGCTGGAGCAGTTGCCGTTCCCGCTGCCCTGGCGGAACCCGTTTCTTTCCATCGTGGCCCGGGGCCTGGAGATGATCGTGGCCGCCGAGGAGGCCCTGCGGATCGTGGACGCCTATGAGCCGCCGGAGCAGCCCCGGGTGCCGGTCTCCCCGCGGGCGGGCCGGGGCGCCTGGATCACCGAGGCACCGCGGGGCATCCTGTACCACCGGTACGACTTCAACGACGAAGGCCTGGTGCAGGAGGCGAAGATCGTGCCGCCCACCAGCCAGAACCTGGCCCGGATGGAAGAGGATCTCAAGGCCCTGGCGCCCCAGGTGCTGTCCCTGCCCCGGGACCAGGCCACCTGGCGTTTTGAGCAGATGATCCGCAACTACGACCCCTGCATCTCCTGCGCCACCCACTTCTTGAGGCTGGAGGTGGAAGAGGCGTAGAACACCGGCCTACTGGCGGAACACGATATCTTCCCGCTGGAAGAGGTACAGCGTGAAGCCGGCCATGATGCCGGCATAGGCCAGGTTGCTGAGGAAGGTGCCCAAGTAGTGGCTCCACACCACCCCTTCCCGGAGCAGTTCGTTGAAACAGGCCCCGATGTTGTACACGGGCAGCAACACCTGCCAGCCCGTGAAGGTGAGGAAGGGTAAAGACGCCAGCACGATGGGAAACACGGCCATCATCATCAACGGGGCCACATAGGTTTGGGCCTCGCGGAAACTGCGGGCAAAGGAGCCAATGGCCACCTCCAGGGAGGCCACGAACACGGCGAAGGGCGCGCTCAACAGGAGCATCAGCCCGATGGTGCCCCAGGGGATGACGAAGGTTTTGCCGGCCATCAGGAAGGCTTCGCCGGCCTGGGCCATGCCCAGGAGCATCCCCAGCACCATGACCGGCGCGGTCAGGAACGACACGGTGGACACCGCCAGCACCTTGGCTACCACCACATCCCGCCGCCGGGGCACCAAGGCCAGGAGCACCTCTAAGGTGCGCCGTTCCTTTTCGCCCGCTGTGGTGTCCAGGGCGGCGTTCATACCCCCGACGAACAGGAACAGCACCATGAGGTACCCCAGGATCTGGGCCAGGGTCGAGGAGGCCATCCGCTCTTCGGTGGCCAGGTTCACGGGCTTCACCTGGAAGGGCACGAGCCAGCTGGTATCCAGGCCCACCTCCTGCAGGACCGACACCAGGCGTTGATGCCGCACCCGTTCCAGGGCGTGTTCCACCCGGCGCCACACGGCCCGCGACACCTCGTCGGCCCCGTCGTAGTACACCAGCACCGTATCATCCCGGGCCACCAGGAAGGCCTTGATCGCCTGGGGCAGGCTGTCGCCCGGAGCCTGGTCCAGGATCCGGGGCACCAGGTTTTCCTGCCGCAGGGCCGAGAGCACCAGGCTGTCGGCCAGGTTCACCACCCCCACGGCGTAGGTCTTTTTCTGGTAGGTTTCGGTGCCCTTCCGGGCGACCCAGCCCATGAAGGCCAGAAAGGCCGGGTAAAAGAGGAAGGGGAGCACGAAGGTGTTGAACAGGGTGCGGCGGTCGCGCAGGATCTCCAGGTATTCCTTGAGCAGCAGGGCCCTCATGCCGCCGCCTCCAGGTCCAGGAGGGCCAGGAACACCTCGCGCAGCCGCTGTTTGCCCGTGCGGCGGCGCAGGTTCTCCATGGTGTCCAGGGCCACGATCTTGCCGTGATGGATCACGCCGATCCGGTCGGCCAGGTACTCGGCCTGTTCCATGATGTGGGTGGACAGGATCACGGTGCGGCCGCGGTTCCGGGCTTCCAGCAGCGTATCTTCCACCACCCGGGTGGTGGGCAGGTCCAGGCCCAGGGCGGGTTCATCCAGGATCCACACCGGCGGGTCCATCACCCACAGGCGGGCCACGGCGGCCTTCTGGCGTTGACCCGTGGAGAGTTTGCCCATTGGTCGGTGGGCGATGTCTTCAAGGCCCAGGCGTTCAAACACCTCCTGGGTGCGCCGGCGGAGCGTCGGAGCGTCCAGGCCCCTCAGGCGGCCGAAGATCTGGACCATTTCCCGGGGTGTGAGCCGGTGATACACCCCGGCATCCCCGGGGTGGTACCCCAGGAGCCGCCGGGCCTGCTCGGGCGACCGAAGGGCGTCCACACCCTGGATCTCCACGCTGCCCTCATCGGGCCGGAGCACGGTGGCCAGGATGCGGAGCGTGGTGGTTTTGCCGGCGCCGTTGGGGCCCAGCAGGGCGAAGATCTCGCCGGGTTGGGCCTCAAAGGAGATGCCGTTGACCGCGTGGATCCGGCCCCGTTTGCGGTCGTAAAAGGACTTGTGGAGGTTGCGGACCACCACGCCCGGCGGCATGGGCTACACCTGGCGCTCGCTCTGGATCTTTTTCTGCAGCTGGATGATGCCGTACAGCAGGGATTCCGGCCGGGGCGGGCACCCGGGCACATAGATGTCCACCGGAATGATCTGGTCCACGCCCTGGAGCACGGCGTAGGAGTTGTAGGGGCCGCCGGCCATGGCGCAGGCGCCCATGGCGATCACCCATTTGGGCTCGGACATCTGGTCGTAGAGCCGACGGACGATGGGGGCCATTTTGCGGGTGACCGTGCCGGCCACGATCATCAGGTCGGCCTGGCGGGGCGAGAACCGGAACACCTCGGCCCCGAAGCGGGCCATATCGTAGCGGGCGAAGAAGGCGCCCATCATCTCAATGGCGCAGCAGGCCAGGCCCAGGGGCAGCGGCCACAGGGAGTTCTTGCGGGCCCACCGAAGCATCTGATCCACGGTGGTCAACAGGATCCGGTTCTTCAACTGCTCCAGGATGGAACTCTCGCGGCCCTTGAAATATGCCGGTTCAGCCATGTTTCTCCTCCCTGCCGCGGGTTTTCAGGTACTTTTCGTAGGCCAGGTGTTTGAAGAGCGGAAGCTGCAGGGGCGACTTGTCGGCCGGTTCCCGGCGGTAATAGCCCATCCAGGCCCAGCGGGGCGGGGTGCCTTTGGGTGCCACCAGCTGGTCTTTGTGGAGCACCAGTTTCTCGCGCTTGTCCACGGCCAGTTCGTACCGGTCGGTCATTACGATCACCTCGTCGGGGCAGGCCTCCACGCAGATGCCGCAGAACATGCAGCGCCCGAGGTCCAGGTCCCACACGCGGGCGTGGCGTTCCCCGTGGGACACGCGATGGCGGTCGGTGTTTTCCGCGCCCACGATGTAGATGGCCCCGGTGGGGCAGGCCGCCGCACACAGCATGCAGGCGATGCACCGCTCCAGGCCGTCTTCGTGGCGCTGGAGCTGGTGGAGCCAGCGCGCCCGCGGGGGCAGCTGCCGCCGCTCCTCGGGGTACTGCACGGTAATCCGCTTTTTGAAAAAGTGGCGGAGCGTTACCGAAAGGCCTTTGAGCAAGGGCAAAACCATGGTTCTCGGCTCCTATTTCAACACCCGGGCCTCAATGGCGTCGGGCTGGAGGGTGGCCACCGGTGCGTCCTGCACCAGGAGGTAGGTTTTGCTTTCCAGAGGCGGCCAGATGACCAGGATCACATCGTCGGCCAGTTGCGGATTGTGGCGGGCCACGAACTCCTGCTGCCCGATGCGGACCACCACCTTCTCACCCTCCAGGTTCAGGGCTTGGAGCAGGGCGGTGGGCAGTTCCAGCTGGTGGGTGGGCACGAGCGGCTTCACCAGTTCGGAACGGAGCGCGTAGCGGGTCCAGTACAGATGGCGGCTGGGCACAAGGTAAAAGCCGTTGGCCGGTTTCTCCGGCGGTGTGGCCGAAACCTTCGGGAGCCGGGGCTGAACCCGGGGATAGGCCACGCGGGGGAACCGGCGCTCGGTGGCGAGGTGGTGCAGCGAGGGGATGTATTCGGGGTAGGGATGCTTCTTGATTTCGGCCTTCGGCGGATAGAGGTCGGCGTACAGGGGCACCTGCTGCTTCATCCAGGTTTCCAGGTCCTGGGGCCGGGCGCCGAAAAGGTCCAGGAGGTCCTGCAGGACCTCGGCGGCCCGCCGGGAAGCGCCGATCGGGGTCAGATGGGGCTCGGTGTACTGCAGCAGGCCGTCGGCGGTGGTATAGGTGCCCCCGTCTTCAAAGGGCAGGGCCAGGGGCAGCAGGACATGGGCCAGCATGGCCGTGTCGGTGAGATAGGAGTCCAGCACCGCCAGGAACTCCAGGTTCTTCAGGGCCTGATCCACCAGCGGGCGATTCGGGAACTCCTGCAGCACATCCCGGTTGAACACCACCAGGGCCTTCAGTTCGCCCCGGGCGGCCGCCTGGATCATCTGGTAAGCCGAAAGCCCGGGCTTCAGGGCGGGTTCCTGGCCCGCCGCCAGGAAGGGATGCACGCCGGCATCCACAAAGCCCTGGCCGTTGGGGTCGCTGCGCAGATACAAAAGCCGGGCCCCGGTGAGGGCCACGATCGCCAGCACCAGGCGCTGCTCGGCTTCGGGCAACAGGTCGTCCAGGATCACGAGGGCCTGCTCGCCGTGTTCCCGCAGGGCCTGGGCCAGGTCGCGAGCCAGGTCGTGCCGGGGGGTGCCGTTCTCCAGGACCTGGAGTGTTTCCTGGAGCACCTCCAGGGCCTGGGCCGGGTTCACCGATTCCACCCGGCTGAAGTACTTGTTGTCGTAAGGGTTGGGCCGGCTGGTGAGCAGCCACGAGGGCAGGTTGTTTTTCCTTCGGCGGATCAGCCGCAGGCCCAGCAGGGGGAAGCCGTTGCTCACCTCCAGGCCGTAGGCCAGCACAAAGGGAGCGGTGTCCACCTCCCGCTGGGTTCCGGTGGAGGCCGACACCCCCAGGAGGTCGTACAGGGCGTCTTCGGCCCCGCGGTCGGGCCAGGCCGGCCGGGAATCCAGATGCGGCGTGCCGAGCACCTCGCGGAACAGGTAGGCCAACAGGGCGGCGGTTTCGTTGGTGCCGTGGCCGGCGGCGATCAGGCCGATGCTCTCGGGGCCGTGGGCCTGCCGGATCTCCTGGAGCCGCCGGGCCAAG
>JALXEF010000061.1 GCA_027069855.1 Caldifarciminota bacterium
GATCAGGGCGTCCACCCCGCCCTCCACCAGGCGCCGGGCGTCTTCCAGGGCCCGTTCTTCAATGGCCTCCAGGGGCTCCCGGTGGCCGGCGCTCCCGGGCAACGGCAAGAGGTGCACCACCCCGATTACCCGGAACCGTTCCCGCAACCAGGCCCCGGGCTCCCAGGGTCGATCAGGAGGCCGGGGGTTCATCCTGCCGTTCCTCCTCTTCTGGTGGCACCTTCAGGGTTTCCTCCAGTTCCCGGCGGGCCCGTTGAAACTCGCGCACGGCCTGGCCCAGGGCCCTCGCCAGCCTGGGCAGCTGCCTGGGCCCAAAGAGCACGAGCACCACCAGGAAAATGACCAGGACCTCCTGGAACCCGAGGTTCATGGCTCAGTCCTCTACCCCGAGCTGTTCCAAAAATTCCCGAAGGGTAAGTGGGGATTTCCTTGGCGGCCAGTGATGATAAAAACGGATGTTTTTACCGTGGAGGCGCACTGGGCGGCGCGGGATTTCTGCCCGGGAACCACCGACCACCACGCACAGAACCGAATGATCCCTGGGACAATCACTTCTACCCCAGGGATGGCCATTTTCACAAAAATAACGGGCAGTTTCTTTCAACTGATTCACACCTTTTCCCTCTCCAGAAGTCAGTTCAACAAAAATCACCCAGCACTTCCCATCCCTTTTGGCGATCACAAGGCCGTCAGCCCGGCGCATATTCGCGGGGAAATCAAAACAGCCATCCAGTTTGTACACCTGGATCTCTTCGGAATCTCCCCCTTCCGCCTGGAGGGCCAACCTCACTCCATGCTCACCCCGGAGGGTGGGGGCATCCTGCTGACAAGGATCTAACATTCCTCAGCCTCTGTGAGGGCACGGAGGCGGTTGAAGTATTTTTCCGCTTCCCATTCCGCCTCACGAAGGCGGTCTTCGTCGATCCACCCTTCACGATCAATAATTGGTGTCACATCCCCCTTAGAAACCTCATAGGCAACAACCTTTTCAGGTGGGATGCGGACTTTCGGCTCCGGCAGACCTTTCTGTTCCTTCATTCCGAAAAGGCTATAGGCCTCTATCAGGGTGTTCAGGACATACAGAAACAAAGGCGAATGGGTGGTGAAAATCACCCGCATCCCCTCCTGGTTTGCAAGATATGCCAGGATTTTCACCATTTGAATCTGCGCCATGGGATGCAAATGAATTTCCGGCTCTTCAATATAAAGGGTGAAGGGCTGTTCAGGGTTTATCCAGCCTGCCTTTTTCCAGTGAAATACACACGAGGTGATCAAAACGATCGGCCAGCCCGACATCTGGCCGGAAGACGCCAATTCCAAATCGTGGATCAACCCGTCGCGGGTTTTCCACTTCCACACCTTACGCCCTGATGGCGGAAGATAGGCCTCCCCCTGGAGCATCTGCCGAGCCTTGCCCAAAATCCATTTGCTGGCGGGGCTACTCCTACAGGGATAGGATTTGCGGGCGTGTTCCAGAACAAGGGAGAAAAGCCGCATGGTGAGAGGGAGAAAGGGGCCACTGAGCATTCCGGGTTCAATGTTCCATAACCTGGAATAGATCGTCCGTTCAGAGGGGATATAGACCCCTGGAAGAGCTTTTTGGTAATGGTCCCGCCATCCCCAAAAATTTCGGAAGGCCTCAAAGAACTCGCCCGAAGTTTCCACAAGGTGGATGTGTTTGCTTCGGGTACTGTAAACAGAAAATTCCAGATGAAATTCTCCCCGTTCGTAGCGAACGCCAAGGGTTCCCTCAGGAACAAAGCGATAAAACCCCCGAGGATCTTCTCCCTTTTCTCCCCGCCGTAAATGGTTTAACAGCGAAAGAACAACTTCTCTCAAGTCTTCTTTTTCCGAAAACCTGGCCGCAAGATACGGGAAAGTCCCCCCAAAGAACAACATCTGCATCAACAGCGATTTTCCCGAAGCCTGAGGCCCAATGAACAGGGTGAGGGGCTTGGGTTCAATGGAAATACCCTCCCTATCCACGCGAAGAGGACCAAATTGAACAGGTTTCCCATCCCTTCTCTTAGACCGAAGAAGTAAGCGTTCTTCCATCGCCTCCATCTTACTGCACCCCTCACACCCCTGCAAGGATGGGGCGCCGGCGGCCGTAACATTTAGGCATGGCTGTGGTGGAGGTTGAGATCCTGCGGGTGGTGCTGGAAGAGGCCACCCAAACCCCTGTGGTGCTCCTCCGGGAAAAGGACGGGCACTACATCCTGCCCATTGTGATCGGCCACGCCGAGGCCCAGGCGATTCTCATCGCCCTGCAGGGCATGCAGGTGGAACGCCCCCTGACCCACGACCTCCTGAAAACCATGATTGAAACCCTGGGGGGCACCGTGGAAAAGGTGGTCATCCACCGGCTCCACCACAACACCTTTTACGCGCGCATCCTGGTGCGACAGGGAGAGGTTCTCTATTCGGTGGACGCGCGGCCTTCGGATTCCATGGCGCTCGCCTTGCGGGTGCAGTGTCCCATCTTCGTGGCCCGGGCGGTGCTGGAACAGGCCGGCACCCCGGCCGACGAACCCGTGGAGTTTTAAAGGATGCGCCGCAGAGCCCAGATCGCGGTGGCGGGGTTTGTGCTGGCCGTTCTGGCCTTCCTGGGTGTGTGGTTGTACCGGGTGTTTTTCCCCGGCCCGGCGCCCACCGAGCGCCCGGAACTACGGGTCCACGGTCCCCGGGCCCCGCGGGTGGTGGTGCTGAATGTCTCCGGGATGCCCCCGGTGGGCCGAAAGGCCCGCCAGATCCTCCAAAAACTGGGGTATCGGGTTCGCCTCCTCTCCTTTCCCGGTGAAACCCTGGCCACTTCGGTGATCCTGATCCATCGAGCCGAACTGCCGGGCCTTCCCCGGAAACTTCAGCAGGCCCTGCAGATCCCGATCGCCGCCCCGGACCCCGATCCCGAAAATCCGGCGGATGCCACCGTGGTACTGGGGCGCGACGCGCTCACCCGAATCCTCGTGCCCTAAAAGCGGTACCGCCAGTTCAGGCCGACCCCCAAACGGCTGTCGCGATCCCGGTCCACATAGAGCCACAGCCGGCGGGTGAGCAGATAGTTCAGGGTGAATACGTCCTTGGAAGGGCTCTGGAGATCGTGGGTGTAGCGGATGTGCACCCGGGGCGACAGGTAAAAGCCCACGGTGAAGTGGGGCGACCGCCCGGCCAGGCCCGTTTCAATTTCCAGTTCCGACAGGCGGAGCCGGCGTTTGAGTTCGCGTGAAACCAGCGCCTCGGCCAGGTCCACCGATCGGGTTCGCAGGTAGGCCAGGGTGGCTGCATTGGGGGCCAGTTGCCCCAGGGTGTAGCCGAAGGAGAGCAGGGAAACGATGTCCTCCAGGGGCAGGACCGGGTCGGAGGTCAGCTGCACCTGGGGTTCCCGGAGGGTTCCCGAGGCCAGCAACCGGATCAGGATGGTTTCCTGAACGGTCGTCAGCGCCTGGAAGTGAATCTCCGGGTTGAAATCCGGGTCGTGGGCGAACACCATCTGCCCTTCTTCCATGCGGAAGGTGCGGTCCAGATAGGTCAGGGTTCCCTGGAGCACCCGCAGGTTGCCCGAAAGGTACCGGCCCACGGGCTGGTCCTTTTCCATGGTGAGGTCGGCCTGGAGTTCAGCCTGCACCACATCGTTGATGAAGAACAGTTGCCCGGGGGCCCGGAGGCGGATGCGGAAGGTCACGGGCGAAGGCGCCGGGGCCGGGCCGCCGCCTTCGCTGCGCCGGCCGAAGGGCGTGGTGATGTAGCCTTCGTTGAGGTCCAGGCTGCCGTCAATATGGAGCCGGGGAAAGACCCCCCGCACGGTCAGCGGACCGGTCACCCGGAGGTCCACATCGGGCTGGGGCTGGAGCGGGAAATTCCGCAGGTTCAGGTCCAGGGCCACGGTATCCAGGTTCCAGCCACGAAGGCGGGTACGACCCTGACCAAGAACCCGGCCCGGTGGCGCCTGGGCCTCAAAACGCTGGATTTCCAGCACATGGGGCTGAAACCGAAGGTCGGCCTCCAGGTTCTTGAGTTCGGTGCCGGAGGCCAGCAACACGGCCGAAGGCCCGGTAAGGGTGAGGTTCCCCCGGAACACCGGCCGATCCAGGGTTCCCAGCACATGGAGCTCTCCGGAGGCGAACAGCCGGTCCAGGTAGAGCCCCGGAGGTTGCGAACGGAGCAACGGCGTGAGGGGCCATTGCCACAGGTACAGGCTCAGGGAATCGTGGAGGGGCTTGAAGTTCCCATGGACCCAGAAATCCGGAGGCATCAGGGCCTCGCCGTAGGCCCGCAGTTCCCGGTCGGCCCGGCGAAGTCGCAACGAGGAGAGCATCAACAGCCGGTTTTCCAACCGGAGGGCCAGGTGGGCCGAGTCCACGGGGAGCCCTCCCAGGGTGTCGCCGACCCAGTAAACCCCCAGGGAAACCCGAGGGGCCCGCGGGGTGCCCCGGGCCTGAAGCCGGATGTTCGCCCGGCCGTTCGTGGCGCCGGGCAGGCGGAAAGGGGCCAGCGCCAGGCTGTCCACCACGGCCTCCACGATGAAACTCGTGTCCTTTTGAACCCCGGTGAGCAGGAAGGTGCCCCCCTGCAGATCGTATCCGTGCAGGAACACATCGCGCTCCGGCCCTTCGGTCTGCAGGCTGGCCCAGAGCACGAGCCCCGTACGGTACCGCGGCACCCGGTACACCAGGGAGTCCAGAACGGCCGTGAGCCCGCCGTCCCGGGTCCAGCCTCCGGAGGCCTCCAGCCGACTGGAATCCTGCAGGGTGAACGCACCGGCAAAGGCGCCTTCGCTCCGGCCCAGGCGGATCCAACCCTGTCCCCGAACCAGGCGTTGCCGTCCCAAACTTCCCCGTAAGCCCAGGATGTCCAGCCGGGTACCGGCCGGAGACCCCTGGAACCGGAACGGAAAAGAGAGGTCCAGGGCCTGCCGATAGCGGGCGTGGGCCACCCGGCCGCTACCCTGCCAGCGCAAACGGCGATAGGGGCCCGCCACCTGCAGGGCCACCGCCAAGGTGCCGGCCGAAACCTCTGAACTCAGGTACGCCAGCGGAAGGTTCCCCACCGTGGCCCAGAGGGCCAGGCTGTCGCGGGTACCGTGCCCCTGAACCAGAATCGCAGGCCGGACCCCCTCCAGTTGAAGGATCTGCCACTCATCGGGCAGTTGCCAGCGCACCCGGCCCTGAACCTCCTGGAACCGCCGCCCCTGCCAGACCACGGAGGCCAGGGAAAGGGTGCCGGAGCCCTCCAGCCCCACCCCGGCAAGGTCGGCCTGCAACCCCTGGATTTGGGCATCCTGCCAGGGACCGGAGGCCTCTATATGCAGGGAATACTGCCGGCTTTCGGGAACCACCCAGCCCTGCGCCGCCACCTGCAACAGCCCCACGGCCCCCTCCATCTGAAGAATCTCCAGGCGGGGCTCGTTCCACACAAAGCGCAGGGTTACCGGCCCGGCCTTTTGCCGTTGCCAGCGGACCCGCGCCACCCGCAGTTCGCCGCCCGGCACCCCGGTATTCAGCCGCAGGTAGAGCTGCTGCAGGCCTCCCAGGCCCGCCCAGGCCAGGGAATCAATCCGGAGTTCCAGGAGGGGCGGCCCATAGGAAAGCCAGAGGTGGCCGCGCAGGGGCTCCCCGTCTATCTGAAAACGCCGCAGGGTGATGCGGCCGCGGTTGTAGGATCCGTCGAGGGTCACCGATTGCTGCGCCAGCGGTCGGCCGGCCCGGGCCAGTTTCAGGCTCTTAAGATCCAGACGATAGGAAAACTCGGCCGGTTCGCCGTCTGTGCGGAGCCGAAGTCCCTGCACAGAAAGCACCCAGGGATCCTGCTGAAGCCGCAGGGTTTCCACCGCCGCCTGCTGCACCAGCACCGGCAACCGGGGCATCTGAAGGGATGAACGGTCGCCGGCGGTGGATTTTCGGGCCTCCAGACGGACGGCCAGGTACCCCACCCGGACCTCCTGCAATCTGCGGAAAGGAACCCTCCAGGGCACGAACCGAACCTGGAGCCGGCGCAACACCACCGAGGAATCCGGCCCCCGCACCCGTTGGATTTCCACGGTGGCCGGCAGGTGAAACCGGTACTCCGTCAGGTGCCATCCGGGGCCGAGGCGACGCTTCAGAAAAAAAGGAAGCCCCCATCCCACTCCTGCGAGGTACATCAGGAAAAGGATGAGGACCAGGGAGAGGAAAACGAGGAAAAGACGCCAGCCCTTACGGGCCATGAGAAACCGGCTACACGGCCTTCTGTACCTTTCGCATGCACTTGGTACAGAGTTTCATGCGCTTGACCGTGCCGTCTTCCATCCGCACCCGAACCACATGCAGGTTGGGCTTCCACTTCCTGCGGGTCAGGTGATGCGAGTGGCTCACGCGGTTTCCGAACTGGACGCCCTTTCCGCACAAATCACATCGTGCTGCCATGGCAAATCACTCCTTTTGGGGGCCGCAAATTATACGCCCCGCCCCTGCC
>JALXEF010000062.1 GCA_027069855.1 Caldifarciminota bacterium
GTCACCTATCGGCGGCGCTACTACTACCGCCGTTCGGCCCAAGGTGCCCGGACGACCGGGGCCGCCCTACTCGACCAACGCCTGAGACTACAGCCTGGCCAGGTCACCCCCACGCTGGCCAGGCTGCTGGCCCTGATGGGCGTCAACGCCCCTTTCCTGAAAGCCGCCCGCCTGGTGGAACGCTTCCTTCTCTTTCCCATCAGCGAGAACACCTTGCGGAAAGAAACCGAACGCTTTGGCAAACTGCTCCAAGATCTGGAACAGACCTGGCTCGCTCAAAGCCAAGACCCTCACTGGCTCCAGACCCGCCAAAGGGAGGTGCCCCCTGGGTCCGGGCGCCTGTATGCTTCCATAGATGGCGGTATGGTGCCCTTTGAAGATGGCTGGCATGAACTCAAAGCCGTGACCTGGTATCGCGTCACGGCTGGCTCGGTTGCCCCCAACTCACCAGAGGCCCCGCCCTTGCAGGCCCATCACATCACCTACCATTGCGACCGGCTCCCAGCCGAAGATTTTGGCCTCTTTCTCTGGGCGACAGGTTGTCAACGAGACGCCGACCGGGCAGAGGAATTGGTCTTTGTCTGTGACGGCGCCGCCTGGATTTGGCGTCTGGTGGACACTTATTATCCTCAAGCTGTGCAGATTGTGGATTGGTACCATGCCGTGGCTTATCTGGCCGAAGTGGCCCGCGCGCTGTATCCTACCGAGAAGGAAAAAGCCCAACGGGAAGCGTGGCTGGCGGCCCATGAGGACATCCTTTGGTGGGGGCAGGTGGACAACTTGCTGTGGCAATTGGAGCCCTTGACCACCCATCCCACCGCAGGGGAAGCCGCCCGCCGGGCCAGCACCTACTATCAGCACAACCAACACCGGATGGACTACGCCCGTTACCGGGAGGAAGGCTACTTCATTGGGAGCGGTACGGTGGAAAGCGGACTCAAGCAAATCGTGGCCTTGCGGCTCAAGGAGGCCGGGGCACGTTGGTCGCTCACCGGCGGTGTGGCGACGGCGAAAGCCCGTGCCGCCTGGCTTTCGGGAGATTGGGATACGCTGGTGGAACTCCGCGAGACCCTCCCCTTAGCCGTCTGAATCCTGGCCCTCCTCATCCCCACACGGTGACATTGACCAACAACGTTTGCGTGCTCCCCCCACGTTTCACGTTTGCGTGCTGCTTGACAATCTCGATGACTATGCTAAAATTGTGCTCAAGATAAAATTGGTAGTGTAACAAGTGCATATTGGGAGAGTAGCGGCTGGGTCTCACCGCCGCAACGAAAGCCCCCAACGCACGGTGAGACTACGAGGTGGAGGTTCCTCCCCGCGAGGGGAGTGCTAACCCGTCGGGCCGGGCAGGACAGTGGCGCGGTGCAGCCCCCCATGTTCGCCCAGGGTGGGGCCGGCGGGGAAAATCGGGTAGATCAGCGGATGCCTCCGAGGCCCGGCCACGGGCCTCCTCTCCCCTTCCAGAGCAAGGGCATGCCCGAAAACCACCCGGCGACGGGTGGGACAAGGGCTGCCCAGTGGCCCAAGGCGATGGCCTTGGTATGTTTTGGAAGGGCGGCCGCAGTTCACCTGTTGTCTATGTGATGTTCAGGCACGCCCCGGCGTGCCTGTTTGCTTTAACCACTGCGCCATCCCTTGCCCAAGGAGCGCCTATGTCCACCTCGGAGACCCTTTATCACCGCTATCACATCGAAACCCGCGACGCGCCGGACATCGAAGCCTGGCCGCCGCGGTTCCAGGTCAAGGTGAAGAAGCACCGCCTGGCCTGGCTGCTCTTGCGGGAAATCTTCCACTACGGCCCCGGCCGAAAGGAAGTCATCCTCAGC
>JALXEF010000063.1 GCA_027069855.1 Caldifarciminota bacterium
CTTCCAGACCACAGCCGCGCCGCTCTGGGACAACCTCGGCGTGCCCTCGGTGGTCTCCCTTGCCACGGGCTCGGGGGCGCGGGCGCGGCAGGCGCAGCCAGTTCCGCGGCTGCGACCGGGGCTGCACCTTCAGATACTGGTTCAAAAAGGACTGGGCCCCGTTGTCGTTACACAGCCCCTTGGAGGACAGGATGAGGTTTCCTCCTCGGTCCAAGAAGGCCGCCAGGGTATCCTGCTCCTCAGCGGTCAGTACGGTGCCCTCCGCATTGGCCGTGAACCAGAACACCGTGTGCACCCCCTGCAGATTGGGTACGCCCTCTGTGGCCGTTTGCCGGACTTCGTATGCCACACCCAGGCTGTCAAAGGCCGAGGTGTAGTAGTCCAGAAAACCGGGCTCACCGGAATCGTCCACGATATAGATCCCCGGGTACCCCAACAGCACCCGCAGGGTTTCGGCCGCCACCACATTCGGCGGGGTGGAGGTATAGGTGATCACGAACAGGGCGAAACGCGGGGATCCGGCCACTTCAAACTCAAAGTAGTCGGAGGGTGCCACCGTATCGCCGTTGGCAAGGGTTCCCACCGCAATGGTGGGGTCGGTCACGGTGACCTCGGGATCCTCCACCGAAAGGGTCAAGGTTACATTGGTTGCGTTCCGCCAATGGTCCCAGTTATGGAGCCGCACGTACATCTTCACCGTTTCCCCGGGCTCCGGGCGACCGCCGCCGCCAAACCAGTATTCCAGCATCTCCACGTAGGGCTGCAGGGTCAGCGCAAGGGTGTAAAAGAGATCCACACGGCCGTGGCCCAACAAACCGGCGTAGTCCGGGTTCAAGGAATCAATATTGACCGTGCCGTACATCACCGCCGTGTCCACCTGAAAGGCATTCCAGTCGGGATGCAGCGAGTGGACGAGACCGGCGATTCCACACACCACCGGCGACGCCATGGAAGTGCCATAGAAGGCATCGTAGCCACTATCCGGAACCGTGCTCCAAATAGCGTCCCCCGGTGCACACACATCCACCCAGGTACCGTAGTTGCTGTAATCCGATTTGTGGTCGTACTGGTCGGTCGCCACCACGGCAATGACATTGGGATAGGCCGCAGGATAGTGGGCATACTGGACGCTCTCATTCCCTGCAGCGGCCGTGGCGGTCACCCCCAGATTGTGGGCGTATTGAATCGCGTTGTTCTCCGCCGAATTGAAATAGGTACCTCCGTAGGAATGGTTGGTGGCCACGGCGCCGTGGTTGGCCGCAAAGTAGATGGCATTGATGGCGGCGGAGGTGTAAATGTACTGGCCGTTGCCGCACTTGAAGGCCATGCCCTTCAGGTTCCAGCCTACGCTGGCAATACCGATACCGTTATCGGTTGCTCCCACGGCGATGCCGAACACATGGGTGCCGTGATCGTTCCCGGCCTCGTAGGGTTCGGGGTTCCAGTCGTTGCTCATGAAGTCAAAGCCGATGATGTCGTCCACATACCCGTCGTTGTCATCGTCCTGGTTGTTCAAGTCATCGGGGTAGTCAAACACTCCGTTGCCGTTCAGGTCTTCGCCGGGATTGACCCAGAGGTTTGGAAAGATGTCCGGATGGGTCCAGTCTACTCCGGAATCCACAGGTCCGACCACAACGGAGGAATCGCCGTTATGGATATCCCAGCCCTTTTCGGCCCGAATCTTAAAAAGGAGCCATTCGTCGGGGTACATGGGTTCGTTGGGGGCCAGTGCGAGGGGCTTCAATTCATCCATAGCTGCCGACGCAGCGGATGCCAGGTTCCGGAACTCCTGCGCCAGCTTGAGTGCATCAATGTCGCGA
>JALXEF010000064.1 GCA_027069855.1 Caldifarciminota bacterium
ACATTCCCCATCCCGTGGCACCCCGCCACGGCAACCAGAAGTCGGCGTAATTTCGGGAAACCTTAGAGCGCCCCGGCCTCCAGCAGATCACCGAGCAACTGCAGCACGGCGGCATGGCTCCAGGCCAAGGGCTGCGCCGGGCCGGGGGTGCCCTGGTTTTCACTCCGGCTTTTGAGGTGCCAGTAAAAGCGGCCCGCCGGCTCCCAGGCGGTGCCGGGCCATTGCTCGGGCAGGGGGCCTTCGGGCAGGCGCTCCAGCAGCCGCCACGCCCGCGAAGGATCCCCCAGCTTCAGGGCCAGGCGGGCAGCCCACACCGAGGTAATCCACCAGACACCGCCCCCAAAGTACCGGTCGCGCTCGCCGGTTTCCGGAATCACAAAACGCCGGAGCCCGAGGCCGTCGGGCGAAAGCCAGCGGTCCAGCAGGGCCAAAAGGCGCCGGGCCGGGGCCGGCTCCAGGATACCCCCGAAATCCAGAAACACCTGGAGCGTGGCCGCATCCCAGCCCACGGCCCGCCCCTGCCACCACATCTTGCGGGGGAGCCCCACCGGGCTGAGGTGCTTCCGGAAAAAGGCCCGGAGTTCCTGAACCACCGGGGAAACCCAGGGAAACCGGGATGTGCCGGCCTCCAGGGCCCGGTGCACGGCCGCCAGGGTCCAGGCGTGCAGGGCCTGGTCGTACATCTCCCAGGGGCCGGCACAGGGCTCCCGCCAGAACCGGGCCAGGTACCGCAGCCCGATCTCCAGCACCTCGCTGGAAAGCCACGGCCGACCGGTTCGGGCCTCCAGTTCCATCAAAAACCAGAGGTTCAGGGCCACGCCGTCGTACTGGCGCTCGGCCCAGGGCTGGCGGATCCAGGTGCCATCGGGCCGGTACCGGGCCCGGGGATGGAACGCTTCCTCTAGGGCCCGGGGATCGCCCGGGGGCAGCGCCGCGGCCCGGGCCATGCGGGGCGCCTCCTGCTCCAGGATCTTCGCACTGAACCTGGCCGCCCGCTGCACCGCAGGCCCGGCCTGCCACCGCAGCAACGCCAAACTCACCAGGGCGTGGTCCCGGAGCCACACCTTCTGGTACGGGCGGTAATTGGTGGAGCCCAGGAATCCGCCCCCGGGCGTCTGGTGCTTACGAATCCAGGCGATGTGGGACGCCGCCAGGCGCAGCATCCGCTGCCGGTTCCACCGCTGCATCCGCACCCCTATGGTCTGGAGCCGGCCTACGACCCGTTGTCCTGAGCCCTTTTCCGGCCTTCGCCGCCGAAGAGCACGGTGACCTGAAGGGTGGGGTGCCAGCGCAACAGGCTCGGCGCACCGTGCACTTCGGCGCCGTCCTCCAGTTGCCACTCGCCGAAGGGCACATAGGCCAGGGTGGCGTGCAACCCCAGCGCCAGGAACGAGGTCAGCGGCACGAACACCAGGGTTCCCACGCCCACCATCACGCCCCCGGTGGTCAGGCGGGCCATACGCTCGGGGTGCACCAGCAGGCTGTCAAAGTCGGCATCGGGCAGATCGGGCTTCAGGCTCAGGGTGTAGCCATAGCCGCCCAGCAAACCGGTGAGCGCGAGCCGCACCGGGCCCACCGCCCAGATCCGGCCCATCTCAAAGGCCCCGCCGCCGCCGGCGAGTTCCACCCGTCGGCCTCCATGCTCTGCCGTGAGGCTGCCTCCGTAGCCGAAGCCGCCCATCAGGATCGCGCCTCCGTAGCCGAAGCCGCCGCCACCCTGGCAGAACATCGGCGGGTTCAGGTCCAGCCCCAGGGGCTTCAGGTGATCGTTCAGGTCCTGGAGCCCGGGAAACACGGCCCCCAGATAGTAGCCACCGTAGCCGCCGCCCAGCACCTCGGTCGCCTTCAGGGCCGGCGCGGCGGCGACAAGAAGCCCGACCGCGAGCCAAAGGGTCCATCGCTTCATGACACCACCTCCGTAGGTTTGATGTTCAAAAAGCCTTCCAGGTCCTGCAGTGCCGCGTCATAGGCCTGGATCTGCTGGGTTTCCAGGCTTTCCAGGTTCGCCAGCACCGAGTACAGGGCCTGCAGGTTGCGGTGCAGGTGCTCGGTTTGAAAGAAAAGGGGCGAGGTGACGAGATCCGTCAGCCGCCCGATCCAGGCCTGCAGGAACTCCTGGGCCCGATAGGTTTCGGCCAGCTGGGCCACCAGGGGCAGGGGCAACAACCGCAGCGCCTCGGTGTGCAGAAGCACCCGCCAGGCGGCGTCCACCAGGGCGGGGAGTTCGGTGCGGAACTCCGGCAGGTTCTGTGGGGCATCGGCCTTTTCGCTGGAGGCCTCAGACCGGGTGCGCAGGAGTTCCCGCAGGTTCCGGCTGTCCTTCTGGTGATGGGCTAAAGTTCGCTGCAAGGCCTCGCGGTTCTTCTGGATCTCCGACATCAGGCTCCGGGCGGCCTCCCGGGCCCGGCGCCGGTCCTCCCGCTGCCGCCGCCAGCGGTCGGCGGCCAGGGCCAGCAGGATGCTCATGACAATGGACACCATGTCCAGCAACACACGGGTGATCATGGGGATTCCTCCTTCCGGGTTTGGGCCCATCGGGCCTGCAGACTGTGGGCCATCAAAAGATCGGGGTACCGCTGCAGGGCCTCCTGCAGCGTGGCGCGGGCCCGGGAGACTTCGCCCAGCCGGTACCAGGCCTGGGCCAAGTACACGAGGGCCAGGTCTTCGCCCCACCGGCCGAAGAGGGGCGACGCCGGCCGGCGCTGCCAGAGTTCCAGGGCCCGCTGGAGCCGCCGAACCGCCTTCTTGAGACCCCCGCCGAACATCGGAGGCGTGTAAAAGGCCTGGATGCCCTCAAAGAGCCAAACCCGGGGGTTCAGGGAGTCCAAGGCCTGAGCCTGGGCCAGGCACCGGTGGGCCTTGCGCCCCAGAAAGGGCGCCTGGAACCAGGAGGCAAAGGAGATCCGGACCCCGTAGAAGTTGCCCAGGAAGGCCAGCAGGTCCGGCGACACCGTGTCCTTGCGCGCCTGTTCTAAGATTCGGAGGGCCTCCTCCAGGTAGGTCCGGGCCGAATCCGGCAGGCCCTGAGCCTGGAAATGGGCCACCAGGTACAGGTCGGCCAGGGCCACGCCGGGCCAGGCCGCCGTCGCGCCCTCGGCGGCCACCGCCTGCAGGGCCTCGCGGCGACCCTGCTGCAACAACGGCACATCGTCCCGGCGGCCGGCCTGCCACAGGTCCGGCACGGAAAGGGCGAGGATCAGCACGAGCAGGAGCATCTCAGGCCGTCCGAAGCCTCAGGTACACGCCGAAGCCCGCCATGGCCAGGGCGATCAGGATGAAGGCCCAGGTGCCGAGCAGGGGGTTCACGAGGGTGGCCAGTGGGATCCCGAAGATGGCCGCAACGCCCAGCAGGAAGAAGCCCGGATGCAGCAGTCCGCTAAGAAAGAGGCCCACGCCGAGGGCGTAGCCCCACAGGGTGAGGGACAGCGTCCCCAGGTGCGGGCCGGGCACGATGCGGGCCAGGTTGCCGAACACAAGGGCCATGCCGGCCATGACCACGCCCCAGCCCCAGCCAATGCGGGGAGCCAGCGCCACCCTGAAGGGCAACGGCCGGTACCGGCCCTGGCGAATGGCCAGGTGGTAAAGCCCCAGGTAGCTGAGGCTGGCCGTCAGCACGATAACCAGGAGAACCAGGCCGCCGTGGTGGCTCAGCGTCCAGGCGGCATAGGTCAGGGCACCGCTCAGGCCCCAGGCGACCAGCGACCAGAGCAGGCCCGCCACGGGAATCGTGGTCGCAAAGAAGGCCACAAACAGCAGCCAGATCCACAGGTCCAGGCTCCAGAAGACCGTGGCGGCGAGGTTGATGGCGCTGTACAGGCCCCACACGATCATGTACCAGGAAAACCCGTGGAGTTCCTGGCGCCCCCGCTGCATCACCAGTTTCAAAACATCCACGGTTTCCAGGATTTCGGCCACATTTTGGGGCAACTGGCTCATTGGGGTTCCTCCTTCTTTGGGGTTCCGGAGGGCTCCTCCAGCACGGAGCCCAGCAGGGTTTTCAGGGCCTCCAGGTATCGGTAAAACCGTTCCCGGCCCTGGGGGGTCAGGCGGTACAGGGTTCGGGGCCGCCGCCCCACGAAGGTTTTGCGCACGGCCACAACGCCCTCCCGTTCCAGAAGCCGGAGATGGGAGGCCAGGTTGCCGTCGGACACCCCCAGCGCCTGTTTGAGCTCGCCGAAGGAAACCTCCTCGGCCTGGGCCAGCAGCCCGAGGATGCCCAACCGCACCCGTTCGTGAATCACCGGATCCAGCGGTTCCAGCGACATGGCGCCTCCTTAACTTTGCAGCACAAAGTATAGTTGCTCCACAAAGTTTTGTCAAGGGGACTCCGGGGTGTGCCCTATCATCAAAGCAATCCCTGGAGGTGCCTATGGATTCCCTGGATCTGATTCAGGAACTGGCCGAAACCTTCGGCGTGGCAGGCTTTGAGGAGGATATCCGGGCCCTGCTGCTCCGCAAACTTGAGGGCCGGGTGGACCGCGTGGAGGTGGACACCCTGGGCAACATCCTGGCCTATCGCCGGGGCAAAAGCCGCAAGCGCCTGCTCCTGGACGCCCATATGGACGAGGTGGGCCTGGTGGTGAGCCATGTGGATGCCCACGGGTTCTTGCGCGTGGTGCCCGTGGGCGGCTGGGACCCCCGGATCCTGCCCGGCACCCCGGTGCAACTTCGCCCCGAGCCGGGCCGCTACCTGTACGGGGTCATCGGCACGGCACCGCCCCATGTGCTGACCCCCGAAGACCGTAAAAAGCCCGTGGATTTCCCCGATCTCTTCGTGGATATCGGGGTCGGCAGCCGGGAAGAGGCCGAGGCCCTGGGCGTCGTGCCGGGTACGCCCCTTGTGCCCTATGTGCCGGCCCGGCGACTCGGCCCCGACCTCCTGATGGCCAAGGCCCTGGACGACCGGCTGGGCTGCGCCCTGATCCTGCAACTCCTGGACCGGCTTACCGAACCCACGCCCTACGACCTGGTGCTGAGTTTTTCGGTAAGCGAGGAACTGGGACTCCGGGGCGCCCGGGTGCTCGTGGCCCAAACCCAGCCCGATGTAGCCCTCGCCATAGAAGGGACCGGCGCCGCCGACATCCCGGGGGTGCCCGAGGAAAAGTGTCCGTCCCGGTTCCGCCGGGGTCCGGTGATCACCCGCCTGGACAAGAGCATTGTGGTGCCCCACCGCATGGTGCAGGCGCTTGCACGCGCGGCCGAGGAGGCCGGCGTGCCGTACCAGTTCAAGAAGCCCATCTTCGGCGGCACCAATGCCGGCGCCATCCATCTTTCGGGCAAGGGCGTGCTGGCTGGCGTGGTCTCCGTACCCGCCCGCTATATCCACAGCCCGGTGTCGGTGGTGTACCGGCCCGACTTTGACCACACCCTCCAGCTCGTTGAAACCTTCGTCCGCCGAATCGATCGGTATCTGGAGGAATGAGGAACCCGAGCCATCGGAAATAGAGCAGGTGCTCCCGCAGCACGGCCCCCTGGAGTTATCGCGGCTAAAGCCGCTCCTACCAAGGGCAAATTTTTGTAGGAGCCGCTTCAGCGGCGATTTCCTTGAACCGCCCGGTTTCAGGAGGGCTCCACATTGCCGGATCGCGGCTGAAGCCGCTCCTACATCCTGCAGCCCTTTGGGCTGCACCCCCTCCCCTCAATCCCCGCCCGCCAGGGGCGGGGACGATTTGGAGCGTATCCCGCCGTGGTGAGATGGATCGGAGTCCAGGACGCTCGTTGGCGGAGTGGGATGATTCTGAGCCAGAAACCTTTGCTAAAGTACTGCGCCCCAACAACTTCCTCTCCCTCTCAGGGAGCCGTTTTACGCCAACCCATTGCAGCCCAATAACTTCCTCCCCCTGAGGGGGAGGATTGAGGTGGGGGTGCTCCGCAGGAGCCGCTTTAGCGGCGATGGCCCGTTTTTGGAGTGCGGTGTCTCGGCACCGCTTTGAAAGCCGGAGGTTCCCCGTTCACGAAGGGCGCTGCTCCCGTCTAAACAGCACTGCAAGGCTCCACGCCGGAATTCCAGAGCGGCACCCAGGTGCCGCACTCCAAAATGCCCGCCCCTCAATCCCCGCCCGCCAGGGGCGGGGACGATGATTTAGTGTCTGACCCGCCGGGGGAGAGGACGAATTTGGCTGTTGTGGCTGAAGCTGCTCCTGCAGCCGAAATTCTCCAAGGGCAGCCGGAAGGGTCGGAGTTGCCTTCGGCACGGCCAGGGCGTACCATAGGGCGGGTGATATTCATGAAGAAAGTGGTTCCAACCCTGCTCCTGGTTCTGCTGGTCTCCTGGCCCCTGCACGCCACCAAGTACGCCGGTGAGGTCTGGTCCTTCGGCAACCAGGCCCGGTACCTGGCCCTGGGCGGTGCAGGGGTGGCCGTGGCTTCGGGTC
>JALXEF010000065.1 GCA_027069855.1 Caldifarciminota bacterium
CGGTGGCCCTGACCTTCTCCCCCACCGAAGAGGCCGGCTACCGGGCCCGACTCCGGGAAGACGGCCTGGAACCCGGCGGCTATGTCGTCATTGCACCCTTTGCCGCCTTCGGCAGCGCCAAGGAATGGGGCCTGGAGCGCTTCGGGCAGGTAGCCCGGGCTCTGCAGGACCAGGGCGTGGCCGTGGTATGGGTGGGAAGCCCGGCCGAGGCCGACCGCGTGGGCACCCTGCCCGGCCTCAACTGGATCGGTCGCACGCCGCTGCGCCTCCTGGCCTATGTGCTGCGGCACGCCCGACTGGTCATCGGCAACGATTCCGGTGTGCCCCATCTCGCCGACATCCTGGGTACGCCCACCCTCATGATCTTCGGCCCCACGGACCCCGCCTGGACCCGGCCCCTCTTCGGCCGATTCCTGGTGCACACCCTGAGTTGCAGTTTCTGCGGCGCCCGGGAGTGTCCCCTGAAGCACCACAGCTGCATGGCCACCATCACCCCCAAGCAGGTGGTCACCGTGGCCCTGCAGATGCTGGAGGCCCGCCATGACCCTGCGCGAAGCCCTTAAGGTGCGCCAGGCGCTCCGGCAAACGCGCCGGCGCCACGAAAAGGTGGCGCTCCTGGCCGATTGGCTCCGCCGCCTCGCGCCGGGAGAGGAGGAGGCCGCCGTGGCCCTGCTGACCGGCACGCTGCCCTGGGGCAAATCCGGCGTGGGGCCGGGCCTGCTCCAGCGCGCCTGGGAGAACCTGCCGCCAGGCACCGACGAGGTTCCCCTGGCCGAGGTGCTGGACCACCTGCACCGGATCGCTCAGGCCCGAGGCCAGGACGACAAGGTGCGGCTCCTGCGGGACCTGTTCCGCCGGCTTTCGCCGGCGGGCCGCGCCTGGATCGCGGAGGTGCTCGTGGGCGAAGTGCGGCAGGGTGCCGGCGAACGCACCCTGCTGGAGGCCATCGCCCGGGCCTTTGACCTGGATGCCGATACCGTGCAGCGGGCCTACCTGTACGGCGCCCCGCTGGCCGAGCTGATTCGGCAGGCCCGCGCCGGCACCGTGCGGCCGGAGCCCCGCCTGTTCACGCCGCTGCGCCCCATGCTGGCCACACCGGCCGCCGCCCTGGACCTGGCCCATCGGGAACTCGGCGGCACCGGCCTCTATGAGTTCAAACTGGACGGCGCCCGGTTCCAGGCCCATCGCCTGGGCTCCGAGGTCCGCGTGTTCTCGCGCCACCTGCGCGACATCACGGCCACCGTGCCCGAGATCGTGGAGGCGGTGCGGCGCCTGCCGGCCGGCCGCCTGATCGTGGAGGGCGAGGCCGTGGCCCTGGACGAAAACGGCCGGCCCGTGCCCTTCCAGGTGTTCATGCGCCGCTTCGGCAAACGCCGCCACATTGAAGAGGCCCGGCAACGGATGCCGCTCGTGCCCTTCTTCTTTGACCTCCTGTACCTGGACGGCGACCTTACTACCGAGCCCCTGGAACGGCGCCGGCACCTGCTGTTTCAACTGGCACCCGAGGAACACCGGATCCCGGCCCTGCAAACCTCCCGGGTGGAGGAGGCCGAGGCCTTTTACCGGCAGGCCTTAGACTGGGGCGCCGAGGGCCTGATGGCCAAACGGCTGGACGCCCCCTATGTGGTGGGCGAACGCGTGGGCCTGTGGCTCAAGATCAAGCCCGCGGAAACCGCCGATTGCGTGATCATCGCCGCCGAATGGGGCCACGGCCGACGCCGCGGCTGGCTCTCCAATTTGCACCTGGCGGTGTGGGACCCGGGCCGCAAGGAACTCCTGCCCGTGGGCAAAACCTTTAAGGGCCTTACCGACCGGGATCTCACCTGGCTTACCCGGGAACTGCTGAAGCGCAAAGTAGCCGAAGAGCCCGGCATTGTGTATGTAAAACCCGAGATCGTGGTGGAGGTGGCCTACAGCGAGGTGCAGCAGAGCCCCCGGTACCCCTCCGGGGTGGCGCTGCGCTTCGCCCGGGTCAAGCGGTTCCGGCCCGACAAGCCGGCCCGTGAGGCCTCCACCCTGGCCGACCTCTTGCGTTCCCATGCCCGGTGAGTGCACCTCGGTTTGGCCCGGCGGCCTGGAACATTTCCAGGCCTGGTATGCCGCCGCTGGCCTCCTCAAGATCTTCTGGGCCAAGCCCCTGGCCCGGATACAGGCGGCCCTGCAGGGCCCGGAGGTGTGCCGGCTGGAGATCGTGTGGACGGTTCGGCGGAAACCCCGGCCCGCCCGGCTCTGGCTGGTGCAGGATCCCGCGGTGCTGACGCCCCCG
Organism: Caldifarciminota bacterium; assembly: GCA_027069855.1. Taxonomy (GTDB): domain Bacteria; phylum Hydrothermota; class Hydrothermia; order WGAB01; family WGAB01; genus WGAB01. The sequence goes on from JALXEF010000065.1 coordinate 2,267, forward strand.
GCCCCCGAGGATCCGCCCACCCTGGCCCTGTTCCCCGAAGACGCCCACAACCGGCTGGCCGTGGCCGTTCAGGCCCGGTCCATGGTGTACCTGTGGCCCGCTCGGGCCCCGGCACCGCCGGGAAATTCCCGGGTCCGGGTGCGGGTGCTGGACACCTGGAACGAGGCCGATCTCGCCGCCCTTCGGCAGGTGCAGCGGGCGAGCTGGGGCTTCTGGATTCCGCCGGTGGCGGGCACGCATCGGGTGCTGCTGGCCGTGCTGGAATCCGAGCCCGTGGGCCTGGCCTACTGGAACCCGAAAAACGGCAACCTGGATTTTGGTATCCATGTGGCCCGGCCCTTCTGGCGCCAGCGCATCGGCACCCGGCTGTTCAGCGAGGCGCTCGGCCTCACCCGCAAGGCCGGCCTTCCGTATCTCACCGTGGTTCGGGTGTTTCGCTCCCTGCGGCAGGCGCCGGGCACGCCGCCCCTCTGGGGCACGGCCGCCGATCGCAGGGCGCTGGCCTTTTATCGGTTCCTTGGGCCGAAGGTTCGGCGGTTGGTGGTGCGGCTTCGGCCGCCTCAGGGCTCCAGCCGCAGCAGCGCCTCCGGCTGAACCCGCTGGACCCATTCGCAGGCCCGGGGCACGAGATCCTCGGGTTGGTCCACCAGATCGTCCACCAGGCCGAAGCGGAGTGCCTGTTCGGCCGACCACCGTTCGCCGGTCAAAAGGAGCCGTTTCAGGCGGCCCGGCCGCAGGTAGTGCCCGGCCAGGTACACCCCCACGAACCCGGGAAACAGGCCGGCCCGGGCTCCGGGATGGCCGAGCCAGGCGTCGCGGGTGGCCACCCGAAGGGTGAGCGCCAGGGCGAGTTCCAGGGCGCCGCCCAGCGCAAACCCCTGGATCGCCGCCACCGTGGGCACGGAAAGTTTCACGAGGTCCAGGAGCACCTGCCGGCCCAGATCCACATATTGCCGGGCCTGCAGCGGATCCATGGCGGCGAGTTCCCGGAGGTCTCCCCCGGCCCCGAAGTTGGGCTCTCCCAGGAACACCCATCCAGGGCACCGGCGCGCCTCGGAGGAGCGGACGAACCGCCGGAGCCAGTGCAGGGCGGCGGTATCCAGCCGATTTATGCCGCCGGGGGTGGAAAACCTGAGAAGGCAGCAGGCAGGGAAGGACTCAACCTGGAAGTGCAAAAGAAAATGGGGTGAGCGAGGGGACTCGAACCCCCAACCACCAGATCCACAGTCTGGCGCTCTGCCGATTGAGCTACGCTCACCGTTTGTGCGGCGTTAATTGTAGTCGCCCCGGTCCGAAATGGCAAGGGTATGGGGGATAATTAGGCCATGCGGCAGGCCGACGAAGGCCGGGAGGTGCGGATCCGGGGTACCGTGTGGCGGGTGATCTACGAGGACCCCCAGGGGTCCTTTGCCGTCGTACGCCTGGAAGACGGCACCGTCGTGCGCGGCCCCCTGGCCGGCCTCAAGCCCGGCATGCCCGTTCTCGTGATCGGCCGCTGGCGACAACACCCCCGGTTCGGCCCCCAGGTGGAAGCCCACTACTTTGAGGTGCCCCAGGACTTCCAGGATGCCGAGGCCCTCGTGTCCTTCCTGGCCTGGACCCTGAAGGGCATCGGCAAAAGCCGGGCCCGCCTGCTGGCCCAGCACTTCGGCCCGAAGATCCTGGAAATTCTGGACGAAGACCCCGAACGCATCCTGGAGGTGCCGGGCATCGGTCCCAAAACCCTGGAGCAAGTGAAGCGGTCGTGGCACCGGTACGCCACCACCCGCAAGACCTTTCTGCATCTGGCGCGCCTCGGCCTCTCCTACGCCCTGGCCCGCCGGGTGTACGAGTACTTCGGCGACGACGCCGTGCGGATCGTAGAGGAGGACCCCTATCGCCTGGCCGAGGTGCCGCGCGTGGGCTTCCGCCGGGCCGATGAAATCGCCCGCAAACAGGGGATCCGGCCGGAGGACCCCCGCCGGATCCGGGCCGCCCTGCTCTATGTGCTGAACCGGGCCGCCGAGGAACAGGGCCATGTCTATCTGCCCCTTTCGGAACTCCGGGACCGCCTCCGGGCCCTGGAAATCCCGTCCGGCGAGGCCGTGGACGCCGGGCTCCGGCGACTGGCGGAGGAGGGCCTCGTGGTGGCCGAGGAGGCGCGGGTGTACCTGCGGGCGTTCTACGACATGGAACAACGGGTGGCCGAACGGCTCCACGCCCTGGCCACGGCGCCGGTGGCCCCGATCGCCCCCCTGCAGGTGGCCCAGGCCCTGGAAACCTTCCGCCGCGAAACCGGGTTCCAGCTTTCCGAGGAGCAGGGCGAGGCCGTGGCCCGCGCCGCGCGGCACCCCGTGTTCCTGCTCACGGGCTACGCCGGCACCGGCAAAACCACGGTCACCCGGGCCATGCTCACGGTTTTCCGCACGGCCGGGCTCCGGGTGGCCCTCGCCGCCCCCACCGGCAAGGCGGCCCACCGCTTGGAGGAGGTCACCGGCCACGAGGCTTCCACGATCCACCGCCTGCTGGGCTTCCAGGGCGGCACCTGGAACCACGACGAAGACCATCCGTTGCCGGTGGACGCCCTGATCGTGGACGAACTTTCCATGGTGGACCTCGTGCTCTTTGACCGGTTGCTGGCCGCCCTCCGGCCCGGCACCCGGCTGTTCTTAGTGGGCGATCCCGCCCAGTTGCCGGCCATCGGCCCCGGCCAGGTGCTCCGGGACCTGCTGGCCTCGGGCCGCCTGCCCGGCCGAACCTTAGACCGCATTTTCCGCCAGGAGCACGCCGGCGGCATCGTGATCAACGCCAACCGGGTGCGCCAGGGCAAGCCCCTCAAGGTGCGCGAGGCGCCCGACTTCGTGTTCCACGAGATCCAGGACACCGAAACCCACCGGGTGCACGAACTGGCGCGCGATCTGGCCCGCCGCTACGGCCACGATTTCCAGTACCTCACGGGCATGCACCGGGGGAGCGTGGGCGTCCGCCGGATGAACCCCCTGATCCGGGAGGTGCTGAACCCGCACCGAACCGAAGAACTGGCCGGGTTCGCCACCGGCGACCGGGTGATCCAGACCCGCAACAACTACGACAAGGCCGTGTTCAACGGCGAGGTGGGCCGGGTGGTGTCCGTGGACCCCGAGGAGGACCGGCTGGTGGTGCACTTCGGCGATGGGCGCCTCGTGGCCTATTCCGAACTGGAGGCCGAGGCCGAACTGGAACTGGCCTACGCCCTCACCGTGCACAAGTTCCAGGGATCCGAGGCTCCGGTGGTGCTCCTGCCCCTGGTGACCGAGCAGTATGTGATGCTCCACCGCAACTGGCTCTACACGGCCATGACCCGGGCCCGGAAACTCCTGGTGCTGGTGGGGAGCCGCCGGGCCTTCTGGATCGCCCTCAAGAACCAGAAGCCCATCCAGCGGTACACCACCCTGGCCCGGAGGCTGCAGGAGGTGGCATAGGTTTTTTTCAGGAGGCCGGGCGTCGCAGGTGGTTCCCCCGCGCGTACTGCACCCCGAAGAAGATGAGGAACACGGCGAACAGGCGCCGGAGCACACCGGCCGGGAGCCAGTGGGCCACGGTGCTCCCCAGGACTACGCCCAGCAGCCCGCCGACCACCAGGCCGGGCAGTAGGCGGAACTCTATTTTGCGGTGCCGCCAGTGGGTCCAGGACCCCACAAGCGCCATGGGGGCCATGGCGGCAAGCGAAATGCCCTGGGCCACATGCTGTTTCACCCCAAAAAGGAGCACCAGGGCCGGCACCACGATGACCCCGCCGCCCACGCCCAGCATGGCGCCGATCCCACCGCGGAGGACGCCCAGCACGAAGAACACCCATCCGGGCACCCCGGCCACGCCGCCCTCGCCCGGCAACTCCTTGAGGCCGGTGAGCATCACGATCCCCACAAAAACCAGCAGGATGCCGAAGAGGGCCCGGAGTTTCCGCCGGCTGATGCGATGGGTGAGCGAGGCGCCGGCCGGCGCCGCCAGCACCGCGCCCACGGTCACCCACAGCGCCGGCCCCAGCGGCACGGAGCCGTAGGCCAGGTACGAAAGGAAGCCGAACAGGCCGGTGAACACCAGCACGGCCAGGGAGGTGGCCTGGGCCCGGCGCTGCCCGAGGCGCAGGATCTCGGTCAGCGCCGGCACGATCACAACGCCGCCGCCCAGCCCCAACAATCCACCCAGCAGGCCTGCCGCAAGGCCGATCACCAGCGCAGGGAAAGCCATGACGCCGAATTATACGCGCTCCGGTTTCCAAGGCCTGGGCCTTGGGGTATAATGGGAACACCCCCGAAACCTTTGCGAATTGGAGGTTAAGCCTATGGCGTCCCACCACGAAGAGCATTCCATGCCTGAAAGCCCCCTGGTGGACATTGTGGACCGTGAAGAAAAGCGAGCGCTGGCGGAACTGAAGCAGGCCGAAGAGGAAGCCCGGCGCCAAATTGAAGAAGCCCGCCGGCGGGCCCGCGATCTGGTGGCCCGTGCCCACGACGAGGCCGAGGCGGTGGCCGCCCGGGAACGGCTCCGGTACGAGCAGGAGATCCGGGCCGAGGCCGAGCGGATCCGCCAGGAAGGCCATCAGCGGGCCCGGGAACTTCAAAAACAGGGGATGAAGCACCTGGACCAGGGGGTATCCTACCTCTATCGCCTGGTTTTAGGCCTTTCGGAACCGAACCAAACCAAGGAGGAGTAATGAAGCGCACAGTATGGGGCTTGTCGCTGGGAATCCTGATCCCGGTCGCCTCGGCCCTGTGGGCCGGAGGCTTCGCCCTGTCCGGGGTGGGCATCCGGGCGCTGCAACTCGGCGGCGCAGCCCGCACCCTGGCCGGTGATCCCAGCACCATCTTCTGGAACCCGGCAGCCCTGGCCTACGCCAACCACACCGAGATCCAGCTCTACAACACCACTGTGATGCCCGACGCGCGGTACCAGCCCTACACCGGCCTCGTGGGCTACGACGGCGGCTACTCCACCCGCCTGGACATCTATGCCGAAGCCCAAACCTTCCAGATCCCCGGTTTCCTCATGGTGGTGCCCGGCAAGTTCGCCAATGTGTCCATCGGCGTGTTCGCCCCCTTCGGCCTGGGAGCCAAGTGGGACCTCTACGACTATCCCCTGGGCTGGCACAACCCCGAGCCCTACCCGGAGATTGATTGGTCCAGCGACCTGCAGGTGCTGAGCACTTATGTGGGCATCGCGCGCAAGATCAACGACCGGCTGGCCGTGGGCCTTTCGGGCGGCGCCAACTTCACCAAGGTCAACCTGCAGCGGGTGAACCTGGTGCCCGCCGATCCCCAGGACCCGGGGTCCGTGCCCCTGCCCTACTCCTACATTCCCGTGGACGTCCAGAGCGATGTGAAGGGCACCGGCTTCGGCGTCAACCTGGGCCTCTTTTACCGGGCCTCCGATCAGCTGGACATGGCCTTCAGCACCCGGCTGTACAGCCCGGTGTCGCTCTCCGGCAACACCGACTTCACCGCCTACTTCCCGGACACTGCCCAAACCCACGCCTGGAAACTCTCCTCCACCGCCTCCGCCAGCACCGACTTCCCCCTGCCCCACAACTTCGGTGTGGGCTTCGCCTATCGGCCCAGCGAGCAACTCACCTTCCGCCTGGACCTGGACTATACCCTGTGGAGCCTGTTTGATGTGCTGGTGCTGGAATTTGACGGCCTGGGCCCTACGGGCGAGCCCCTGGACAGCAGTGTCATCGCCAAGAACTGGAACAACACCCTGCGGGTGTCCGGCGGCCTGGAATACGACTACGGCAACGGCTTCCGGATGCGCCTGGGCGTTTACTACGACCAGAGCCCCATCCCTGACGGCTCCATTGATCCCCTGATCCCGGACATCTCCGAGAAGCTCTCCTTCAACGGCGGCCTTTCCTACACCTATCCCCTGGCCGAAGGAAAGGCCCTCACCTTCTACCTGGGCGGCGAGTACATCTCCTTCGGCGACCGCGTGGTGTACCAGTTCATGGATGTCAACAACGACCACGAATCGGACAACATGCCGGGCATCTATTCGCTCACCATCGGGGCCGTGAACTTCGGCCTGTCGGTGGCCTTCTGAGGAGGGAACCATGAAAAAGAGCCTGATTTTCGCACTGGGTTTGGCCCTGCTCGCCGGGTGTTCCCGCAAGTCGGGCCCGGTGGAGCCCAACATTCTGGAAGGGTCCATTGAAACCGTGTCGGTGCCGGCCCCCGACTACAACATGCCCACCCAGACCTCGGTGGAGGTGATGGTGTACCTTCCGCCCCAATACGAATCCCAGCCCAACGACTCGTTCCCGGTGCTCTACCTGCTGCACGGCTTCGGCGGCGACCACACCACCTACCAGGCCTACTTTGACATCAAGGGCATCTTCGACTGGATGATCTCCATGGGCTACATTCCGCCCATGATCGTGGTGATGCCCAACGCCCGCAACGACTTCGGCGGCACCTTCTACGCCAACTCCCTGTACGGCAGCCAGCCGGTGTTCGGCACCTACGAAAACTTCTTCGTTCAGGACCTCGTGTCTTACATTGACGACAACTACCGGACCATCGCCGACGCCGACCACCGGGGCCTCATCGGCCTTTCCATGGGCGGCTACGGCGCCATGCGGCTGGCCATCAAGCATTCCAGCCTGTTCCACTTCGCCGGCGCCCATTCCGGCGTACTGGACTTCGAGCAGTTCCTGAACCTGCCCGGCGGCCTCACGATCGTGAGCCTGCTGCAGCAGGAGAACAACGGCGTGTTTGATCCCCAGGTCATCATGGCCGATCCGGAGAACCACCCGCTGTCGGTGATGGCCATGGCCATGGCCGCCCAGTTCTCGCCCAAACTGGGGCCCCAGAGCGCCTTTGACCTTGCCAAAAACGAGTTCCCGCTGGTGCCGGTAATGCCGGACAGCTCGCTGTGGGCCGGCATCCGGATGCCCTTTGACGCCAACTGGGAGATCCTGCCCGAGGTGTGGGACAGCCTGTGGGTGGCGCAGAACAGCCCCAAGGCCCTGCTGGACGCCTACGCCGATCAGCTGAGCAATGTGTTCTTCTTCGCCGACTGCGGCGAGAACGACGACCTGTTCCTGCAGCTGCAGGTGGAGCCCTTCCTGCAGAAGCTACAGGAGCTGGGGCTTTCGTACGATGAGAACTGGAGCGGCATCTACGACCACGAGGGCGGCTACGATCCGGCCGATCTGCCGGCCAAGCATGTCACCTACTTTTACCTGCGGCTCCAGCGGTCGCTGATCTCCTTTGCGAACTTCCTGAGGGGTTAACGCGACGGAAAGGAGTTTGGGCGGGGCCGGCGCGCGCGCCGCGCGCGCCGGCCCCGCCCTTTTTCAACACGCTACCGGCCGAATCTTCTGCAAAAGGGCCGCCGGCTCGGCGCCCTGCTGCTCCAGAAACGCCACCAGTTCCACCGCCAGGCGGTCGGCCACCAGGCGCCCTTCGGCGGTCAGCGCCAGCACCCCGTTCCGCAGCCGCACATAGGGCTCCAGCGCCTCGGGCACCGAAGGCACGGGCCACCGGATCCCTTCCCGCAACCGAATCCCCAGGAACACCCGCTCCAGCAAAAGAGCCCGGGCGTCCAGTTGTTCCACCGTGGGCGTCCGTTCATCCTGGAGGTACCGCACCAGGCTGCGGTGCTGCACCCAGCGCTCGCCGGCAGTGGGCGTGTGGTACCGGAAGGACGCCGCACTCAGCCCCACCCCCAGATAGGGCCGGTGGCACCAGTAGAGCAGGTTGTGCCGGCTCTCGTAGCCCGGGCGCGCGAAGTTGGAGATCTCGTACAGGTGGTAGCCGTGGGATTCCAGGAAATCCTCGCGCAGGCGGTACAGGGCGACCATCGTCGCCTCGTCGGGCAACTGCAGCCGGCCCCGGCGGGCCTCCCGATGGAACAGGGTGCCGGGCTCCAGGGTGAGGCTGTACACCGAAAGGTGCTCGGGTTCCAGGGCCACGGCCCAGTGCAGGCTCGCCTCCAGGTGCCGGGGTGTTTGCCCGGGCAGGCCGAAGATCAGGTCCAGGTTCAGGTTCTCAAAGCCAGCCCGGCGGGCGCGGTCCACGGCCTGTTCCACCTCCCGGGGCGTGTGGGTGCGGCCCAGGAGCCGGAGTTCAGGATCCAGGCCGCTCTGGGCGCCGATGCTCAGCCGGTTCACGCCCACGGCCCGCAGGGCGTGGAGCCGTTCCCGGTCCAGGGTTTCGGGGTTCGCCTCCACGGTGATCTCGGCGTCGGGGGGAAGGCCCAGCAGGCGAAGCAGTTGTTCCAGGAACCGGCCCAGGCTGCGGGCCGAACTCAGGCTCGGGGTGCCGCCCCCGAGGTACACGGTGGCAAATTCGCGGCCCCATTGCGCCGTGCGTTCCCGTACCTCCGCCAGCACCGCCTGCCAGTAGGCGTCGTGGAGTTCGTGCCGGCCGGCCAGTACGAAGAAGCCGCAGTAGGGGCACTTTTTCCGGCAAAAGGGAAAGTGGACATACAGGCCGCGGGGGGCTTCAAACCAGGCGTTCGCCACCGCGGTACACCTCCCGAACCCACTGGTGCCCGCCGGTAAAGATGAGCACCGAGAGCACCGTTTCCACAGGTTCGTCGTGCAGGTCAGGCGGCCATTCCAGCACCACGAGATCGGCCCACTTGCCGGGCTCCAGGGTTCCCAGGTCCCGGTCCCAGCCGAGCATCCGGGCGGCGCCCAGGGTGGCGTGGTAGAACAGGCGGGCCGGCGAAAGCGGGTTCAGGTAAAAGGCGTCGCGCATGACCTCAAAGGGCGAGAGCGAGGGGCCCGCGCCCACATCGCTGCCCAGGCCGAAGTCCAGGCCCACCCGGTCCAGGAGTTCCACAGGGAACCGGCCGGAATGCAGGAACAGGTTGGCCGAGGGGTTGTGGACCACCCGGCTTTCGGTGCGCCGCAGGAGTTCGGCGTCCTGCTCGCTCAGGTGGATGCAATGGCCCAGAAGGGTTCGGGGGCCCAGCAGGCTGGCCCGGTGGTAATAGGCGGCGTAGGAGGTGGCGCCGGTGCGCTCCCGGAGCGTCTGGATCTCGTCCGGGCTCTCGGCCATGTGGGTCTGGATATAGGCGTCGTATCGGCGGGCCAGGCGGACCACCTCCTGCAGCAGGTCCGGGGTGACGGTCAGGGCGAACCGGGGCGAAAAGGCGTAGAACAGGCGGCCGTGTTTGCCGTGCCACCGGCGGGCCAGGTCTTCGCTTTCCGCAAGCGAGGCGTCGGTGGACTCCTCCAGGCCCGGCGGCGCGAAGGCGTCCATCATCATCTTGCCGGACACGAACCTGAGGCCCAGGGCCTCGGCCTCCTCAAAGGCCACCTCGGTGGCGCGGGCGTGGATCGTGGCATAACTGACCACGGTGGTGATCCCGAGGCGCAGGGCCTCCTGCAGAAAGGCGCGGGCCACCCTTCGGGCCTCTGAGGGGTTGCGGAACCGGCGTTCCTCGGGGTAGATCACCTGGTCCAGCCAGCGGAGCAAGGGAATCACGGCCCGGCCCCGCACCCGCCACTGGGGCCAGTGGGTGTGAAGATCCAAGAAGGCCGGCAGGATCAGGCGCCGGGGTGCCGGACCGTCGTGGGGCTCTACGGCCTCAATGCGGCCGGCGGCGTCGATCCGGAGCACCGTATCCGGCCGGTGCCGCAGGGTGCCGGGCGCGGGAAAATCCACCAGATGGCCTGCCAGGGTTGCCACGGCCTGCAATTGTACGGGACAAGCTACAGGCGCCGCAGGCGGGCCAGCACCCCCAGGGCCACCAGGTTCCCGGGCCCGAGGAACAGCCAGGGCACCCAGGCAGCCCGGCCCAGAAGCACCAGGGTGCCGATGGCCACCAGTTGAAACCCCAGGCCCAGCGCCGAAACCAGGGTCATGGTGGCCCGGTCGGGCACGCAGGGGCCGCAGACCCTCTGCAGCAGGGCCCGGATCAGGGCGTCCTGCCAGCCGTAGAACACCCGGTACACCCCGTACAGCAGAGCCACGAGCCGGGCGTTTTCGTAGGGAAAGGCCCGGGCGTCTTCCCGGCTCCGGGCGCTTGGGTCGCCGCCGTGGGCGTGGCGGTACCGCACATAGAGGTGGTGGTACAGCGAGCCCTGGAGTTCCATGAAGCCAAAGGCCACAAGGGCCAGGATCGGCGACACCCCGGCCGCTGGCACCAGCGCTCCAAAAAGGGCCAGGTTCACCAGGAAATCCAGGTCGGAATCCAGGAACCGGCCGGTCCGCGTGGGCCGTTGCCGCAGCCGGGCGAGGGTGCCGTCCACGGCGTCGAGCATGGATTTCAGGGGCAACAGCAGGAACACCAGCACCCGGGCCCAGGCTGTGGCCCAGGGCAACAGCGTTGCGGCCGCAAAGCCCACAAGGGCCTGGAGCAGCGTAAAGAGGTGGGGACTCAGGCCCCGGGGCTCGGCCCATCGGGCGATCGCCACGGCCAGAGGTCGGCCGTAGTCGCTGAGATCCAGAAACCGGGCTCCTTCGGGAACCTTGTGTCCCTCCACGGCCCAATTATCCAGGGTTCCTGTATCCTTGAGCCCAAAGGGAGGTGCAGGATGCGGAGCCTCAAACCGTGGAGCCTGCTTTTTCTGGCACTCTTGGGAAGCAGTTGCGGTTTGGGGATCGGGGTGGAGGGCACCGCCGCTTCGCCGAGCCCGCGCGCCTACTACATCCCCGTGAGTTTCATCATTACGAGGAGCGGCTCCTGGGGGTTCTCAAAGTTCCGCGTTCGGGCCTACCCTCAGAAACCCGCCTTTGCGGAGATCGGCCTGGGGTCCTACTGGGGGCCGCTGAAGCGGCTCTGGCAAACGCCGTTGCCCCTTCCCACCGTCGGGCTGAACCTCGGCGTGGAGCGGCTCAAACTGGACTCGGCCCACACCTGGATCACGGGCCTTTACGGCCAGGCGGGCATGGAATGGATCCTGCTGCGGAACTTCGGCGCCCGCACGCCCGAGGTCGGCGAGGGCGATTTCCTCTGGCTCTACCTGCAAACCTACGGCAAACTGCTGTACCGGTTCCCGCGCACGCTTCTGCCCACGGTGGGGGTGGAACTCGGGTTCCGTTTGCAGGAGGTGCCGTCCTTCTGATGCGATGATCCCGTGGCCTCAGATCCAGGAAGCGGTGGCGCCGGAAAAGCTGGACCTTGTGGGCGTTGCACCGTTTCCGCCGGAGCCGTCGCCTGCCCCTCAGGCGCTTGCCGACTGGGTCGCCCGGGGGTACCACGGCACCATGCACTACATGGCCCGCACCCTGGAGGCCCGGTTGCATCCGGGCGAACGGTTCTCCTGGGCCCGGAGCGCTTTAGTGGTCGGCCTTTCCTATGCGCTGCGCGCCCGGCCCGAGGGCGACGGGTTCCACTATTCCCGCTATGTGGGGCTGCGGGATTACCACAATGTCCTGCGGCGGAAACTCCGGCGCGTGTTCCGTCGACTCCGGCACGAACGGCCCCGGCTCGTCGGCCGCATCTATGTGGACACCGGGCCGCTTCTGGAGCGCGACCTGGCGTACCAGGCTGGCCTGGGCTGGATCGGCAAGAACACGAACCTGATCGCCGGCAAACAGGGCTCCTACTTTCTGCTGGGGGTCCTTTTGCTGAGCGAGGCGGTGGACGGACCGGCGCCGTCCCGCTGGCCCGACCGGTGCGGCACCTGCACCCGGTGCCTGGAGGCCTGCCCCACCGACGCCTTAGTGGCCCCGCGGCTCCTGGACGCCCGCCGGTGCCTGTCGTACCTGACCATTGAGCACCGGGGCCCGATCCCGCCCGACCTGCGGCCCCATCTGGGCCCGTGGGTGTTCGGCTGCGACATCTGCCAGGAGGTGTGCCCCTGGAACCGGGCGGTGGCGTACCGGGCGCCGGAGCCCCCGGCGCCCTTCCCCACCCTGCGCCAGGTGCTGGCCATGGACGACGAGGCGTTCCGCCGATACTTCCAGGGATCGGCCGTGAAACGGGCCGGCCGCGACGGCCTGCTGCGGAACATGGTCACGAGCATCGGCAGCCGTCGGCTCACCCATCGGGTGCAGGAGGTGGTGGCCGCCCTTCAGGATTCCTCGCCCCTGGTGCGGCGGCACGCCGCCTGGGCCCTGGGGCGACTGGGCGGCTCTGAGGCCCTTCAGGCCCTCCGGGAACGATGGTCCAGGGAAACGGATCCGGAGGTGCGCCGGGAAATCCAGGCGGCGCTCAGGGCGCTGGGGCATCCTCCCCAAGAAGCCAGCGGAACACCTCCAGAACGCCGCCGGCCCGATGGTCCTGCCGGGTCACCCAGTGGGCCTGGGCCTTGAGCGGATCCACGGCGTTGGCCATGGCCACCCGCACGCCCGACCGCCGGAAGAGTTCCAGATCGTTGTAAAAATCGCCCACGGCCAGGGTTTCCTCCGGAGCGATCTGCAGGCGCTCCTGCAAACGGGCCAGGGCGTTGCCCTTGGTGGCGGCCCGGTGGCCCATGTCCACATAAAAGTAGCCGTACACCTCCGAGGGGTACAGGTGGGCCGCCAGGTGCCGACCCTGCTCCTGCAACTGCTGCCACAGGGATTCCAGCAGGGCACGGTCGCCCACGAACCGGACCCGCAGGATGGGATATTGAGCCACCTCGTGCCAGGCCACCTTCAGGGGTTCAATGCCCCAGCGCTTCAGGGAAACGTCGGTGCGGTCGTTGGGCGGCACCAGGGTGTGGTCCGTGGTGCTGAAGGCCGCAAACACCCGGTGGCGCTCCCGTTCCAAGAGGGAAACGGTGAGGGCCACATCCTCGGGATCCAGGGGCTGCTCGTGCAGCACCCGGGTATCGGTGCGCACCTGGGCGCCGTCCAGCACGATCAAGGGCTCGGTCAGGCCCAGCAGCCGGGCATAGCGCCGGGCCGAGGGATAGGCGCGGCCTGTGGCCAGGGTGATCCGGATACCGGCCTCATGCAGCCGCGCCACATAGCGGGCGGCGCCCTCGGGCAGCTGCTTTTCCGGGTTCAGCAGGGTGCCGTCCAGGTCCAGCACCAGCAAGCGGATACGGTCGGGCGGGGTCATGGCTCGGTCTTCCTCCGGTCCAGCATGGCCCGATACAGCACCACGGCGGCGGCCGAGGCCACATTCAGCGAGGCGATGTCGCCGGCCATCTCAATGGTCACGATCCCGTCGGCCAGGTTCAGCACCGACCGGCGAATGCCCGCGCCCTCAGCCCCCAGCACAAGAAGGGCCGGAAACCGAAAGGTCACCCGGCTCAGGGGCGTCCCGCCGGTTTCCACGGCGTACACCAGGCCCCCTTCGGCCTGGAACCGCCGGAGCACGGGCACCGGGTTGCCGGTGCGGGCCACGGGCAAATGCAGCAGTGCGCCGGCCGAGGCCTTGAGCACGGTGGGCGAAAGGGGCGCGGTGCCCCGGGCCGGATACAGGGCCCCCAGGGCCCCGAAGGCATAGGCCGAGCGCAGGATGTTGCCGAAGTTCTGGGGGTCCTGGATGCGATCCAGGTAAACGGCGAAGCCCTGGCGTTCCAGGACCGTTTGCAGGACCTCCTCGGGTTCTACAGGTTTCCGGACCCCCACGCGGAACGCCACCCCCTGATGGCTCTGGGTGCCGGTCAGGTGGTCCAGGCGGGCGCGGGGCACGCGTTCCACGGGCACCCCGGCCCGGCGGAGCCGGGCCACGAGATCGGCCGGAAGCCGGCTCCCCTCGGCCACCAGCACCCGTTCCACGGCCTGCCCACTCTTCAGGGCCTCCCGCAGCGGATTTCGCCCAAACAGCCACATGGTTCTGGATTATAGGGGACCCCTCTCCCGGGTTGACATCCCTGCAAAACCCCTGCAAGATGGGAATCGTCAACCTGTCCCGGGCCCAAAGGGGACCGTTCCAGCCGTTCTCCGAACCGTCTCTTCTTGGACCCCTCGGGAAGGCATTTCAAAAGGGAGGGCTATCATGCACTACCTTGTGCTGTGGCTTCTGGCCGTGGCACCGGTAAGGGCCTCGGCCCATGGCTTCGTGGGGCCGAAAAGCGTCCCCCATCTTATCCCCTATTCCGGCTTTCTGGTACATGCCTCCGACACCACCCCCGTCACCGACACCCTGGCCATGACCTTTCGCCTGTGGTCCAACGAAACCGGGGGAACCCTTTATTGGACCGAAACCCAGCCTGCCGTTCCCGTGCTCCGGGGGTACTTTCATACCCGGCTGGGCTCGGTCACCTTCCTGCCCGATTCGCTGTTTGACGGTCGCAGCCTTTACCTGGAAATCCAGATCGGCACCGAAACCCTTACGCCCCGAACGCAGCTGGCCTCGGTGGCCCATGCCTTCCACAGTTTAAAGGCCGACACGGCGCTCCACGCGCAGGTGGACACCCTGGCGCTGGATGCCCGGTATCTCCGGCGGAACCGGCCCGACACCCTGGAGGTCCATGAGGATGCCGCCGGTGGGCCCGCCCTGTATGTCCATCGTGTGGCGGTCCAGGACACCGAAAGCATCGGCCTGAAGGTCCTGGCCCAGGCCTACTTCGGCCGGGGCGTGGCCGGCGACTTTGAGGGCGATGTGGTCCTGCGCAACGGCGGCCTGCGCCTGGTGCACCCCGCGGATACGGCGATCTACCTGGCCCGGGTTTCAGGGGACGCTTTCCGCGTGGACACCCTCCAGTCCGGTGCCGGGCTCCGCATCGGGGCCGCCCTTGGAGGCAGCGCGCCCATCCTGATTGACAGCGTGGCCTCGGGCGGTGCCGCCATCCAGATCAACCGATCCGACATCGGCTACGAGATCCGCAGGGCCTATTACGGGCTCCTGGCCATCCACCCGACGGTGGGCGTGTATGTGACCCAGGCTGATACCGGTCTGGGTGTTGAGAGTGCCAATGCCGCAGGGGTTTGGGTGGGGAACGCGCCCGTGGGCTTCAGCGTTCAGCATGCGAGCCAGCAGGGGCTCTATGTGCACCAGTCCGACATCTACGGCCTTCTGATCAACGCCGCCACCACGGGCATCCGCATTTACGACGCCTCCTGGAACGGCACCGAGGTGCACCACGCGGGCCACAATGCCTTTCAGGTGGACTATGCGGGCCAGGACGGCCTGGTGGTGGACAGTACCGGCCGTCACGGGCTGATGGTCAACCGGGCCGGCAACCTCGGCCTGTACATCGGGCGCACCGGGGCCAGCGGGATCCATCTGGGGCAGGCCCACGGCCACGGCATCCAGATTGACAGCGTGGAGTCCAACGGCCTGCAGATCACGCGGGCCAACGGCCAGGGGCTCCAAATCACCCGCACCGGGGGCACCGGGATCCACCTGGGCGACATCGGCCGGATCGGCCTGCAGATCCAGCAGGCCGACAGCCACGGCCTTGTGGTGAACCGAGCCGGGAAGATAGGACTGTACATCCAGAAGGCCGGGGACAATGGGTTCAAGGTGGATACAGCGGCTTCCAACGGTTTGAGGGTGGATTATAGTGGTCACAGCGGCGTTTATGTTGTCAACGCGCAGGGGGATGGTGTTCACGTCTACAACGCACAGGAGGCAGGTGTTTCTGTCACCTTTGCACAGGGGGACGGTTTGTATATCCACGACGTATCGGGGGCTGGTGTTTATGTCCACAGCGCATGGGGGGCTGGTGTTCGTGTCAACAGTGCATTGGGGGATGGTGTCTATGTTTACTACACCGCGCAGGGAAATGGTGTTTATGTTCACAATGCAGCGGGGGATGGTGTTCATGTTTACAACGCATATGGAGACGGTGTTGAAGTGAGATCCTCTCGGTCCAGAGGCGTTTATGCCAAAGGTCAGTTATGGGGCGGTTACTTTGTGAACGACACAAGCGATTCCGACTACGGGTATTCGGCTCTGCATGCCAATAACTTGCACGGTACCAGCCACGACGATATGCTGGCGGTTTTTGATGCTCACTTCCAAACAAGGTTCTACTTCCACGGCGATGGAGAGGCGTACGCGGCGGACGGCTGGTACACCTTCAAGGAGAACCGCCGGGGTGAGATGGAATCCTTCGCCGCCGTGGAGGCCGAGCGCCCCGAGATCATCGCGCACGGCCATGCACGCCTCGTCAACGGCGAGGTCTATGTGACCTTTCCTCCGTCCTTCGCAGAGTTCGCCAGCGCCGCCGAGCCGATCCACATCACCCTTACGCCCTCTTCCTCGGCTGTGCTCTACATTCCGGAGCGCGACGGCCGGGGGTTCCGGGTCCGCTGCGACCTGGGCGACCGGGACGCCGAGTTTGACTGGATGGCCATCGCGGTGCAGAAGGGCAAGGAGGTCCGCCGTACCCTGCCCACCGCGGCGGAGATGGAACGACGCCGGGCCCGGAAGATCCAGATGGAACAGGAACGGCTCCGGCGCGATGCGGAAGCCCGGCGCCGTGCTTCGCCGGCACCCCGAAACCCCCAGCGGAGGTAGCCATGCATCGGGCGATGCTCCTCGGGGTCCTGGGCCTGGCATCTTTCCTCTGGGCCGGTGTGATGCAGCCCACGGGAGCCTTCAGCACGGTAGCGGGGCGCGCCGCCTCCAGTTCCCTGGTGCTGGAATTTGCAGCCAGCCAGCCTGCGGCCGGGCAGGCCTCCGGGGCCGCTTATCTGGCCTTCGGCGGCCTCTATCACATGGCACCCGTGCGCTTTTTGAGGGGGGATGTGAACGGCGACGGCCTGGTGGACCTCCGGGATCTGGATTTCCTGGCCCGCTATCTGTATCTGAAGGGTCCTCCGCCCTCACCTCTGGGCCGGGGCGATACGAACCTGGACGGTGCGGTCAATGACCTGGACCTGGTAAACCTGAGCGCCCGGCTGCTGCACACCCGGCCTCCGCTCCGCCGAGCCCCCGCCCCTCGGCTTTTTCTCCAGCGGATTCCATCCCAACAATCCGACGGTTCTGAACCTTAAGGGACCGGTGCTCCAGGGTTTTCTTGCCACCTGGAAGGAAAATCGCTGACGAGCCTGGAAAACTTTGCCAGGGGAAGATCCCTGCAGGCAGGGGACAGATCCTTAGGCCAGGATCCTGCGGATCACCGAAAGCGCCCGTTCAACATGGTCGTCGGTGATGTCGTGGTGGGTCACCATCCGGATGGCGCCGGTGGGAGACACCAGGGCCAGCACGCCGTGCTCGGCCATCCTTTGCACCAGTTCCTGGGCCGTCACCCGGGGATGCCGCACCTCAAAGTACACCATGTTGGTTTCCACGGTGTCCAGGTCCAGGTGAATCCCGGGGATCTCCCGCAGGCCCTCGGCCAGGCGCCGGGCACGGGCGTGGTCCTCGGCCAGCCGGTCCACCATCTCGTTCAGGGCCACGAGGGCGGCCGCCGCCAGCACGCCGGCCTGGCGCATGCCGCCGCCCAGCAGTTTGCGGACCCTCCGGGCCTCGTCAATGAAATCCCGGGGGCCCACCAGGATGGACCCCACCGGAGCCGCAAGCCCCTTGGAAAAGCAGAACATCACGGAATCCACATAGCGGGCGAACTCCCGGGCCGGAATGCCGGTGGCCGCCTGGGCGTTGAAGATGCGGGCACCGTCCAGATGGATCCGCAGGCCGTGGCGGTCGGCCACGCGGCGCAGCGCCTGGAAGTTCTCCAGGGGCACCACGGCCCCGCCCCACAGGTTATGGGTGTTTTCGATGGCAATCAGCCGGGTGCCAGCGATATGGAGGGCCCGGCGCCGGATATTCCGTTCCACGAGATCCGGGTCCAGGGCCCCGCGATGGGAGGGCAGCGGCCGGGGCACCACCCGGGAGATCACAGCCAGGTGGCCCACCTCCAGGTTGTAGATGTGGGACCTTTCCTCCACGATGACCTCATCGCCCTCCTGAGTCCACACCTTGACGGCGATGGCGTTGCCCATGGTGCCCGAGGGAACGAACAGCGCGGCCTCCTTGCCCAGGCGTTCGGCGGCCTGGCGTTCCAGTTCTTTCACGGTGGGATCGTCGCCCAGCACATCGTCGCCCACCCGGGCTTCGGCCATGGCGCGCCGCATGGCGGGCGTGGGGCGGGTAACGGTATCGCTGCGGAAGTCGGCTACCTGCTGCATGTCCTTAGGATACAGTTGGGCGGGGCGGGCCCCGGCCGACTGTATCCTAAGG
>JALXEF010000066.1 GCA_027069855.1 Caldifarciminota bacterium
CCCCAACTCCCCCCCCCCCCATCCCGATCCCCCCCACCTCGTCGTATCGTTGACCACATGAACCTCCTGCCACCCCATCTCCCTCGTGTACTGACGATAAAATACCCCCGCCGTCCAGTACTCCTGCCACACCACATGAATCCTCCCAAACCGGTCGTGGATCGCCCTGCTCACCGTCTCGTCCGTCCCCCACCCGTAGTGCGAAAGCCACAGAGAATCCCCAAAGTGGCCGTCTTCGTACCTCCTGGCTAAGGTCTCATGACTCAACCAACCCGACCCCGGCGGATCCTCCATCAACTTGTTCTGAATCGCCCAGATCTCCCCTCCCGCATCCACCATGTAAATGCTGCTCATGTAATAGTGCGACGAATCCACATACCCAATCGGCCCCCAGGCTCCATCGTACACCCGGTACATCAGGTCCGAATCCCCGGTGCCGTTGTCCGTCTCCCGATGCCACGACAACCACACCACCCCCCTCGTGTCCACCATCCCGTACGCCCGAAAGTCCGGATAGGTATCCCCTTCCGCCTCGCTCCCCGTAAGGTCATAAATCCGAGACCACTCCCCCACCGAAAAATCGTACCACTTCACCACATCATCAAATTGGGCATACTGCCCCCTCACCCCCTGGTGCCACACCACCCAGAACCTCCGCCTCACCGGGTCGTAAAAGGGATGGGCCATGATGTCCACGATCGTGTCCGGCCCCGTAATCCTCTCCTGCGGCATCCAGGTACCGGTGGTGTCCCGAAAACTGCACCGCAAGCCCAAATCCATGCCCTCTGTTCTCTGCTTACCGAACCTCGCCTCCCGAAACCTCCGGGTCCCGGGCATCCATACCCCGACCACCACCTCCTTCCCAGCTACCCGGTACACCCCCGGCCTCGGCATTGGCGCCTCAGGCGTTCCCGGCCTCACCACCACCGTGTCCCCGTCCTCCACAGCCTGCAAAGCCTGGCCCAGGGTCCGATAATGCCCCGGCACCACATACACCTTCGCTTCCAGAACATACCGGGAAACCCACGGGAACAGAAAAACAACAAGAAGGATAGAAAGGAAGACAGCCCTCAGAGACCGAGAGGCTTTGAAGATCCACGTAAAGTCCATATTGCCCTACCTTCGTTTCAGCCCGAGGATACACTTTACCCCCACCTCTTGTCAAGGGTATGGTGGAGAACAAGAAAGAACACATGCCCTGATACCTTCATTCCTGCGGTTTTCCGCACAATCAAGGGTCCAGAATTTGGATTCGCTGCGCCAGCCAAAAGAGTCAATGAGAAGGCCCTAGAAAATTCCTGGCAACGCAACGGATGGTTCCGAGCGAGGGCATCGTGGCTGAATCTGTTCCTACATGTTACAACCGTTTGGGCTGCACCCCCTCCCCTCAACCTCACTTGCCAGGGGCGGGGATGATTAGATTGTCGCGGCTAAAGCCGCTCCTACAGCCTTGGGGAAAGGATTCACAGAGATGCCGGAGCAGTGCCAAGGTGCCGTGCCCCAAAGAGTTGCATGCACTGGAAGGACGCAGAATAATGAGGAACCCGCAAGAGGAGGCACGGCAATCCGAGGAAAAACCATTCTGTTCGTTGCGGTGTTTTTGTTGGTCGCCGGGAGTTTGGGCACGGCCTTCTGGAAACAGCATCAGCGGCTGGATTGGCAGGCCCGCCATATCCAGCGACTGGAGAAAAAACTGGCCGGGCTGCAGGATTCCCTGCGCCTCCTGGGCCAGCAAACCCGAACGCTTCGGGCCCTGGCTGGCCTGCCGGAACAGGAGGATCCCCAGAATCTTCTGGGTACCGGCGGCCTGGCCCTGCCCAACGATCCGGTACAACGCCACATCTACAAAACCGACGAAACCCTGGACCGGCTCCTGGCCCTCACCCGCTATGAACTCCTCTCCCTGCAGAATGTGGAAGAGGCTCTGAAAAGGCAACAGGACCACTGGGCCCGCATCCCCTCCATCCAACCGGCCGACGGATACATCACCTCGGGCTTCGGCTACCGTAAGGACCCCTTTACGGGCCGCATTAAGTTCCACCATGGCATCGACATCTTCGCCCCCCGGGGCACACCGGTGGTGGCGCCCGCCCGCGGCCGGGTGGTCCGCATCCGCCGGGAACGGGGCTACGGCCTCACCCTGGAACTGGACCATGGCAACGGCATCCACACCTTTTACGCCCACCTCCAGTCGGTGAAGGTCCGCCGGGGCCAGCAGGTGGAACGCGGCGATACCATCGCCTTTGTGGGCAATACCGGCCGTTCTACCGGACCCCATCTGCACTACGAAGTGCGGGTGCAGGGACGCCGGGTGAATCCGACCCGCTATATCATCCCGGCCTACGCCTTTTACGATTAGCCAAAGCGAGGTGAGAACCATCCCACGGAAAACCCTCTGGATTGGGCTGTTATGGGCCTGGGTTCTGACGCCAGCGCTCCAGGCCTATACCTTCGGCAAAAACAAGATCCAGTATCGCCAGTTCCACTGGCGCATCGCGGAAACACCCCATTTCCGCCTGTTCTACTATGAGGGAGGCGAACCCCTGGCCGAATTCGCCGCCGGCGTGCTGGAATCCACCTATACCCGCTACAGCCGCCAGCTGGACCACCAGATCCGGGAGAAGACTCCGGTGATCCTGTACAACGCCCACAAGGATTTCCAGCAAACCAATGTGATCCTTTCCGACATTGAGGAGGGCGTGGGCGGCTTCACCGAACAACTGAAACGCCGGGTGGTGGTCCCCTTTACCGGCTCCTATCGCGAGTTCGCCCATGTGCTGGCCCACGAACTCGTGCATGTGTTCCAGTACGACATCTGGTTCCAGAACCTCCAGAATCCCCTGTCGCTAGCCACCTCCCTTCGGATCCCCCTGTGGGTGATCGAGGGCAGCGCCGAGTACTTCTCCGAAGGCTGGTCGCCCGAGGCCGAAGCCTATGTCCGGGACCTCGTGTTCAACGACCAGCTGGTGCCGCCCTCCCGCCTGGGCGAGTACGGCGGCTACCTCATCTACAAGGAGGGCGAAGCCTTTTTCCGGTTCCTGGCCCAGGCCTACGGCCCCCGGAAGGCCTCGGAGTTTTTCCACCAGCTGAAGGTTCGGGGAAGCCTCTCCGGGGCCGTGGAAAAGACCCTGGGCATGGACCTGGCCACCCTGGACGAAACCTTTGAACTCTTTTACAAAAAGCAGGTGTACCCCCTGGTGGCCCGGCTGGACATCCCCCAGAAGGAACAGCGCATCACCAACCACCAGAGGGAAGGGGGGTTCCTGAATGTGGGGCCCGCCCTCTCGCCCAACGGCGTATATGTGGCCTTCATTTCCGACCGCCACGGCTACAGCGACATCTACCTGGCCTCGGTGTCCACGGGCCGCATCGAGGCCAAACTCGTGTCGGGCCAGAAAACGCCGGACCTGGAGTACCTGCATCTTTTGAAGCCCGGGCTCACCTTCTCGCCCGACGGCAAAACCCTGGCCTTCACCGCCCAGGGCGGCCCGACCGACCTTCTCCACCTCGTGGATGTGGAACAGCGGAAAATCGTGCGTTCCATCCGGATCCCGGAACTGGACGCGATGTACACCCCGGCCTTTGCTCCGGACAGCCATACCATCGCCCTGGTGGGCCTCAAGAACGGTGCCTCCGATATCTACCTGTACGACATAGACTCCGGTACCCTCCGCCCCATCACCCAGGACCGGTTCGACGACCTGGACCCCTCCTTCACGCCGGACGGCCGCTACATCGTGTTCGCCTCGGACCGGAACCCCGATTCCCTGGCCTTCGGCGCCTATGCAGCCTTCGCCTATGATCTTGAGGCCGACACCCTGCTGCGGCTCACCCCCTACTTTGAAGACCTCCGGTTCCCCCATCTTCTGGGGGATACCGCCGTGGCCTTCCTGGGCCTCTTTGAGGGCACCCCCAACCTGCTCCTCTTTCGGCGAACCGATCGCCGCACCTTTTCCCTCACCCGGTACCTCACCGGACTCCGGGAGGTGTCCATCAACCGGCGGTTCGTGGCCTTCTCCCTGCTGTGGAAGGGAGGCTACGACATCTTCGTGCGGCGCTGGGCCGACCTCACGCCCCAACCCTTTGAGGCCGATACCCTGCCCCCGTTTCACCGGTTTCCTCCGCCTCCCTCCGATCTCCTGAGTCGCTCGGTGCGCTATACGCCGGAATTCACCTTAGATTGGCTCGCCGGGGGCATGGCCTACACCTCGCCCTTCGGCGTGTACGGCGCCCTCACCCTGAGCCTGTCCGACGCCCTGGGGAACCACCGCATCTTCTTCACCTCGGACCTGTACCAGGACCTGGAAAACTCCGACCTGGAACTTCTGTACCTCTACCTGCCCCGCCGCTACGACCTGGGCCTGGACCTGTATCAGCAGTGGGAAATCTACTTCTTTGACGCAGACCATGTGCTGCTGGAACAGAATCGCGGCGCCCTCGGGCTCGTGTACTTCCCGCTGAACCGCTTTTTCCGGCTGGAGGGCGGCCTGGGCCTGCGCCGACCCCACCAGTACTTCTTTGTGTACGACCCCACCGTGGGCGACTATCTGCTCACCGACAGCCGTACGATTCTGGTGACCGAACTCTATACCGGCGCCGTGTTTGACAATGTGCTGTACACCTACTTCGGCAACCCCCTGGACGGCACCCGCTGGTTTACCGGTTTTGCCGCCGAACTGGGCACCTATCGGTGGCAAACCGTGCTGGGCGATTACCGACGATACTTCCGGCTGGGCCGGCGCAGCCTGATCGCCACCCGGCTGAAACTGGGCAAGGCCTGGGGCCGCGACGCCCTGCCCTTCTGGATCGGCGGCGCCGAAACCCTCCGGGGCTACAGCTATTACCAGGTGATGGGCACCAATCTGGCCCTGCTGAACCTGGAACTGCGGGTACCCTTTGTGGATCGGCTCCGCCTCGCCTTTCCCGTGAACCTGGAACTCGGGCCCCTCCGGGGCGTGCTCTTCGCCGACATCGGCAACGCCTGGTACCCCGGGGAGCCCTTACCCGATGGCATCCCCGGGATTAAACTAAAGGGCCTCCCCACCCGCCTGGTGCAGGGAGGGCGCCTCATGCTCTTGAGCAGTGTGGGCATGGGCCTGCGGATTCCCCTGGGCTTCTTTTACATCAAACTGGATGCGGCCAAACGCACCGACTTTACCCACCTGTCCCGGGAAACCTGGTACCATCTGACCCTGGGACAGGACTTTTAAGGAGGCAACGACATGAGCTTGTGGTGGATCCTTGGTACACTGCTGGTGGCACCGGCGGCCTTCGCCCAGCAGGCTTCGGGGGGCGGCGGAGGCCTCCTGGGCATGCTGTTTCCCCTGATCGTCATCTTCGCCATCTTCTACTTCCTGCTGATCCTGCCCCAGTCGCGGCAGGAGAAAAAACGCAAGGCCATGCTGGCGGCCCTCAAAAAGGGCGACCGCGTGGTGACCACCGGCGGCCTCATCGGTATCATTGATAAGGTGGAAGAGCAGATGGTGACCCTGCGCCTCGTGCCCTCCGAGGTGAAGGTGAAGGTGGAAAAGGGCGCCATCCGCGGCGTATTGAACCCCACGCCGGCCGGCGCCAAGGGGGCAAAGAAAAATGGCAGTAAGAAGGGTTAGGATCCTGGGCGATCCGGTGCTCCGGCAACAGGCCCAGGCCGTGGACGAGGTGACACCGGAAATCCTCCAGCTGGCCCATGACCTGGGCGAAACCATGCTGGAGTACCGGGGCGTGGGCCTGGCCGCCACCCAGGTGGGTGAATTGCATCGCGTGATCGCGGTCTTTAAAGAGCCCCTGGGCCTGGGCGACGGCGTGCAACTCCTGATCAATCCGGTGGTGCAGTTCTTTGACGGCCGGGCCGTGGACGAGGAAGGATGCCTGTCCATCCCCGGGCTCTACGCCGAGGTGGAACGGCCCGCCTATGTGGAGGTGGAGGCCCTGGAGGTGGTGGGCGACCATACCCGACCCATCCTGATCCGGGCCCGGGACTACTACGCCCGGGTGCTGCTGCACGAGATTGACCACCTGGACGGCATCCTGTTTACCGACCGGATGGAGCCCGAACGCGCCCGGGTGCTCCTCGCCCGCTGGCGCCGCGCCTGGAAACACCGGAAACCGGGCCAGCGGATTGAGGTCCGCGAAGCCGTTTAGCCCGCCATGCGCATCGGCATCTTCGGGGGGCGGTTCGACCCCATTCATCACGGTCATCTCATTCTGGCCCAGGATGTGCTGGAACTCCTGAACCTGGACCGGATCCTCTTTTTGGTGAGCGCCCGGCCGCCCCATAAGGACACCCACGCCCCCTTTGAACACCGGTACCGCATGGTGGAACTGGCCACCGCCGGCATGCCGGCCTTCGTACCCTCCGACCTGGAAGCCCGGCTGAACCTGCCCCGAACCTACACCGCCCTCGTACTGCCCCATCTGGGCCTGGAAGGCCACGAGGCCTTCTTTCTGATGGGCGAAGACCAGTACCGCCACTTCCACGAATGGCACGAGCCTGAGGCCATCCTGCGGCAGGTGCAGGTGGTGGTGCTCCGGCGGCCCGGCAGCACCCGCGAACCCCGGCCCTACGACGCCCGGGTACGCTTCCTGGACACCCGCCTGCTGGACATCTCCTCCTCGGAAATCCGCCGCCGCCTCCGGGAAGGCCGGAGCATCCGGTACCTCGTGCCCGACGCGGTGCGCGCCTACCTGGAAGCCCACAATCTGTACCGATAAGCCATGCAGGAACATCGCGAAACCCTCCAGAAGCGCCTTCAGGAACTGGAACAGGCCCTGCAGAGCCCGGAGGTGCTCCAGAACCACCGGAAACTCCAGGAGGTGTCGCGGGAGTACAACCGGCTCCGGGAAATCCTGAACCTCATGGATCGGCTGGATCAGGCCCAGGCCGACCTGGCCCTGTACCGGGAAATGCTCTCCGAGGCCGCCGACGAGGCCGAACGGGCCGAAATCCAGCAGGAGATTGACCACCTGGAACAGGAGATCCCCCGCCTGGAAACCGAACTGCGGCGACGCCTCCTGCCCGAAAACCCCGAAGACCGGGGCAATGCCATCCTGGAGATCCGGGCCGGCACCGGCGGCGAGGAGGCCGCCCTGTTCGCCCGGGACCTCTTGAAAATGTACCTGAAGTACGCCGAGAAAAAGGGCTGGAAAACCTCCATTACCGAACTCCACGAAACCGAACTGGGCGGCGTGCGCGAGGCTGTGGTGCTCATTGAAGGCCCCGGCGCCTACGGCCACCTCAAGTACGAGTCCGGCGTGCACCGGGTGCAGCGGGTGCCGGTGACCGAGTCCGGAGGCCGGATCCACACCTCCTCCGCCAGCGTGGTGGTCATGCCCGAATCCGAAGAGGAGGCCGACATCGAAATCAAGCCCGACGAGATCCGCATTGAAACCTTCCGGGCCAGCGGGCCCGGCGGCCAGCATGTGAATGTCACAGATTCCGCCGTGCGGGTGATCCATCTGCCCACCGGCATCGTGGTGAGCGTGCAGGACGAGCGTTCGCAGCACAAAAACCGGGCCAAGGCCCTGCGCATCCTCAAGGCCCGGCTCCTGGACCGAAAGCGTGAGGAGGAACGCCGCCGCACGGCGGCTCTGCGCCGCACCTACATCGGCACCGGCGACCGCAGCGAGAAGATCCGCACCTATAACTTCCCCCAGAACCGGGTTACCGACCACCGCATCGGCTTTACCCTCTATGCCCTCGAAAGCGTGCTGGAGGGCAACCTGGACCCTGTCATTGAGGCCCTTCGGGAACATGAAGAAGCCCGTCGCCTTGAGGAACTTCAGAAGTCTGGCTCGGATGCTTGAGGCCGTGAGCCCCGAGCCGGAGGCCGAGGCCCGGGAGATTTATTTCCACCTGGGGCTGAATCTCCTGGATCCCCTGCCCGAGGGGCTGGATCCCTGGCTTTCCGAACTGGTGCAACGGCGCCGCCGGGGCGAGCCCCTGGCCTACATCCTGGGCCATCGGGCGTTCCTGGACCTGGACCTGGAGGTGACGCCGGCAGTGCTCATCCCCCGGCCCGAAACCGAAGTCCTGGCCCTTGTGGCCCTGGAACGGGCGCGCCGCTGGCCGGCTCCGGAGGTGGCCGATGTGGGCACGGGCTCCGGTGCCCTGGCCCTGTATCTGGCCCGGCACCATCCTGCCGCCCGGATCGTGGCCACCGACCTCTCGGCAGAGGCCCTCCGGGTGGCCCGGCGGAACGCGCGAAGGCTCGGCATCGCCGGCGTGCACTGGGTGCAGGCGGACCTGCTTTCGGGCTTCGGCACGGCCACCCTGCACCTTGTGGTCAGCAACCCGCCCTATGTGTCGGAAGCCGAGTACGCCAACCTTCCCCGGGAGCTCCACCACGAACCCCGCGGGGCCCTTGTGGCCGGCCGCCGGGGCACGGAATTGCAGGAGGCCCTGCTGCGTCAGGCGCTGCGGGTGCTCCGGCCGGGGGGCCTGATCCTCCTGGAACTCGCTCCTTTCCAGGCCGCCCGGCTCCGCGAGAAGGCCCGCTCCCTGGGGTACCGCCGGGTGCACATCCACCCCGACCTCTCGGGGCGCCCGCGGGTTCTGGAGGCCTGGCGATGAGCGACTTCGCCCACCATTACCGGGAAAAGGCCCGGCGCAGCCTCGCGGCCGGCGATCCGGTGCGGGCCCTGCGGTACCTGGAACGCGCCCTCCGGTTCAGCCGAACCCCCGGTGAGCACGAGGAAATCCTCCTGGATCTTGCCGAAACCGCCGTGCAGATGGAAGACCTGGAGGCCGCCGAGGCTTACCTGAACCGGTCGCCCAACCGGCAGCATCCCCGCCATGCCTTGCTTTTGGGGATGGTAGAGCTGCAGCGGTTCCAGGTGAACGAGGCGCTGACCCACCTGAAGCAGGCCGTCACCCTGGCTCCCCGGCACCCCGAGGCCCGGCTGCACCTGGCCTCGGCCCTGACCCTCACCGGACAGCCCCAGAAGGCTTTGGACCTCTTGAAAACGCTGGCCCGGGAACACCCCGACGACCTGCGGATCCTCCGGGAAATGGCTCTGGCCCATGCCCGGGAGGGCAACCTGATGCAGGCGTACCACCTGGCCCGGCAGGTGGCTCGGCGCCGGCCCGAGGATCCCCATATCCAGGACTTCCTGGCCATGCTGCGGGAGGTGCTGGTGGAAGGGCCGGACCTGGCGCCCGACCTCCTGAACCCGCCTCCGGAGTACCTGCGGGTGTTCTACCTGGTGGAACGGTACTTTGAGCAGTACGAGGCCCCAGCCGAGGCCCTGGAAGAGGCCATCGATCTCTGGGCCCAGTATTCCTCCTACGAGGCTCCCCGGGTGCGGCGGCCGGAACTCTGGGCCGCAGCGGTGATCGTCCTGGCCCTGGAACGCATCGGCCCGGCCCTGCCCGCGGCCCGGGTGGCCCGACGCCTGGGCCTTGTGCCCGGCGGCACGCTGTACCGCCGGATCCGGGAAATCCGGCTCTGGTTCGCCGAAGAGGAACTTCCATGACCCGCCTGGCCTGGACCTGGCACACCCCCGGCGCGGTGCTGGCCCTCCAGGGGCTGCCCGAAGGGTGGCGGGTGCGGTTCTACGGACGGCAGGCGGGTTTTCAGCCCTCGGGCATACGGACCCTGCGGCAGGTCCACGGCCGCCGATGGATTGAGGTGGGCCCGGATCCGCCGCCCGGCCGGCCCGAAGCCGACGCCTGGATCGTGCACCGGCCGGGCATTGAGGTGGGCATCCAGGTGGCGGACTGCCTGCCCGGCCTGCTGGCCGACCCCGAGGTGCCCGTGTTCGCCCTGGTCCACGCCGGCTGGCGCGGCACCCGGGCCGGCATCCTTCAGGCGGTGCTCCAGCGGCTCCGGCAGTTGGGCGCCCGGCCCGAACGCCTGTGGGTGGCCTACGGCCCGGCCATCCGGGGGTGCCACTACGAGGTGGGCCCGGAGTTTGACGCGTGGTTCCCCGGCTTTGTGGAGCACCGGAACGGCCGCCGGTACCTGGACCTGTTTACCGTGCACCGGCACCACCTGGTTCAGGTAGGTGTGCCCGAGTCCCAGATCCTGCCGCCCCCCTTCTGCACCTACGAGCACCCGGCCTGGTTCTACTCCTACCGCAGGGACGGCACCCCCGGCCGTATGTGGATGACCGCGGGGTTTGCCATCCCGTAAAATTGGATTTCGGAGGCCGCGGTCAGCCGTATAGTGAGGGCGTCGTATTTCAAACCAGAGGAGGTATAGATGCGTTACGGTTGGCTCGTGGCTGGCATAGTGCTATGGACTGGTCTCCAGGCCGGTGTGCTATCGCCCGACCTGGAAGAGGCGATGAAGAACACGCAGGGCCCGCTTCCGGTGTACGCCGTGCTGGTGGAACAGGTGGACCCGCAGTCCCTGATCGCCGAAACCCGTCATCTCCCCAAGCAGGAAGCCCGCCGCCATGTGATCCAGGTGCTCAAGACCGTGGCCCGGGAAAGCCAGCGGGAGCTTCTGCAGTATCTGCACGCCCAGGAACAGCAGGGCAAAGTCCACCGCATTCGTCCCCTGTGGATTGCCAATGTGGTGGCTTTTCAGGCGACCCCTGAGGTGATCCGGGCCGTGGCTCAGCGGCCGGAAGTGGCCTATGTACGGTACAACCCCGAGCGCTATGTGCTCCTTTCCAAGGCCCCGAAGATCAAACCCCGGCCCTCGGTCCGCGACCACTCCCAAACCCCGTGGACACCACCCCGCACCAAGGCCATCGCCTGGGGTGTGAGCCAGATCAACGCCCCCGATGTATGGGCCCAGGGCTACACCGGCCAGGGCGTCGTGGTGGGCGTGCTGGACACCGGGGTCAACTACAACCATGTGGACCTGGCCGACCATGTGTGGACCAATTCCGGCGAGGTTCCGAACAACGGCATTGACGACGACGGCAACGGCTATGTGGACGATATCCACGGCTACGACTTTTACAACAACGACGGCGACCCCATGGACGATCACGGGCACGGTACCCATGTGGCCGGCACCGTGGCCGGTGATGGCACCGCGGGCACCCAGACCGGCGTCGCCCCCGACGCCCAGATCATGGCCCTCAAGATCCTGAACTCCCAGGGCGGTGGTAACGAGTCCGATGTGTGGGAGGCCGTCCAGTATGCCCTGGACAACGGGGCCGATGTGCTCTCGGCTTCCATCGGCTGGTGCCACCGGTACAACCCGGACCGCCAGACCTGGCGCCAGGTGGCCGACAATGTGTTGGCCGCCGGCATCGTGTGGGTGGCAGCGGCCGGCAACGAGGGCGATCTGAGTGACCCCTGGAACTCCTGTCCCGATGCCGCCCCCGACAATGTGGATACCCCGGGCGACATCCCCTCGCCCTGGAAACACCCCGACCAGGCCGCCAACGGCTCCAATGGGTCGCAGTCCAGCGTGATCACCGTGGGTGCCACGGATTCCTACGACAACATCGCCTCCTTCTCCTCCCGCGGCGGTGTCACCTGGTCCAGCATCAGCGGCTACAACGATTACCCCTATGTGGGCACCTACGGCAAACGGGGCCTCATCAAGCCCGATGTGTCGGCTCCCGGGGTCAACATCACCTCCCTGGACTACCAGAACAACACCGGTTACCTGAGCGGCTGGGACGGCACCTCCATGGCCACGCCCCATGTGTCGGGAGCCGTGGCGTTGATGCTGAGCAAAAACCCGGCCCTTACTCCGGTGGAAATTGACTCCATCCTGGAGGTTACCAGCATAGACCGGGGCATCACCGGCAAGGACTCGGCCTACGGCACCGGCCGCATTGACGCCCTGGCGGCGGTCAATGCCATTCAATCGTACAACCACGATGTGCTGGTCAGCAGCATCCTGGCCCCGACCGACACTTTGACGGTGAACAGCACCACTTCCCAAACCATCACCCCGCAGGTAGAGGTCACCAACAACGGCAACTACACCGAAACCTTTGATGTGTACTTCGTGATTGCCACGCCCAACGGCCAGCGGATCTACTCGGCTGTGAGCACGGTGTCCAACCTGGCCCCCGGCAACACGGTTCAGGTGACCTTCCCGAGCCACACCTTCTACTACACCGACCCGGCCACGGTATACCACGATACCGCCTGGACCGATCTAACCGGTGACCAGAACCCGGCCAACGACCACCGAGCCGGGACCTTCACGGTGTACCGCCAGGGCACCCAGTACCTGATCGTGGACATGGACCCCAATCAGTCTTCCGGGCCGAAGATTGATCACCAGCTCCAGTATTGGGGTTGGGCCGGCGAGTATACCACCACCTTTCCCTCCCTCAGCACCATGCAAAACTACCAGAGCGTGTGGATTTTCCTGGGCATCTATAGCGCAAACTATGTGCTGAATTCCACAGAAGCCAACACCATCGTGGACTATCTGCACAGCGGCGGCAATGTCTACATGGAGGGCGGCGACGCCTGGGCTTACGATGATCAGCGGACCGTGTACGACCCCTACTTCGGTATTGATCCCAGCAACTCCCAGGACGGCGGGGCCGACCTCAGTTCCCTGGAGGGACTGAGCAACAGCTACCTCCCCTGGATTGACGGCCACACCTGGAACTACACCGGAGAAAACAGCTACATGGACCGGCTGGTACTACACTCCAGTCCGCCGGACGGCGGCGCCCCGGAGGTTTATCTCCGCAATCCCTCCACCGGTTACAATCACGGTGTGCTCAACCAGGGAACTTACAACAGCCTGACCTATCACACGGTGGCCCATGCCTTTGAACTGGGGAGCCTGACCCAGACGGGCCGGGGCGCCGTGGCCGAAACCCTGGCGGCCTACCTGCAGCGCAGCGTCTTCGGCCTTCCTCCGGTGGCCGTACAGGAAACCCCGGCTCCGACACCGCCCGCCCTGGCACTGCAGGTGCACCCGTCGATCGCACGAACCCTGGCCCGGGTGTCCTTCTCTCTGCCCTCCGCAGACCGAATTCAGGTGAACCTCTACGATGCGGCCGGCCGTGAAGTACGGCGGATCTTTCAGGGCACGGTCCCTGCAGGCCGCAGCGAGTTCCAGGTGCAACTTCAGGACCTGCCGACCGGTGTGTACCTGGTGCGGCTCACCCCCACCCAGGGCACACCCGTCACCCGGCGGCTCGTCGTACTGCACTGACACCCGTCTGAAAATTCCCCTGGCGGCGGGCCCTTCGGGCCCGCCGCCAGGGCCTTTCTGAAAGCATCCACTTATCGTAGCCCTATTGGGTAGTTTGACCTTCTATGGTTCCCTTGGTATAATCGGCTCAGCCACACAGCCCCATGGAGCCCTTCGTCGGACGCAATGAAGCACTTCACCAGGTGCGGAACCTGCTCCGCCGCACCCGCAGGGAGGGGTTCCTCTTCGCCCTCGTTACCGGCGCCCCGGGCGTGGGCAAGACCCGGTTCCTCCTGGAGGTGCAACGCCGGTTCCGCCACCGCACCTTTGCCCTGTATCTCCGCCATGTCCTGGACGCCCAAACCCTGTTCCAGCAACTCGGCGAACTCTATCCCGAACAACTGCTCCATCTGCCCCGCTACTGCCCGGCCGACGAACTGGAGCAAATCCTCCACCGGTTCCCCTTCCTGCAGCCCTATGTGCCGGTAGAACTCCCCGGCGGCGAAAAAGCGAAGGGCCCTGTGCCCCTCTACCCCTGCCTGCAGGGCCTCTCAAAGGTCCGCCCCTTGCTACTTCTCCTGGACGATATGGCTCCTCTGGGACAGCAGCACGACCTCCGCCTGCTGCTCCAGCAAATGGCCCGGACCCCGGGGCTGGCCCTGGTGGTCTCCCAGGACCCCTCCTGGAGAACCTGGAGCCAGGAGCGGATCACCCTGCCTCCCCTTTCCCTCCAGGAAACCGCCCGGTTCTTGCAGCATGAGGGACTGGAGGTGTCCGAGCAGGCGCTCCGGCGCTGGCACGAGGCCACCGGCGGGTTCCCCCTGCTCCTGCACCTGGCCCTGCGCCAGGGTTCCCATCCGCCGGCCACTTCCTGGCTCCACGAACACCTGCGAACCCGACTGGAGGAACAGGTCCGGCCCCTGGCCCTGGAAAGCCGCGACATCCTGGCCCTGATGAGCCTGCTGAATACGCCGGTGCCCCTGGTGTTCGTCCAGGCCCTGGCGCCCCGATCCCTGGAGGCCGCCCTGGCTCCGGCGGAACACCTGGGCCTTTTAACCCGGGACGCCCACCGGCTATATCCTCCGCCGCCCACCGTCGTGCCCCATCTACGCCATCTCCTGGCCACGCCGGAAACCCGCGTCCGGATCCTGCGCACCCTCCTGCCCTCCATCCTGGCCTCCGAAGGGCTCCGGAGCCTGCCCTGGCACCAGGTCCTCCTGCCCCCTCCCGAAGGTCTGGCACCGGAAACACCCGAGGAGGTGACCTTCTGGCTGGACCAGGGGCGCGCGCTCATCCGCCAAGCCGACCGCCGGAGTGCCGCCGACCTGCTCCACTGGCTCTGGTACCACCTGCCGGCCGACCTACCCCCGGACCTCAGGGTGGAGGTGGGCTGGGAGTATGCCTCCCTGCTGGCCTTCCACGACCCCGAACATCCGGAGATTGCCCGGCTGGCCAGGGCGCTGGAACCCCTTTCTCCCCGCCATATCTTCCGCATCCACGGCACCCTGTTCGGCCGCTGGGTGATGGCCTGGGACGAACGGAAGGCCCGACGGGCCGTGCAGACCATCGAGCGCCTGGCCCAATCCCCCCGCGAGCGGGACTTCGCCCATCTCTATCGCCTGCTGTACCGCCTGCACTTTCGTAAACATCGCGAGCCCATCTACCGGGAACTCCGGCAATTCATCGAAACTACGGCGTTCCTCGACCTTCGGCAGCGGGCGCTGGAAAACGCCATTACCCTCCGCATGTGTTCCCAGGAAACCCTGAAGGCCTGGGAACTGGTATCCTGGTACCGGCAACGGTTCCCTGAAGAGGAGATTCTCCTTTCCACCCGGCTCTATTTGCAGTCGGTGGTCATTGATGCCGGCCGCCTGCGCGAGGCCCGGGCCACCCTGGAGGACATCGCGCGGCAGGGGGGCGAGGATCTCCGCATCAACCTGCTGAGCTGGCAATTCCTCTGGCTCTGGCTCCTGTCGGCCGAAGGCAACCACCAAGAGTTTGAACGCTATTTCCGGTACCTGCTGCGCCAGAACGAACGGTACCCCATTGACTCCATGCTGCATTCCATCACGATCGTGGCGGCCAGCCACTATCGCGAATTGCCCAACCTGGAGGCCTACCGGGAGCAGGTGCAGCGGCTCACCCAGATCAGGGTGGCCACCTGTGCCCGGCCGGAATCGGACGCCTTTGCCACCGACCTGGAGGTGGCTCATCTCCGCTGGATGGAACAGCGGTACGATGAGGCCCGGGATCGGCTGGAGGCCCTCCGGCGCCGCTTGCGGGACTCCATGGTCGTCGACCGGGCGGCCTTCTATCGCCTGGAGGGGTTCCTGGAATGGCACGAGGGACACCGTCGGAAGGCCCGGCAGGCCTGGCGACGGTGCATCCAGTTGCTGGAAACCCATGAACACCGGATGGGCCTGCTCTGGACCTACCGGTCGCTGGCGCTCCTGACCGGCGAGGAACGGTACCGGGAGAAGTGGCGTGCCCTGGCCCTGGAAACCGGGGCCCTGGGCTGGTACGAGGATCCCAAGAGCCTCATGCTCCAGGCCCTCAAAGGGGGCGAGCGGGGCCGGCTGACCACCCTGGGCACCGCCGAGCTCCGGCTCCCGGGCTGGCCGCAGCCCCTTCAGGAACGGGACTTCCGGTACCGCCGGGCCTGGCTCCTCTTGGGGTTACTCGTGGCCCGCGGAGCCTCCCAGGGTCTGGCCCGCCAGGAGGTTCTGGCCCGGCTCTGGCCCGAGGCCACCAGCACCAACCCCCTGGATATCGTGCTCAGCCACCTGCGGAAACGCACCCTGCCCGCACTGGTGGAAACCCACGAGGGCCGCCTGCGCCTGAACCCTCTCCTTGTGGAGGTGGACGCCTGGGCCTTTGAGCAGGGGGTTCGGAAGGGCCTGGCTGCAGGCGATCCGACCGAGGCCGAAGACCACCTGGAACAGGCCGTGCAACTCTACCAGGGCCCCTTCCTGCCGGGCATGGACCATCCGGACCTGGAGTTCTATCGTCAGCATCTGGCCCGGCTCCATCGGGAGGCCCGCCTGCGGCTGGGGCTCCTGGCACTCCAGCGTTTGGCCCCGCGCGTGGCCTATGAACACGCCTACCGGCTGATCAGCGATGATCCCTACGACGAGGCCGGGCACCGGCTCATGATCCTGAGCCTCTGGCAACAGGGGCACCGCAGCGGTGCCCTGCGCCACTACGAAAAGTTGAGAACCCTTCTGGAACGCGACTTCGGCGTTTCCCCCTCCCGGGAACTCCAGCAGCTGGTTCAGCGCCTGCGCGAAGGCGCTCCCCTCAGTTTCTCCTGAGCCCATCCCCCACCACCCCCTCCTGCAGGGTAGGTGGGGGCAGGGAGGACTTTCAATCCTCGCCTCTACGGGCGCACGACCCGCAGGGTCCAGAGCCGGTCACCCACCCGAACGCGTACCAGGGCCACGCCGGAACCCGGCAGCCGCAGCTCGTGGCGCCCGGCAGGAAGCACCCCCAGGGTGCGGCGTTCCAGCAGCCGGCCGGCCGGGTCGTACACCTCCAGACCCACATAGGCGGCCTGCTGCAGGCTGAACTCCAGCCGGTCGGGCAGGAGCCAGCGCACCGGCTTCCCGGCCGTGCCCCGGTCGGTTTCCGCCACTCCTACGGGCGGGGGACCGGTGTTGTTGAACCGCGCCAGGAACCCATCCTGAGGACCATCGGGCGTGTCGTCATAGGGGGTCCCAGCCAGAGGCAGAACCGAGGAATCCGTAGCACCCGCGATCACCAGGGCGTTGGGCAACACCGACAGCGCGCGGCCTTCATCGTTCTGAGCACCGCCGTAATAGGTGAACCCGTAGGTGAGGGAGAGATCCTCGGCCAGGGTGTACACGAAGGCATCGGTGCCGCCGTTGTAGGAAGCATCGTAGGGGGTCAGGCTGCTGTGGTAGGGCATGTCCGTGGAAGAGGTTTGGCCGGTAATCACCACCGTGTTGTGGGTGGTTTGGACCCAATCCACATCTCTCACCGCTTCCTCACCGTTGCCGCCCACATAGGTGGAGGCCACGAGGTTCTGGAGAAGCGAGTCAAAGCGCGCCACAAACCCCTCGGCGTAGCCATCAAAATCGCTGTCAAAACCACCCACAATGGAAAGCGGGGTGGCATTGGGCTGCCCGTCCACGGAGCCTCCGATCACCACATCGCCACCGGAGAGCTGGGTCACGGTGTAGCCGGTGGTGGGATACCCCTGGTAGGAGGGGCCTGCTTCGCCGAAGAAGGTGGCGCCCACCACCGAGCTCAGGGCGTTGTTGGTGCGGAGCACATAGGCATCCTGGGCGAACACATCCGTGTCGTAGCCGTTGCTGCTCATGGGGATGTTGCTGGACGAAGAGTAGCCCACCACCAGTACCAGCGACTTGGTGGGATGCGCGAAGATTTCGTAGAGTTCCTCGTCGGCATCGCCGCTTACATAGGTGCTGGCGGCCAGGTTGTTCAGGTTCGGCGTAAAGGCCGAGATGAATCCCTCCATGCCGCCGTTGTAGGAGTTGTCCAGCACGCCGGAGGTGGTGGGAAAATCGTTGGAATAGGTGGCGCCGCAGAGGAACACTGTGTCGCCCTGGCCCACGGCCACATCGTGGGCCCAGTCCACATCGGAGCCGCCCAGGTACGTGGAGGCAATCAGGCTGTCCAGGTTGCCGGACAGCAGGGCGACGAAGGCATCGGCCGAGCCGGTGAGGTTGCCGTCATAGGGATTCGCCAGCGGGAAATCGCTGGAAAAGGTCTGGCCCACCACTGCCACCTGGCCGGCGAAGTTCACATCCACACCGTTGCCCCGATCGCTGCTCGAGCCGCCCAGGAAGGTGGCCGCGTACAGGGAATCCAGGTCAGAGCTGAGCCGGGCCACAAACACATCAAAGGCGCCGCCGTTGTAGGAACCATCGTAGGCCGAGGAGGAAGTAGGAAAGTCGTTGGAGGCGGTGGAGCCCACCACATACAGGCCGTTGGTGGTGGCCACCATATCTCTGATCTCGTCGGACTGGGAACCGCCCAGGTAGGTGGCAGCCTCCAGGGTGGTCAGGTCGGGGTCGATCACCAGGGGTTCGGTAGGATCATAGGCGCCCAGGCGGAACCCAAACACACCCTCGCCCACAGGCTCAAAGGCCACCGGCACTTCGCGGGTGCCCTGGTAGGCCCGGAGATGGGTCAGGACCCGGTTCCCCAGGCGGATCTCCTGCGGGCTCCAGGACACCTCGGGCGCCTGCACCCGGAACCGGATCCGGGAGGGGTCGGCCCCGGGCTCCACCCACCAGGCCACGGCCACCTGGCCGTTTTCCAGGCCGGTCACCACGCGATGGATCCCGGGGTACACCTCCCGGAACTCCACCTGGCGATAGGCCGGCACATCCCGGCGCCAGGTCGCCGGATCGCCGACGAACCAGGAAAACCGGGCGGGCAGGGCATGGTCAAAGCGCACCTCCGGCCGGTCTGTTTCGTCCACACCCAAGAGGGCCAGATCGTTGCCCACGATACCGTGGGTCACCACCTTCAGATCGCCGGGAAACACCCGGGCCACCCGGGCCGGTTCCCGGGAATCTTCGGGCACCAGATGGGTTGCCAGGCTCCACCCGGTGCCGACTACGGCCAGCAACTGGGCCGCCACCATCCAGGCAAGGGTCTTCTTCATGTTCTTTCCTCCTTTTTTGCCCCCACCAGAACCCCCTCCTGCGTGCGGGCTCTGGTGGGTTAGTATTTCACCACCCGAAACCTTTGAGGCCCACACCGCACCCAATAAACGCCAGGGGCAAGGGAGCGAAGATCCAGGACGGGGGGTTGGGTGGTGATCCGGCCCCGGGTGACCCTTCGGCCCAGGGCGTCCCACACCTCAAAGGTTTCGGGGATCTGGTTTGCCGGGGCCATTAGGTAGAAGAGGCCCCGGGAGGGGTTGGGAAACAAGCGCCATTGGGTTGGGGTCTCGGAACCGTCTTCCTGCACCAGGGTGGGGCTGCCAGCGGCGGCCATGCCCTGAACGAACACCTGGTTGGCGGTCCCCAGCCAGGTCCAGGAGCCGCTCAGAAACCGGGCCAGAGCTCCGGTCTGGTCCACCAGGAACAGGTAGCCGCTCCGGTCGGCCAGCAGGGCCCGCGTGCCCACCTGGGACACCGTGGCCCACAGGGTCCACGAGGTCCCGTGATCGGTGGAACGCCACAGGTCGCCGGTTTCCGTGAGCACCTGCAGGGTGTCCAGGTCGGCCGCCAGGTCCACCACATCGGACATGCCCACATTGCCCACGCGCTGCCAGGAGGTACCGTGGTTCGTGGAACGGAACACATCGCCGGTACGGGTGACCACCACGAGCCCGGTGGAGGCTGCGCCGCCGCGCTCCCGCACCAGGCCCACGCAATCGGTGCCTCCGACATTGGCCACCGGCGTCATGGACTGTACATCGGTTCCCCGGTACAGGTCACCGGAGGCGGTCAGCAGGAACCAGTAGCCGTTCACCGAGTCCCGCAGCAGGTCTACGGCATCGGACACGGAGTAGTTCACGAGAGGGGTCCAGGTGTGGCCCTGGTCCTGGGACCGCAGAATCAGGCCGCTCTGGGTCAGGAAATAGCCGGTGCCGTTGTCGGCGATCACATAGGCCGCACCGTCGCTGTATCCGAAGCTGGCAACGTGTTGCCAGGCGGTGCCGTTGGTGGTCCGGAACAGGTCGCCCGTGGAGGTGAACACATCCAGGTAGGCCTCCAGGCCACCGATCCAGGCCGCCAGCACCCCCAGCATCACCAGGAGGGCTCGGAAACGCATGGGGTCCTCCTTATCTTGACGACTTTCCGGAACACATCCCGGTAAAGGGCAGGGTTCCGCCGGGATCCCCGGCGGGGGCGCCGGCGCCCCCGCCGATACATCCCGTGTTGTGGAGCCCGCTCCCACAGGAGGTCCGGGCTGTAGAGGCAAAAGATCGGTCGGGGCAGGAAGCTCATCGGATCACCTGGAACCGGGCTACCTTCCGGTACTCTTTACCCACCTTCACCTGCAGGAAATACACCCCGCTCGCCAACGAACCTACCGGCACCTCCACCCGGTACACCCCAGGCTCCCCCTGCTCCCCCACCAC
>JALXEF010000067.1 GCA_027069855.1 Caldifarciminota bacterium
ATCCTGCACCTGTTCCAGGAGCGCCTGGATCAACGAGGCCTCATGCATCGGGAAACAGGGAGCGGTAGGTGTGCTCCAGATGGGCCAGGAGGGCCTCCAGGCCCTCGCCCGTTATCACGGAGGTGTGAAAAATCCGGAGCCGGGGGTTCAGGGACCGGGCATAGGCCTCGGCCTGGTCCACATCAAAGGGCACATGGGGCACGAGGTCCATCTTCGTGATCACCAGCACATGGCTCGTGAGGAACGCCTCGGGGTACTTCAGGGGTTTGTCGTCGCCTTCGGGGGTGGACAGGAGCACCCAGCGCTGTTGCTCTCCCAGGTCAAAGCCGGCCGGGCACACCAGGTTGCCGACATTTTCAATGAAGAGGTACCGGGGGGTGCCCTGGAGTTCCTCCAGGGCCCTGAGCACCATCCGGGCCTCCAGGTGGCAGGTGCCGCCGGTGACGATCTGAACGGCCTGGATGCCGTGCCGCTCCAGCCGTTCGGCGTCACGCCGGGTTTGCACATCCCCCACGATCACCGCCATCTGGGGGCCGAGGTTTTGGGCGAGGGCCTCCAGGAGCGCGGTCTTGCCGGCCCCCGGGGAGGAAAGCAGGTTGGTGACCAGGATTCGGCGGCGCCTTAGGTCTTCGCGCACCTTCTGGGCCAGAAGGTCGTTGGACTTCAGGATACCCTCTTCTAAAACGACACGCTTTTGAGCCATGTTTCCAGCACCTCCTGGGCCCGGCGCACCAGCCGGGGCAGGGTTTGGGCCACCTCAGGGCTCAGGGGAGCCCCGAGGGTCTGCAGGTTCCGGGCCACCACCGCCAGCACCCGGCCCTCCCGGGGCATGGTCAAACCCAGGGCTTTCCCGGTGGCCAGAACCTCGGCCAACCCCATGGCGTGCAAGGACATTGCCGTTGCCGATGCGGGTAGGTCTTCCAGGGAGTACTCCAGCAGGGTGCCGGCGGGCCGGCGCGGATCCTGCAGCACATCCATCACCAGGAGGTACTGAAATCCGGCGATGTGATCCAGGAGCCGCAGGCCCGACTCGGCGGTGCTTTCATACCGAATGGCGGGATGGGGCAAGGTTTGGGCCAGGCGGCGCACCGCCATCGGGCCCAGGGCGTCGTCCCCTACAAGGTCGTTGCCCAGGCCCAGTACCAGGATGACGGCACGCAAGATGGGGTTCCTACAGGTAGCCGAGGCCCCGGAGGTGTTCCTTGAGTTCGTCGGTGTACTCGCCCTCCTCGCTGCTGTAGGTGTAGTCTTCGTCGTGGGTGTCCACATAGGAGATGGCCTCGGCCACGGAGTCGGCCAGCACCTGGGTCAGGGGTTTGCCGTCCATGTCCCGGCCGATGGGGATGCCGAAGAGGGCCAGCACGGTGGGCGTGATGTCCAGCACCGAGGCGCCCTCAATTTCCACGCCCTTTTTGAAGCCCGGGCCGGCCACCACGATGATGCCCTCGGGGTGGTGCTCGCCCGAGATCCGGGTGTCGGACTCGCTCAGGAGTTTGCCCAGGGGCACAGGTTTCCCTTCAATCTCCACGCTTTCGGAGAGGTCAATGTGCGGCGAGGCCTCGCGGTTGTTCACGGTGACCAGCACATAGCCCACCTTGTCGCGCTTGGTGACGAACAGGGGCACCCCGTGGATCTGGATCCGGCGGATGCGTTCCATCAACTGGTCTTCAAAGGCGGTATCGTTGCCCAGGCTTCGGATATAGGTGCGGTCCGAGATGACCACATACCGCACCCGGTCTGCAACCCCCAGGGCCTTGAGCAGGGCCTCGCTCCGTACTACATAGGTTTTGGTGTCCTCCATCTGGGGCACCGGCTGGAAGCCGTGGTCGGAGATCACCAGCACCTGGTCTTCCGGCCCCAGGGTTTTGAGGATCCGGCCCAGGGCCCGGTCCGACGCCTCATACACCTCCTCCAGCACGCCGCCGTACTTCCGCACCTCCTCCTCCGTGACCTCCGGGAACCGTTCGGGTTCGTGGAACTTCCAGTACAGGTGGGCGCAGGCGTCGGTGACATTGGAATAGAAGAACAGGTAATCCGGCTGGAACCGGCGCACCAGGTGCACAAAGAGGTCGGCCTGGAACCGGAGTTTCAGGAGCCGCTTCCGGTAATAGGTGTCCAGGTAGCCGTAGTGGCGCAGTTTTTCTTCGGCCATGTAACGGGCGGCGGCCCACAGGCTGGACAGCCGGAAGCCGTGGCGCACCCCCTGCCACACATAGCCCAGGTACTTGGCGAGGGAGCGGGCGCCGGCGGCCTCGGCGACAGCCATTTCCCGGATGAACTGGTATTCCGGTGGATAGGTTTCCGGCCCCCGGGCGAAGACATCCGGAATCATGAAGTGCCGGATGGGCCGGGGCGGCCAGGTGACCATGTGGCCGAAGATGCCTACGGTTTTGCCGTACTTTTCCAGAATGTCCCAGATGCGGCGGGTTTTCACCGCATCGCTGGGGATCACGAAGTCCTTGACCCCGTGTTTCTCGGGCACCTTGCCCGAGGAAATGGTGGTCCAGAGCATCGGGGAGATCATGGGCTCCAGCGAGTGGAGCACCCCATAGGACCCCCGTTCCATGAGGGAACGGAGGTTCCGCATCTTCCCCTTTTCCATCATCGGCCGAATGACGCGCCAGGTGGCGCCGTCCATGCCGTATACCAACACTCTCATCGGCAGAAACCTCCTGAGACAATGGCATTAGTCTATGCCGCCGGCTCTGGGGCTGCAAGCCGGCAGCCTTTACGGGCCGTTGCCGGATTCCAGCCCCAGGCTCCGGGCCGCCGCCAGGTAGTGCTCGGCCGTGTCGCGGGAGATGTCCACAAGGCGCACCTCCTGCAGATAGCGGGCCCGGTTCCTCAGGAACTCCACCACGGTCTCCAGGATGATGCGGGTGCCGCGGTCCTTGGGGAACCCGAAGATACCCATGGAAATGGCGGGCAGGGCGATGCTCGTAAGGCCCAGTTCCTCGGCCTTGGCCAGGGCGTTGGCCACGGCGCTCCGCAGTTTCTCGTCTTCGTCGCCCTCGCCCCAGCGGGGGCCGACGGCGTGGATCACGTACCGCGCGGGCAGCTTGCCGGCCGAGGTCACCGCCACTTGGCCCACGGGCACATAGCCGATGCGGTCGCTCTCCTCCTGGATGATCCGGCCGCCCTTCCGCACGATGGCGCGGGCCACCCCGCCCCCGTGCTTCAGGTACGAGTTGGCCGCGTTCACGATGGCGTCCACCACCTCCTCGGTGATGTCGCCTACACCC
Source organism: Caldifarciminota bacterium (assembly GCA_027069855.1). GTDB lineage: Bacteria > Hydrothermota > Hydrothermia > WGAB01 > WGAB01 > WGAB01. Next base: position 3,243 of record JALXEF010000067.1, read on the forward strand.
ACGAGCACCCGACGATCGTTCACCCGGTATTCCTTCAGCACCTCCATCGCACACCTCCCAGGGTGCCCTCAATATACGGCCCGGCTGTGGCATGCTGTACAATCGCCGGCAGGGCTTGACATCTGCAGAAAATCTGAGTAAACATATAGCAACTTGACTTCATCCCCGCTCGGAGGTGGTCCCATGGCGGAGAGGCAGAAACGGGTACACTGGACCCAACGGCTGAAGCAGGAGATGGAGAGGCTGAAGCAAGAGGTGGAAACCCTGAAGCGGGAGCGTGACGAGTTCCGGGACCTGTACCTCAGGATCCGGGCCGACTTTGAGAACTACAAGCGCGCCATGGACCAGCGCTGGAAACAGGCGGTGGAGTTCGCCTCCGAACGCCTGGTGAGCGAACTTTTGCCGGTGCTGGACAACTTTGAGCGAGCCCTGGCCGTGTCGGAGGAGGCCGACGCCCGGGCCATCCGGGACGGCGTGCGCATGATCTTCCGCCAGCTGCAGGAGATCCTGGAACGCGAGGGCTTGAAGGCCTTTGATTCCCGCGGGGAACCCTTTGACCCCCGCAAGCACGAGGCCGTGTCCATGGTGGAATCCGAGGCGCCCGCCGGGACCGTGGTGGAAGAATACGAGCGGGGATACTACTTCAAAGAGCGCCTGCTGCGCCCGGCCAAGGTGGTGGTCTCCCGCGGCCAGGGGGTAGAGGCCAAGAACGAAGACGAAGGAGGTGAATCGTCATGAGCGCCCGGGAAAAGGTGATCGGCATTGACCTGGGAACGACCAACTCCGTGGTGGCCGTGGTGATGGGCGGCGAGCCCGTGATCATTCCCAACCCCGAGGGCGAGCGGATCACGCCTTCGGTGGTGGCCTTCAAGGATCAGGAGGTGCTGGTGGGCTCGCTGGCCAAGCGTCAGGCCATTACCAACGCCGAAAACACCGTGTTTTCCATCAAGCGCTTTATGGGCCGCCGGTACAGCGAGGTGACCGAAGAGGCGCGGCGGGTCCCCTACAAGGTGGTGTCCGGCACCAACGACCGCGTGGAGGTCTACATTCCGGCCGTGGGCCGCAACTTCACGCCCGAGGAGATCTCGGCCAAGATCCTGGCCTACCTGAAGGAGGCCGCCGAGCAGTACCTGGGCCATCCCGTGACCAAGGCCGTGATCACCGTGCCCGCCTACTTCAACGACGCCCAGCGGCAGGCCACCAAGGACGCGGGCCGCATCGCCGGCCTGGAGGTGCTCCGCATCTTCAACGAGCCCACCGCCGCAGCCCTGGCCTACGGCCTGGACAAGAAGGATCGGCAACTCAAGGTGGCCGTGTACGATCTGGGCGGCGGCACCTTTGACATCTCCATCCTGGAAATCGGCGGCGGCGTGTTTGAGGTGATCGCCACCAAGGGCGACACCCACCTGGGCGGCGACGACATTGACCAGCGCATCATCAACTGGCTGGTGGAGGAGTTCCTGGAGGAAACCGGCATTGACCTGCGCAAGGACCGCATGGCCCTGCAGCGGCTCAAGGAGGCGGCCGAAAAGGCCAAGAAGGAGCTCTCCACCCTGCAGGAGACCACGATCTCCCTGCCCTTCATCGCGGCCGACGCCTCGGGCCCCAAGCACCTGGAGCGCAAGCTCACCCGGGCCCGGCTGGAGCAGATGGCCCGCGACCTGATCGAGCGCACCATTGAGATCTGCCGCCAGGCGCTGGAGGACGCCAAACTCTCGCCCGGCGAAATTGACGAGGTGATCCTGGTGGGCGGCCAAACCCGGATGCCCCTGGTGCAGCAGATGGTGCGCGACTTCTTCGGCCGCGAGCCCCACAAGGGCATCAACCCCGATGAGGTGGTGGCCATCGGCGCGGCCCTCCAGGGCGCCGTGCTCTCCGGCGAGGTGAAGGACATCCTGCTCCTGGATGTGACCCCGCTTTCCCTGGGCGTGGAGACCCTGGGCGGCGTGTTTGATGTGGTGATCCCGCGGAACACCACGGTGCCCACCCGCAAGACCAAGATCTATACCACCGCCGAGGACAACCAGACCAGCGTGCTCATCAAGGTGTACCAGGGTGAGCGGCCCATCGCCTCGGAGAACCGCCTGCTCGGCCAGTTCGAGCTCTCGGGCATTCCGCCGGCGCCGCGGGGCGTGCCCCAGATTGAGGTGACCTTTGACATCGATGCCGACGGCATCCTCCATGTTTCCGCCAAGGACAAGGCCACGGGCAAGCAGGCGGACATCCGGATCCACGCCTCCAGCGGCCTTACGGAGGAGGAGATCCAGCGGATGGTGGAGGAAGCGGAGAAGCACAAGGAAGAGGACCGTCGCCGGAAGGAACTGGTGGACGCCCGGAACCAGGCCGACGCGTACATCTACAATGTGGAGAAACTGCTCAAGGAGCTGGGCGACAAGGTGGCGCCGGACAAAAGGCAGCAGGTGGAGGAAGCCATCAAGGCCCTGAAGGAGGCCATGAAGGGCGAGGACGCCCAGGCCATCCGCAACAAACTGGACGATCTCCAGCGCATCTGGAACCAGATTTCCACGGAACTTTACCACCAGCAGACCCAGCAGCAGGCCGCGGGCACCGCGGGGGCGCCGGGCGGCGGTCCGCAGGCCGGCAAGCCCGGCGGCGAGGGCAAGGACAAGCCCGAGGGCCCGGTGGACACCGACTACGAGGTGGTGGAGTAATGGCCTGCCGGGCGGCCGCTTACTGGTGAACCATGGCCGGTAAGCGGGATTACTACGAGATTCTGGGCGTTTCCCGGGACGCCACGCCGGAGGAGATCAAGAAGGCGTACCGGAAACTGGCCCTGAAGTACCATCCGGACCGCCATCCTCCGGAAAAGAAGAAGTGGGCCGAGGAGAAGTTCAAGGAGATCTCCGAAGCCTACGAGGTGTTGATGGACCCGGAGAAACGCCGCCTGTACGACACCTACGGCCACGAAGGGGTGTCGCAGACCTTCCGGGAGGGGAACTTCAGCTGGCAGGATTTCCGCCACTTTGACGACCTGCGGGACATCTTCGGCGGCGACCTGGGCCGTTTCTTTTCGGACATCTTTGAGCACTTCTTTGGCACCGGCTTTGGCGGCGGGCCCGCGCAGCGGGCCCGCCGCCAAAGCCAAGAGGCCCCCCGGGGCGAGGATATCCGGATCCGCCTGCCCCTCACCCTGGAAGAGATCGCCCGCGGCACCGAAAAAACCGTCCGCATCCAGCACTACGAACGCTGCGACGCCTGCCACGGCACCGGATCCCGTACCGGCCGGCGCACCACCTGCCCGGTGTGCGGCGGCACCGGCGTGGTGCAAACCCGCACCCGGCAGTTCTTCTTTGATATGGTCCGCACCGCCACCTGCCCCCGGTGCGAGGGCCGGGGCTGGATCCTGACCGATCCGTGCCCGGTGTGCGGCGGCACCGGCCGGGTGCCCAAAACCCGCACGGTCAAGATCCGGGTGCCCGCAGGGGTGCGCGAGGGGCAGTACCTCACCCTCCGGGGGCTCGGCAATGTGGGCCCCTGGGGCGGCCCGCCGGGAGACCTCCTGGTGTACATTGAGGAAAAGCCCCATTCCCGGTTCCGGCGGGAGGGCGACGATCTGCACCTCACCGTGGAGATCCCCTATCCCGTGGCCGTTTTCGGGGGTAAAATAGAGGTCCAGGACATCCTGGGCGAAGGGGTTAGAATAAAGGTCCCGCCCGGCACGCCCAGCCATACGAAGTTTCGGGTGGCCGGCAAGGGGATGCCCCGGCTCCGTGGCGGTCGGGGCGATCTCTGGGTTCAGGTGGTGATTCGGGTGCCCAAGCCCGAGGAACTCAGTCCTGAAGAGCGCAAGCTCCTGAAAGCGTGGAAAGCCCTGGAGGAAGGCCACCACCCCAATCCCCGGCCTTCCTCGTTTAAAGACCGGCTCAAAGAGGTCCTGAGTGGCCGGGGTGAAAAGGGTGAAGAACCCTCAAAGTGAACAGCCCGAAGGAGGTGAACCTATATGTCGGGTGTCCGTTTGCGGGACGGCGAGTCCTTTGACAGCCTCTTACGGAGGTTCCGTAAGGTGGTGACCAAGGACGGGATCCTCCAAGACCTGAAGAGGATCCAGTTCTACGAAAAGCCGTCCGAACGACGGCGCAAGGAGCTGATGGCGGCCCGCCGCCGGATGCTCCGCCGTATGCGTCGCTACAACCAGATGTAGTTCCCTCTATGATCTCCGAGGGTGCTCTGGAGAAGCTGGAGTTCCGCAAGATGGTGGCCCTCCTCCGGGGCTACATTGTGTCTCCCCTGGGCCACCAGGCCCTGGAACGGCTCCAGCCTCTGGAAGATCGGGAAGCCATTGCCCGCCAGCAGGCCCTGCTCCAGGCGTTGATCCACGAGGTGGACCAGGGGCTCCGGCTGGATTTCGCCGCCCTGCCCGGGCCCCTGCCCCTGGAAAAGATCCGCGCCGGCGCGCTGCTGACCCCCCAGGACCTTTTGAAGGTGCGGGATTTCATCGCCGCAGCCCTGACCCTGTACGAGGCCCTGGTGGGAACACCGGTGCAGGAGGCGCTCCTGGACCCCGTGGTGCTCCGGGGCCTGTACCAGGAGATCCGGCGGTCCCTGGGCCCCCAGGGCGAGGTGCTGGACGACGCGAGCCCCGCGCTCGCCCGGATCCGCAGGGCCCGAAAGGAGGCCGAGGCCGAGGTTCTTCGCAAAATGGAGGCCCTGAAGCGGGCCTACGACCGCAAGGGCTGGCTCCGGGAACCCTTCGTGACCCTCAAGAACGGCCGCTATGTGCTGCCCTTGAAGTCGCATGTACAGCCCCGGGGCGTGGTGCACGGCTTTTCCCAGTCCGAGGAAACCCTCTTCGTGGAACCCTACGAGGTCATTGAGGTTCAGAATCGCCTGAAACGCCGCGAAGAGGAGGAACGCGAGGAGGTGCAGCGCATCCTGCGCACCCTCTCCGACCGGACGCACCACCACGCCCTGTTCCTGGAACAGCTGAGCCGCCAGCTGGGTGACCTGGAAACCCTGTACGCCCGGGCCCTGTATGCCCGGGCCCTTGGCGCCAGGCTGCCCGAGATCCACGACGGCCCGGAGTTTGTGCTGGAGGAGGCGTACCACCCCCTCCTGGTGCAGGAAAAGGGGTTTGAGGGCACCGTGCCCCTGTCGCTGCATTTCCGCGAGGCGGTGCTGCTCATCTCCGGGCCCAATGCGGGCGGCAAAACCGTGGCTCTGAAAACCCTGGGCCTGGCGGTGCTGGCCGCCATGGCCGTGTTTCCCTTTCCCGCCCGCAGGGTACGGGTGCCCCTGCCCCACAACCTGTGGGCCCTGGGGTTCCAGGACGAGCAGGACCTCCTGAAGGGCGAGTCCAGTTTTACTGCGCTCGTGCGGGAGATCCGGGAACTCCTGGAACGGGTGGAGCCCGGCGACCTCGTGCTCTTTGATGAGATGCTGGCCTCCACCGATCCCTCCGAAGGCGCGGCCCTGGCTTATGCCCTGCTCGTGGAACTCAAGGAGCGGGGCGCCCGCGTGGTGGCCAACACCCACCTCGGCCCCCTGAAGGAACTCGTAGCCCGCACCCCGGGCATGGTGAACGCCTCCATGGGCTACGACCCGGCCACGGGTCGGCCCACCTACCGCATGGAGATCGGCGAGATGGGCGAAAGCCACGCTCTGGAGATCGCGGAACACGAGGGGCTGCCACCGTCTTTGATCCAGCGGGCCCGAGAAACCCTGCGGGAGTTTGAGGAGGGCCTGCGGCTCTTGAAGATTCAACTGGCCGAAAAGGAACGGGAACTGGCCCGGCAGGCCCGGGCCCTGGCCGCCCGGGAGCAGGAACTGCGCGAGGAGGAGGCCCGGCGGCTGGAGCGCGCCCGGCAGCGGGCCCGGGAGATCCTGAGCCGGGTGGAACGCGAGGCCGAGGAACTGCGGCGACGGCTCCGGAAGGCCGCCCAGGCCGAGCGGGCCCGCGAGGCCGTGAGCCTGGCCTCCAGCGTGAAGCGCGAGGTGCGCGAAAAGGTGCAGGAACAGGAGGCCTTTACCCGGCCGGCCCGCACCCTGGTGGTGGGCAAGACCTATCGCATCAAGCCCTTCGGCTTCGTGGCCGAGTATGTGGGCGAACGCCAGGGCCGCCACTATGTGCGGGTGGGCAAGCAGGAGATGGAGGTGCCCCGCGATGCCTTCTATGAAGTTTGACGAGGCCATTGAGGAGATCCGCAGCCGCATCAACATCCTGGAGATCGTATCCGAGCGGGTGGACCTCAAGCGTTCGGGCCGGTCGTACCGGGGCCTCTGCCCGTTCCATGCCGAGAAAACACCGTCGTTTTATGTGGACCCCGACAAGGGAGTGTACCACTGCTTCGGCTGCGGGGCGTCGGGCAACCTGTTCCGCTTCGTGATGGACACCGAGGGCGTGAGTTTCCGCGAGGCCGTGGAGATCCTGGCCCAGCGGCTGGGCATCACCATTGAATACGGCGATCGGGAGGACCGCCGAAATCCCCTCTTGCGGATTCTGGACTTCGCGCGTACTTATTACGCATCGCAGTTGCAGGGTCCATCGGGGGAGGGGGCCAGGCGATACCTGGAGCAGCGAGGGATTCGGCGCGATATGGTGGCCCGTTTTCAACTGGGATACGCTCCACCGACCGGCCTCGGGCTGATTCGGGAAGCGGAACGCCAGGGCTTTACGCGCGAACTCCTGCAACAGGCGGGATTGCTGACGGTGACCAGCGACGGCCGCGTGTACGACCTGTTCCGCGAGCGGTTGATGTTTCCGGTGCAGGACGCCACGGGCCGCACGGTGGGCTTCAGCGGCCGCACCCTGGCCGACGCCCAGCCCAAGTACCTGAACACGCCGGAAACCCTGGTGTTCAAAAAGGGGCGGCTGCTCTACGGGTATCCGCAGGCGCGGGATGCCATCCGGGCCCGCGACGAAGCGATCCTGGTGGAGGGCCAGGTGGATGTGCTCCTGATGCACCAGGTGGGCTACGAGAACACGGTGGCGCCCCTGGGCACGGCCTTTACCGAGTACCAGGCCCGGCAACTGGCGCGGAGCACAAAGCATGTGCTGCTTTTGTTTGACGGCGACGAGGCGGGCGTGAAGGCGGTACAGCGGACGATTCCGGTGCTTCTGGGAGCCGGGATCTTTCCCCGGGTGGCCCTGCTGCCCGAGGACACGGACCCGGCCGACCTGGCAAGCCGCGAGCCTGAGGCCCTGCCGCGCCTGATGGACCAGGCGGTGGATATCGTGGACTTTTACCTGCAGAAAAGGCCGGAGACCGTGGAGGAAGGGTACCGGCAGATGCGGGCCTTCGTGGAGGCCCTGGCCGGTGCCCGGGATCCGGTGCTGCAGGAAAGTTTCGTGCAGGAGGCTGCGAAGCGCTACGGTTACGACCTCGGCCGGATGCGGGAGGCTCTGGAGGTCCTGCGGCGCGAAGCCGCCCCCCGGCGGGGAGGCGGAGCGGCGGAGGCCCCCAGGACGGCATCGGAGGAAGGGAACCGCTGGGAGATCAAGTTGCTGGCCGTGGCTCTGGGCGACGAGGCCCTGCGGCAGCGCCTTCTCCAGTTGCCTCCCGAGGCGTTCCGGCACCCGCTGGTGCGCCAGATGGTGCAGCGGGTGAAGGAAAGCGTGGCCCCCGAGGAGGCTCTGGCCGAGGCGGATGCCGCCTTTCGGGCGGAGTTCGCCCGCATTCAGATGCGGCTGGGCCAGACGGATCCCGCCCTGCTGCGCCACTGGGCCCTGGAGAAGATCAAAAAGAAGGAGATGCGGGTCCAGATGGCCGCCGAGGGCGACAGCCTGGCCGAGATTGAGCGTTTGAAACAGGAACTCCTTCGGCTGTCGGAACAGCGGCTGAAGGGTTTGCTTTAGGAGGTGGCGAAAGTATGCAGAAACCCAAGGTCCGCACCAAGCGGGAGGTCTTCCAGGAGGTTGTGGAATACGCCCGGAAACGGGGCAACCGGATCTCCTACCAGGAGATCAACAAACTGGTGCCCCCGATCTATGCGCATGGCGACGCCCTGGATGAACTGATCATGCTCCTGGTGGACCACGGCATTGATGTGTATGAGGAGGAGCAGGTCCCCAGGAAAAAGAAGCGTCGCCGCAAAAAGAAGCAGGACCTGGAGGAGGACCTGCTGGAGCATACGCCGACGGGCGACGATCCTGCGAAGACCTACCTGCGGCAGATCTCCAACCTCGGGCTCCTGACCAAGGAGCAGGAGGTGGAGTACGCCTCCACGCTGGACGACGCGCGCACCAAGATCATGCACCGCATCTTCCGCACCAAGTTCGGGCTCACCAAACTCCTGCACCAGATGGAACTCTCCCGCAAGGGCATCGTGCAGATTGAGGAACTGGTGCATGTGGACTCGCGCTACTGGACCTCCCGCCAGAAGAACCAGGAGGAGAAGGCCCGCGTGTACAAGGCCTTTGACTTCCTGAAGGAGCGGATCCAGAAGGTGATGCCCCTCTGGGACCGGCCCGCGGACCTGACGCCCGAAGAGCGGCGGAAACTCCGGGACACCCTGAAGACCATCATCCGGAAGCTGGACCGCCTGAAGCCGCAGTTCCGCATGGTCAACGAGATCGTGCGGGCCTTCAAGGACACGGTGAAGCAGTACGAGGAACTGCAGCAGGAGTCGGTGGAACTCCAGAACGAGTCGGCCGAGATCATGGAGCGGATCCAGGCCCGCGAGGACAAACGGCCCACCCTGGAGGAGGAGAACCGGCTCATGGAGATCTCCTTCCGGCTCCGCGAGGTGAAGCGCACACTCCAGAACCTGCGGAACCTGCTGGGGATGGATCTGGACCAGGCCAAGCGCGTGATCCAGGAGATTGAAGAGCAGGAAAAGCGGATGGACTGGGCCAAGACCAAGATGGTGGAGGGCAATGTGCGGCTGGTGATCGGCATCGCCAAGCGCTTCATGAACCGGGGCCTGGAGTTCATGGACCTCATCCAGGAGGGCAACGCCGGCCTCATCAAGGCGGTGGAAAAGTTTGACTATCGCAAGGGCTACAAGTTTTCCACCTACGCCACCTGGTGGATCCGGCAGTCCATCACCCGGGCCATCGCCGATCAGTCGCGCACCATCCGGGTGCCCATCCACATGATTGAAACCATCACCAAGGTGTCGCGGGCGAGCCGGGCCCTGATGCAGGAACTGGGCCGGGAACCCACGGTGGAGGAAGTGGCCGAGTACCTGGATATTCCGGTGGACAAGGTGAAGCAGGCCATGCACGCCGCCCGGGAGCCCATCTCCCTGGATAAGCCGGTGGGCAAGGAGAACGACAGCGTGATGGGCGAGTTCGTGGTGGACAAGATCCAGAAAACGCCCTTTGAGGTGGCCCGCGAGTCGCTGATCCGCGAAAAGCTGCAGGAGGCGCTGAGCACCCTGACCAAGCGGGAGCGGAAGGTGCTGGAGTACCGCTTCGGCCTGAACGGGCAAACGCCCAAAACCCTGGAAGAGGTGGGCCGGATCTTCAATGTCACCCGCGAGCGGATCCGCCAGATTGAGGCCAAGGCGCTGAAGAAACTGCAGCATCCGATGCGGTCGGCCAAACTGCGGTTCTTCATTGAATCCTCGGATCGAACCTACTGAGGGTTTGCTGCGGGGGCGGCGCGGCGGTGCCGCGCCGCCCCCGCAGCCTCTTTAAAGGAGACGGTCCCATGGCCGAAAGGGAAAAAGAATCCCAGCCCCGGGAACCCCTCCGGGTGACCGACCTCCTGCTGATTTCCACGGCCCAGTTGGTGCAGAAGGCCTGGGCCTTCCTGGGAACCATCTCCCATCCCGAAACCGGCACCCAGCACCGCGACCTGGATCAGGCCCGCCTGGCCATTGACGCCACCGAACGCCTGCTGGACCTGGTGCGCCGGGCCGGCGTGCCGGCCGACGCCCTCCGCGATCTGGAGTTCCAGCTCGCCAACCTGCGGATCAATTACCTGGCACTCCGGGAAAAGAACCCGTCCCCGGCTTCGTCCCCCGACGGCTCCAGAGAATAAGCCGCTCGGGCGCCCGGCCAAGGCACCGGCCGGGCCCGAAACGGCCTGCTGTATATTAAACGGCAGTTTGACACCCCAAGACCGCGAGGAGGTTCAAGAGGAATGATCCAGAGGCTTGCACTTTTCCTGTTGCCTGCGCTGCTCCTGGCACAACAAACAACCCAGAACCAGACGGTGCAGGATCGGGTGGTGGCCACGGTGGGGGATCAGGTGATCCTGGAATCCGATGTGGAGGAGATCCTGAACACCCTGCAGGCCCAGTTTCCCAGCAACGGTCAGAACCTTCAGGCTCTGCGGCAGCAGGTGCTGGAGGAACTCATCAACCAGAAACTCCTGTACCTGGAAGCCCTGAAGGATACCAGCATCCATGTGACGCCCCAGGAAGTGGAACAGGCGATGGATCAGCAGATCCAGCAACTGGAACAGAGCATGGGCAAGGAGAACTTTGAGGCCCAGCTCCGCCAGGAGGGCCTCACCCGGCAGAGCCTGAAGGATCAGTACCGCGAACGGGTGAAGGAACAACTGTACATCCAGAAACTCATTGACCAGCGGCTCCGGCCCCGGGTGGTGGTCACGCCCGACGAGGTGCGCCGCTTTTACGAGGAAAAGAAGGACTCCCTGCCCGAACGGCCCGCCATGGTGCAACTCCAGCATATTCTGATCCAGATCAAGCCCTCTCCCGCCCAGGTGGAAAAGGCCCGCAAGAAGGCCGAGAACCTGTATCAGCGCCTCCTGAAGGGCGAGGACTTTGAAACCCTGGCCATGCAGTATTCCGACGACCCCAACACCCGCGACCTGGGGGGCGACCTGGGCTATATTCCCTTGAGCCAGATCCAGGGCCCCTTGCACGACACCCTCGCGAACATGGAGCCCGGCCAGATCTCTAAGCCCATTGAGGACGAGGCCGGGTTCCATATCCTGAAGGTGGACGAAAAGGACGGCAATGTGGTGCATGTGCGCCAGATTCTGATCCGGCCGGTGCCCACCAAGGCCGATTCGGCCAAGGCCAAAACCCGGGCCGAGGCCCTGTACCGCAAACTCAAGGACGGCACGCCCTTTGAGGAACTGGCCCGCCGGTACTCCGACGACCCCTTCACCCGGGACAACGGCGGCCTGGTGGGCTATGTCCCCCTCAACAATCTGCCCGAGCCGCTCAAGGCCGTGGCCGAAACCCTGAAGGTGGGGACCTTCAGCGAGCCGGTGCTCACCGAAGCCGGCTACTACATCCTGAAGGTGCTGGACCGGAAACCCGGTGGCAAGCCGTCCTTTGAAGAGGTGCAGCAGGACCTGAAGGTCCTGTTGGAGCAGCGGAAACTCCAGGCGGAAATTGACCGCCTGACCCAGGAACTCCGCAAGAAGTACCCCGTAGAGATCAAGGAGGGTTGATCGTGCCACTCCTCATCGGGATTGCCGGGGGCACGGGCTCCGGCAAGACCACGGTGGCCAAGCGCATTGAGGAGTTCTTCGCCGGTTCCCGGGTGGTGGTGCTCCCCCAGGATGCCTATTACCGCAGTTTTGACCATCTCCCCTTTGAGGAACGGGCCGCCATCAACTACGACCATCCCAACGCCTTTGATACCGAACTGCTGCTGTCCCATCTCCATCGCCTCCGGCAGGGCCTGCCCGTGGAGCGGCCGGTGTACGACTTCAAAACCCACCGCCGCCTGCCCGAAACCGTGCATGTGGAACCCGGCGATGTGGTCATCCTGGAGGGCATCCTGGTGCTCCACGACCCCCGGATCCGGGAACTGCTGGACATCAAGATCTATGTGGACACGCCGGACGACCTCCGGTTTATCCGCCGGCTCCTTCGGGATGTGCGGGAACGCGGCCGCACCATGGACTCCGTGGTCAAACAGTACCTGGCCACGGTGCGCCTCATGCACCTGGAATTCGTGGAACCCTCCAAACGCTACGCCGATGTCATCATTCCCGAGGGCGGCTTCAACGATGTGGCCCTGCAACTCCTGATTTCCACCATTGAGCGGTTCCTGGAGGGGGCGGCCCGGGGGTCGGGCGATCAGCCGCCCCTGCCCCTCCTGCGCTGAGATCCATGGACCTCCAGGTGGAGGAAGGCCGGCTCCTGGCCCTTAAGTTCTTTGATGTGGCCGAGGAGATCCACCTCCACCAGATCGAGACCTCCCGCACGCTTCGCAGCCGAGCCCACCGGCTCCGCCTGAGCCGGGCCGTACCCCGGGCCGTGAAGATCGCCAACCCTCCCCTTACCCTGCGCGCCGGGCGCCGAACCCTGCACTGGCAGGGACAGGAGGTGCGGGGCACCCTGACCTTTCGCCTCTACGACTTCGGGGCGGTGAGCCTCCTGTTTTCCATTCCCCTGGCCCCCGGCACTCCCCTGGAGGGCCTGGAAACCTGGACCAATTTCCCGGTGTCCGAGGCCTTTGAAGCCTTCGCCGAGGAAGCGCTGCAGAGCCTGCTCCAGGAAGTGGGCTTCGCCCTGGAGGGCCAGGAGGTGAAGGACCTGACCGAGGAGTACCTCATCTACTACTTCCAGAAACTCTCGGTGCCGCTGGAGGTGTTCCGCAACCAGGCCAACCTGCCGGCCCTGCTGTACGGCGAACGGGAGAACTTTTCGCCCCAGATTTGCCAGGATCTGTGGCGCCACGCCTTTTCCTATTCCACCGAAGACCTGGTGGTGATCGGCTGGGAGGCGGCGGTGGTGTATGAACCCACCGGCCTCATGGATGTGCCGGACATCCTGGAGTTCGCCCATGTGCAACTCCTGGAACTCCAGTACTACGATCGGCTGCTGGACCGGGAACTGGACCGCACCTACGAGCAGATTGAGCAACCGGTGCGGTTCCACTGGACCCGATGGGGTCGGTACCGCGACATGGTCCGCCGCCTGGCCCTGCGCCGCATTGAGATCACCGAGGTGATTGAACGCATCCAGGATGCCATCAAGATCACCGAGGATGTGTACTACGCCCGGGTGTACCGAACGGCCCAGGAGGTGTTTCGCTCCCGGGAACAGATCCAGAGCCTGCAGCGGAAACTGGAACTGGCCCAGGAGGTGTACTCCTGGCTGCAGCAGGAGGTGTCCGGGCTCCGCCTGGAGGCGCTGGAGTTCGCCATCCTGCTCCTCATTTTCCTGGAACTGGTGGTCATGCTTCTGTAGGCCGAACCGCCGCACGGGCAGCATCGGCCCAGGGGGCCCGAAGGCTCAGAGCCAGTGGGCCTGCCGGTAAAAGGCCAGGGTTCTCCGAAGGCCCTCCTCAAGGGGGGTGGGGTGGAGGCCGGCGGCCCGATGCCAGGCATCGGCCTGGACGCAGCGCCACTCTTCCTGCCGGGCTTCGCGCAGTTTGTCGGGATTGATCCAGGGGGCCGGTTTCCCCAGGGGAAAGAGCAGGGCTCCGAGCAAGCCGGCCGCCTTGAGGGCGATGCCGGGCAATGGAACCGGGTGCAGGTCCCGGCCCATCGTTCGGGCGATCTGCTGCAGGATCTCGGATACCGAGGGGGCCTCGGGGCCCGTGATGCAGAAGGTTCGGCCGGCCGCCTCCGGGGCCTCCAGGGCCCAGAGGGTGAAGGCCACCAGGTCTTCCACATACACCAGGCCCAATCGGCGGGGCCGGGCGGGCACGGGGAGCCGGCGGTGCCGCAGGAGCCAGCGGAAAAAGGGCAAAAGCGCCCGGTCGCCGGGGCCATAGACCACCCCGGGCCGCAGAAACACCCACGAAGGCTCCGGCAACCTCCGGCGGATGGCCTCTTCGGCCAGGCGTTTGCTCCGGCCGTAGTGGCTCACCGGCCCCAAGGGCCGGCCGGTTTCCGGGTGCAGCGGCCCCTGCGCCGCCAGGCTGGAAAAGTACACGAAGCGCCGCAAGGGGGCGGCCACCTCCTGGAGCAGGTTCTGCGTGGCCCGCACATTGCCGTCGTAAAACGCCCGAAAGCGCCAGCCGCGCAACTGGCCGGCCACATGCACCACGGCCTCCATGCCCTCCATGCAGCCCTGGAGGGCCCGGCGGTCCCGCAGGTCGGCCTGCCACACCTCTGTACGGGGCCCGAGGAGGTCGGACGGCGGCGGCCGCCGCACCACCAGCCGCAGGCTGTGGCCGCGTTCCAGAAGAGCCCAGGCCACGGCGTGCCCAATGAAACCGGTGGCGCCGGTCAGGAGGATCCTCATGCAGGGTTTTCCGGAGGCTCCGACTCCCCGCGAAGGGCCCGAAGCAGGCGATCCTCCATGGAGGCCAGCCAGGTTTCCAGGTTCTGCTGCAGTTCCCGGATCTCCTGGATCCCCTGTTCGTAGAGCTGGGCCCGCAGTTTCTGGCGTTCCCGCTCGCAGTTTTCAATCTCCACGCCGAAGGCCAGCCCGGCCAGCACCATAAAGAGGAGCGAGACCAGGAACAGGCCGGCCACCAGGAAGGTCATGGGCCGGGCCACCAGCAGGTTGATCTGGAACCGCCCCAGGGCCAGGTCCAGGTTCAGGGCCAGAAACAGGATGCCCAGCAGGGCGTAAAGGGCGATCAGGATCCATCCGAGTTTCATGGAAATCCTCCTTGTTTGCCGTTTTTCATGCACCGGCATCCCGACGGAGCCGGGATTTTCAAACTGTGCCAGCCGAATCCCGGGCGGCCCCGGCCGTCAAAACTCCTTCAGGGCCAGGATACCGCCAGCGATGGCCAAAAGGTAAAAGGTGAAGAACCGCCACAGGATCACATACACCCCCAGGAGGTACTTGGGGCACACCAGGGCGAACAGGGCCGCGCCGCCCATCTCGGCCACACCGCCGGCGCCCGGCGTGGGAATGTAGAGCAGCAGGGCCATGAGGAGCACCTGGATCCCCATGACGGTCAGGAAATTCACCGATTCCACCCCCAGGCCGTAGAGGGCCAGCGGAGCCAGGCTCAGGTACACCACAAGCGCCGCCACCGACACCACGGTGGCATACAGGAAATACTTGCGCCCGTGGGGGTCCCGCAGCACATTGCCGAAGATCAGGCGGAACTCCTCCACCTCGGAGATGACGAACCGCAGGGCGCGGTACAGGAACGCCGGCAGCCGGTGCCGGAACCGCTCCAGCAGGCGCTCCGACCGTGCGGGGCGCACCACCACGAAGGCCCCCAGCAGTGCAATGACGAGCACCACGAGAATGAGGTAGTGGAGCATCAACCGGACGATGCCGCTTTCCGTGCTTTGCGAGAACCGAAGCACCATGAAGGGCGTGAGCAGATAAACGAACCCGTAGATCAGGATGCCGCGCAGGGCGAGATAGGCCATGGCCCGGCCCGGTCCGATGCGGTCCTTGCGCAGGATGATGATCTGGAACGGAAACCCGCCGGTTTGGAAAGGGGTGACCGCGGCGAAGAAGTAGCCCACCAGGATGACCTCCACGGCGCGCCGCAGCGAGAGGTTTTCCCGGCCCGTTTGGGCGATGAGCCGCAGGCGCCAGCCGTCCAGCAGCACAAAGAGCCCCCACACGAAAAAGAGGCCGATGATCACCGAGGGCTTGAGCTGGCGGAGCACCTGAAAGGTTTGCTTTTCCACCGTAAACAGCAACAGCGCCAGGAGCACCAGCACGGTGAAGGTGGCGGAAATGCGGGCACCCCGTCGGATGCGCCTCTGCAGCACCGGATCCATAGGACTGCATTTTAAACCCAGAGCAGCGGTATAATTCGGCCATGCGACCGTGGTTTTTGAGCCTTCTCCTCTTCGCCGGCGCGTTGCCGGCTTCGCCGGTGTCCCGTTCCCGTCTGCAGGTACCCCTGGAAGCCCTGGTGCCGGCCCATCCCGGTGCTGTTGCCGGCCCCAGGATCCTGCAGCGGGACACCACCAACTGGACCAATGTGCAGCTCAACACCGACGGCACCAACCAGATTCACAACGAGGAACAGGTGGAAATCCATCCTCTGGATCCTTTGAACGCCGTGGCCGTGTGGCGCGACTTCCGGCTCGGGTACCGGCGGGTGGGCGTGGGCGTGACCCACGACGGCGGCCAAACCTGGACGGACTTCCTGCTCACCGGCTCGCCCTATGCCTGGGATTCCGATCCGGCGCTCACCGTGGGGGCCGACGGCACCTATTATCTCGTGGTGCTCTCCCTGAACGGCCTGTACGACGCCAACGGCATCTTCCTGTTCCGGTCCACCGACGGCGGCGAAACCTGGGTCGGCCCCGATACCGTGGTGGATGAGCCCTCGGGCACGCCGTTCCACGACAAGGAAATGGTGGTCTGCGACGCCAACCCCGACAGCCCGTACCAGGGCCACCTCTATGTGACCTGGACCCTGTTCGGAGCCGACTGGACCAACCCCATCGTGTTCAGCCGGTCCACCGACGGTGGCCACACCTGGAGCCCGCCCCAGCAGATTTCCACGAGTTCCTCGTGCCAGTGGTCCAACCCGGCGGTGGGGCCGGAGGGCGAACTCTATGTGGCCTGGTTTGACTTCAACACCTGGAGCCTGCGGATTCGGCGGTCCACCAACGGCGGGGCCTCCTTCGGCCCCGAGCACCTGGTGCAGCCGCTGCTCCACGGCTGGGGCCAGATCAACGGCGATGTGGACATCATCTCGTACCCGGCCATCGATGTGGACCGGAGCACGGGCCCCTATCGTGGCACCGTGTACATCGCCTATGCCGATACCGGCGCCACCGGCACCGTGGACATCCTGTTCACCCGCTCGGCCGACGGCGGCCAAACCTGGACCACGCCGGTTCGCCTGAACGACGATCCGGTCTCCTCTCCGGCCGACCAGTTCCATCCCTGGCTCCGGGTAGACGAAAACGGAGCCATCCATGTGATCTTTTACGACCGCCGCAACGATCCCAACAACCTGGCCTTTGACCTGTACATCACCCATTCCTACGACGGCGGCCAGACCTGGACGCCCAACGAGCGCATCACCTGGGTTTCCT
>JALXEF010000068.1 GCA_027069855.1 Caldifarciminota bacterium
AACTGGTCAAGGGACGGAGAAAAGATTTTATATACAAGGCCCGAAAAGGGAGACATCTGGATCATGGATACCAAGGGATGCAATAAAACCCCCTTCATCGGGGATTTCAACTTTTTGGAAGGAGGTGGAGGATGAGACAGAGGTTCCTGTCTCTATCTATGGATCCTTCATGGTTTCCCGATTCACGAACTTTGGTATTCAGTTTCGTCCTCTGGAGAATAAACATAGATGGAACAGGTTTTGAACAGATTACTTTTTGAACTTCCCGGTCGCGGCTGAAGCCGCTTTTACATGTTGCAGCCCAAAGGGCTGCAACCCACCCCTCAATCCCCGCCCACCAGGGGCGGGGACGAATTAGAGTCCGGGATTCTACGCTAAGTCTCTGCCCTCCAATAACTTTCTTTCCCTCTTAGGGGCTGATTTACGCCAACCCATTGTGGCTCAGCAACTTCCTCCCCCTCAGGGGAAGGATTGAGGTGGGGGTGTTCTTGGAGTGCGGTGCCTCGGCACCGCTTTGAAAGCCCCCTCCCCTCAATCCCCTCCCGCCGGGGGAGGGGGTGATTGGATTGTCGCGGCTCTGAGGCTGCTCCGGAGGCATTTCCGTTTCCGGAGATCACCGCAACAGGGCCTCAATGCGGGCCTTGAGGCGCTCGGCTGTGCCCGGCATGTAGCCCACCTGCTTGAACACGATGCGGCCGTCCGGGGATAGGACGAAGTGGGTGGGAAAGGCGTTCACCCGGTAGGCCTCACGAATGCTCCGGCCCTGGGGCAGAATTCGGTACCGGAAGGGGTGCTCCTTGAGGAACCGCGTTGCGGTGGCCGAGTCCTCATCGGTGAACGCCAGGAACACCACCTGCGGAACCCTCTGGAAATAGTCGACGAGGTCGTTGAGTTCCGGAATCTCTCGCCGGCACGGGCCGCACCAGGTGGCCCAGAAGTTGAGGACCACCACCCGGCCGTGAAGATCCTGCAGCCGGACGGTGTCGCCGGAAAGGGTCCGGGCCTCAAAGTCGGGCGCCCGGGGGAACCGCGCCTGAATGCGCTGTTCCAGAGTGGCCAGATACTGCTCAAAGGACAGCGTATCCCCCCGTTCGTGCCAGATTCGGCGGAGCAGGGAATCGGCCGAAGTGTCGGCATGGTAAAAGCGCAGCACGGCCAGGGCCTGTTCGGCCTGGTCCGGGTGGCCCGCGGCCAGCGCCGCCCGTCCGAAGAGGTCCAGGTCTTCGGCCCACAGGTCAAACAGCCGCCGGTCCATGTGAAGGTCCTGGGTTAGCAGGCGGTACGCTTCCCGGGCCTGGCCGCGGTCCAGGGCCCAGGAGGCCCGGAGTTTCAGATAGTCTTCCCGTTCGCGGTCCAGGTCGCGGTAGAACCGGCTCAAACGCTGCCACTGGGTTAGGCCGTAGGCCTGCCGCAGGGCGAGGGGATCCTGGAACCACCGCTCCTGGATCTTTACGAGGAGGGTTTGCAGGGCGGTATCCGGCCGGTTCGTGAGCCAGCCCTGGGACACATACTGCAGGACCACGAGGTCGTTGCCCGTGAGGTCGTGCTGCCGGAGGCGTTCCTCCAGGTAATCGCGGAAGGCGGCGTGGCGGTCCAGGGGCACGAAGTGATAGGTGAGGTACCACCGTAGCAGGTCGGAGCCCAGGATCATGCGCCGCAGCCGGGGATCCCGCTGGTACGCCTGCCACAGGGTATCCGCGTTTTCCGGCGACCGGCAGACCCGCCCCTCCGGGGTCCAGATCAGCCGGCCGAAGCGGGCCCGCCAGGTGTAGAGGGAATGGGGAGCGATTTTCTGGAGTTGCTGCAGGTACTGCCGGGCCAGGGCGGTGTCCTGGGACAGGAAGAAGGCGGTGCGCCAGCCGTGGTACAGCGCAGCGGGGCTGCGGGGGGTCGGGGGCAAGGCCCGGCGCAGGGAATCGCGGAGCCAGGTGGAGGCCAGGGTATCGCCCTTGGCGAGGAGACCCCAGAGCATTCGGCGGAGGCCCGGCGTGGGCGTTTGCTGGAGCCAGCGGCGCAGGGTATCGGCCTGTTTCCGGAAGTACAGGGTGGCCAGCACCTCCCGGGCCAGGGGGATCGGCTTGCCAGCCGGGTCGTAAAACACCACGGCCTGCTCCGGGCCAGCCAGGATCTCGCGCTTCGTTGTGTCGTCCAGGGCCAGAAGCACAAGATAGACAGAATCGGTGGTGACGAGGGTGTGGGACCGCTGTTCCGGCGTGATCGGCACCAGCTGGACCTGGTGCAGGAAGGGCGTGGAGCCCTCGTAGGTGTGCACCCACAGAAAGCCGGCCACCGGCCGGTTCCAGGTGATCCGAAGGGTATCGCCGGCCCGGGGTTTTTGAGGGGTCCAGGTGAGTTTCAGGGGTTGCGCAGCCTTCCGGCAGCCGCCGAGGAGCAGCAGCATTCCAATGAAACCGATCAAAAGCCGGCTGGATTTCGGGGTTTTCTGCTTCACGGATGACCTCCTGTTCCCCGGATTGTGGCCGCCGTCGTCCCGGAAGTCAAGGGGCAGCCGTCCCTGGTTGAAAATCAACCACGCTGTGGCTGAAATTCAACCACCGGGTGGGCGATTTGCAAAAAACAGCGCCTTCCCCTGGAAAATCAAGGGGATGGTCAGCCCTCTTCGGGTTCCTCCTCCCAGCCGGTGATCATGGCCTTGAAGTGGCTCCAGAAGGTGGGGCCCAGGCTGGCCAGATAGAAGTGGGCGATGATGAAGGCGGCGAACACATAGAAGAGCACCACATGCACCGCATCCACCACCTTCAGGCCGCCCAGGGCTTCAATGATCCCGGCGAACTTTCCGGTGTTCAGCAACAGGATGCCGGTGATCACCTGCAGGGGCACCAGCAGCCCCATGATGGCGAGATAGGTCATCTTCTGGAGCGCATTGAACTTGTTCTCGGGTTCCGGGTGGAAGGGGTTTTCCTCCCCCACAAAAATGCCGTAGGCGTAGTACCGGGCCTGTTTCCAGGCGCCCTTCAGGAGGTCGTACGCCCGGGGCAGGTACACCCGAATTTTGCCGGTGCCCAGGTAATAGCCCAGCCAGAGCAGGAAATCCAGCGACACCAGGATGCCGATCCAGGCATGGACCACCACGGCGGTTCGGAAGGAAATCCAGTGCAGATGGTCGGCGAACCGCAGCTGGAACCCGGTGAGCACCAGCAAAAGGATCCCGAGGGCATGGATCCAGTGCCAGATCCGAACCGGAACCGGATGCAGATACACCCGTTTCATGATTTCTCCCCCTTCTTCCGGCGCAAAGGCGAGGTGAGGAATCTAAGAACCCCGTGGCCCAGGGCAAAGGCCAGGCCCAGGAAGAGCACCACCAGCCCGATGCGGTCCAGGAGCGGGATACGGGTGGCATTCAGCAGGTAAAAGTTGGACACCTCCGGGGAGGTCAGCACCTTCGGATCCACCTCAAAGAACTCGGCCTCCCCGGTGGGCTTGGAGAGCACGAACACCACCTGTTGCAGGTTGGTCGCCCCGGGCTGATGGCAGGATTCGCAGGTTTGGACGGCCTTGGCCTTGGTCACCCGGTGCACCTCCGGGGTGAGTTCCACGCCCATTTCGCCGAAGAACACGGCATGAATCCCCTTCCCATGGAGCGCGGCCTTGAGGTGTTCCAGTTCCGTGAGGTCCAGGATCCCGTTGCTATTGGCGTCGTAGGTTTCCAGGAATTCGTCCTCCGACAGGTTCAGCACCTGGAGGAGTTCGTGGCCGGGCACGAACCGGTCGCTTTTCCGGTCGAACACCCGCAGATGGACCTGGGGAGAAACGCCTTCGGCGTGGCACACGGTGCACATCACATGGCGGAAATGGGTGGCCTTCTGGGGGAGCCAGGCGTGAAACCGGTAGGGGTCGTGGCAGCGCAGGCAGAACTTGTTTTCCAGGTCCTGCACATTGTCGGCGTACAGGTACTTGGTGTAGTGGTACGCGTGGCACTGGGCGCAGGAGGGTGCGTCCTTGCCGGCCTCGCGGAGCTGGGCGTGGATGCTCTGGGCGTAGGCCTCTGCCTCTTCGTCGTGGCACATGGAGCAATCCACGGGCTGGAGCGGCACGGGGTGGGGCACTTCGGCGTCGTAGTTCAGTTCCTCAATGTCGCTGTGGCAGTCGGTGCAGGAGAGTTCGTTGATCCCGTGCACCGAGGCGGCGAACTTCTCTTCGTCCACGAAGAGGGACAGGGTATCGCCGTTGGGCAACACCTTGACCAATTCTGGATCACTGTGACACGCCAGGCACTCATCGTTTTCCACGGCGAAAAGCGGCAATGCGTTGGCCCCCAGGAGCAAGAGCCCTGCCAGCGCAAGTCGCCCCATGGTTTACCTCCTTTGTGGGCCGGGCATGTTGCAAAGAAGGTTCCAAAAAAGGGCGGGGCGGCCGCAGGCCGCCCCGCCTAAGCCGCGATCCCGGGCAAGCCGCTACGGCCTGCCCTTCAGGTTCTTCACCTGGTTCCAGCCCTCGGGCAGCGGCGCCACCTGGGCCGGGGTCAGGTTCCGGCCGCCCGAACCCGGCACATACACCGGGGTTCCGTGGCCCTTTTCCTTGGCCTCCTCGGCCAGCCGCACCAGGTGCTGGTAGGTCTTCTTCACATCGTAAAACCCGTGCCACCAGGCGTAGTCCGGCCCGGCCATGGCGGCCCCCATGCGGGCCCGGCGGCCCTCATGGTGCCAGAGTTCGTAGAAGACCCATTCAATCTCCTCGTCAAACACCGGCCACTTGGTGAGGATCCCCTGGGCGTAGAGGTCGTCCATGATCTTTTTGGCCGGCTTGAAGTAGTTTTCGTTGTAGTTCTCAATGGCCTGGTCATAGCGGGCGAAGAAGTTTTGGGTCCAGGTGGGGGAGTGGCACTGCTGGCACACCTGCTCCATCTTCTTGCGTTCGGCGTTGCCGTCGTGGTCCTTGTTCAGCACACTGAGCGGCGACTGGGCCTCCCACTTCAGGCGTTCGCCCACATCGTGGGTGGTCTTGAGGTCGCCGAGGCCCGACATGTGGCAGGCGGCGCAGGTGGGAGCCCGGAAATCCACACCCGGTTCCCAGGCGTCGGGAGCCTTGTGCCAGTTCCATTCGTGGCCCTCGGCCAGGTAGATCTTGCCGTGCTTGGACTCAAAGTAGATCTCGTCCTGGGGATGGTCCGGGCCCAGGTGGCACTGGCCGCAGGTTTCGGGTTTCCGGGCCTCGGCCACGGAAAACCGGTGGGTGGTATGGCAGGCCACACAGGAGCCGGCGCTGCCGTCGGGGTTCAGCCGGCCGATGCCCTCATTGGGCCAGTTGACGGAAGTCAGCTGGCCGTTGGAAATGTCGGAACCGTGGCAGGCGTAGCATCCCGAGGCCCGTTCCACATCGTTGTTCATGCCCCGCAGCCAGGGGTCTTTGATCTTGTCGCGGATGATCTCCCAGGTACGGGCGTGTTTACTGCGGGCGAACTCCTCGTACTCCTGGGGGTGGCACTTGGAGCAATCCAGGGGGGTCACGATGGGGCTGATCTTGATGTTCCGGTACTTCTTGGTGCCCGGACAGTCGCGGGCGTCCTTATCGGTGGGCTTGGCGCCATGGCAATCCAGGCAGGTGACATTGGCCCGGGCGTGGGCACTGTTGGCCCAGTCGTGCACCTTACCGGGCTCGTACTTGGAGTGGCACTCAATACATTCCTTTTCAATGTTGCTCAGCCCCCGCTCAATCTTGATGGGCTGGGTGAGCTGGCTCAGGGTTTGGCTCCCCTGAGCCGGGGCCATTTTCGGCAGCATCAGGGGGAGGAGTGCGATCCCCCCGAGGATCAGGGCAAACCTCCAGGCACGCATTGCGTCCCTCCTTTTGTTCCTCAACGACGGGATTGCAGCGCCGCCGCCAGTTCCTCTGGCGTGGGCAGCATCTCCCGAAAGCGTCCGTGGAACTCCTCGGTGTGGCAGTCCAAACAGCGCTTTTCGCCGCCCAGGCGAAGATACTCCCGGTGGGCGATGAGTTGTTTGATGCTGGCTCCCTTGGGGGTAAGGTTCTCGTGGCACCGGAGGCAGGCCTCATCGCGGATCTTGGACCGGGCCTGCTCCGCCAGGTGGTCCCAATCCATGAGGGCGGGATTGGGATTCCCCAGGGTGTGCACCACGATGTCCTTGAGCCCGTCCCGGGTTTTGGTCCACAGGGTGGCCACGACACCGGGGGGCACATGGCAATCGGTACACTCGGCCACCACCCCGTGGGCGTTCTGATAGTGGGACGAGTACATCCACCCCTGCTCCCCCACGATCCGCATTTCGTGGCAACTCATGCAGAACCGGGGGTCGGAGGTGATGTGGATGGCCCGGGCCGAGAGGCCCACGAGGACGATGCCCACGAGCACCCCCACCAGGAAGAGCCAGAACCCTCGGGTCAACAGGATCTTTGCCATGGTTTCAGGTCCTGGAAAGTCCGACCCTGCAAGCCGGGCCTCCCGTTGTGCATGGCCTACTTAAAGGTCACCGTGGTCATGAGGTAGAACCAGGTGGCCGGGTCCTCGCCCTTTTCCTCCTTGAAGATGTCGCCGGGCAGGAACACCGAGAAGCCGCCCGAAACCTTCAGATTCTCGCCGTAGTTGTAGGCCACCGTGACATCCACCTCGTTGCCGAAGGCCCGGGATTTGGAACCGTCCTGCAGGGTGTAGTCCTGGGCGGCCTGGAACACGTGGCCGGTGACCTTCGTGGTGAGGCCGGGGTAGGGCTTGGCCGAAAGCGTGGCATAGAGGTCCTGGAGCCCCAGGCCGAAGGTGTGCACCGGGATGTTCAGGAAGTAGTCCATGTAGCCGTAGAACTTGTGGTTGGTGGCGTACAGGGTGTTGAAGACCTCCAGTTTGTCGTCGGCGGGGTCCGAGTCGCCGCTCAGGAAGTCCAGGCCCAGGGTCACGCCCGGCTTGGCCGCGGCGCTTTGAAGGGTGTACCCGAGTTTGAAGGCCGCCAGGAACGCCGAGATGTCCAGGCCCTGCTGGTTGCCGCCCTGGTAGGCGCCCTCCAGCGAGTAGGAGAGGCCGCCGAGGGCTCCGTGGATCCAGGTGTAGGCGGTGAACCGTTGCACCGTGAGGGAATCGGGCTGGTTGTAGGTTTGCTCAAAGAGCACGAGGGGTTCTACTTTGGCCATGGGCAGAGGCAGGGTGCCATAGAGGCCGAAGAGGTCAAAGTCACCCTGGTCCTTGGGGGCGCCGGTTTCGTTGGTGCGCAGGGTGAAGAGTCGGAGGTCGGCGGGACCGAGGTGGGTGTGGATCCGGATACCATCAAAGCTGCGGCCGATGTTGTGCCAGCCCACGGCGCCCACCAGCCGCTGGTTGCCCAGAGCCACCTCCTGGCGCCCGATCTTGAGGCACATCCGCCAGCCAAACGGATGGCGGATCCGCAGGTACCCCTGGTGCAGGTCAAAGTTGTCGGCGCTGCCGTCGGTCAGGGTGCTGGTTTCGGTGCCGAAGGTGCGGGAGTCCTGGAACTGGAAATAGGCGTAGATCGGGTCGTTGGAAAAGGTGACCCCGAGCCGTGACCGAAGCAGGTGATAGGTGTTGGCGCCCTGGTCGGCGTTGAAGGCCTTATGGTTCCACTCGAACCGGTGTCGGATCTGGCCGCTGAGGCTCCAGTCCGCTTGAAGAAAGCCGATCGCCAGCAGCAGCCCTATTGCACCTTTCCACGCACTACGCATTCTGCCCTCCTTTTTTCACGGGATGAAAGCGTTTCATGAAAGTAAATGCTTACGCCCAAGATGTGTCAAGCCCTCAAAATTCCTGGTTCTTTAGTGGTTTACTCGGGCATTGGGCTCCGGGGGCGAGGGGGCCGCGGGCGGCGATCCCCGGCGCTTGCTTTGCAGCACCTGGCGGCACAGGGCCACAAGGTCGCGGTCGTCCACCAGGTTGTCCTGGTTGACATCGCCGCGGGCCAAGGGCGAGGGCGGGTCGCCGTGGAAGTACAGGTACTGGGCCAGGGCCTGGATGTCCTCGGCGTCCACATCGCCATCGGCATCCAGGTCGCCGGGCAGCAGGATCCAGCCGAACTCCGGCTCCGTGAGCCAGGGCCGGTACAGCACATAGTCGCTTACCGAGTCGCCCTGTCCTGCGGGGTTGTAATCCGGTGGACCGGTGGAGGGATCGTAGGGACCGGTGGCATCGCCCCAGAAGTTGTACATCGCCTTCACCGCGATCTGGGTGCTGGTACTGAAGATGCCGACCCGATTGCTGTAGATATCGCACTTCCGGATCACCGGCGTGTCCACATCGCTGTACAGGCCGCCCACCTGGATGGCCTTCCCGTTTTCCACGAATACGCAGGAATCCACCCGGGCATTGGCGTTGTTCAGGTTCAGGCCCACGCCGTTGTGCCGGAACAGGGAGAACTTCACATGCAGCGGGGTGGCCGAGGCACTGGCCGAAAGGGCCCCGGAGTTGGAGGCCTGCTCAAACACCGCATACCGGATGTCGGCGTACTCAAAGCCGAAGAGGGAGATTTGGCCCCACTCGGTGGTATCGGTGGCGCCCAGGAACTTCACGCTGTCGGCGAGGCTGCCCCACACCTGGAGGGTTCCCCGCACGCTGATGCTGGCGTTCTTGGCAAGACGCACGATCGGGGCCTCGGGGGCCGCGATGGCACTCCGCACGGTCAGGGCCCCGCCGGAAACGATGGATACCGGCCCGTCCACGAAGTACTCGGCCCCGATGGGCCACCAGGTCACACTGTTGCCGGTGGAGGAACTCAGGATCCGGATCACCGGATGGGTGTTGTTGGACAGGTCCACCCGGGAATAGCGGTCGGCGTAGGAGCCGATGTCCATGGCCACCGGCCACTCGTTTTGCTCAAAGGTGCATTGGGCGATGCGGACCTCCGGGCTCCGGTGCACCGCAAGGGCGCCTTCCAGGGTGCCGTTATGGCGGAACACCTGGTTCCGAAGGTCGGCAAAGGGCACCTGATCCAGATACAGGCCACAGGCGTTGTGCTCAAAGAGGTTGGGGGAAGTCAGGGCGTAGGCCGTGAGATCGTTGATCTTCAGCCCATAGGTGTTCCAGCGGAAGGCGCAGGAATCCACCCGCACCTCGGGATGGTCCACGAGCAGCGCCGGGTTGTACGGGTTCCGGTTGTAGGCAAAGAGACAGAACTTGAATTGCCCTGGCGCTTCGGCCCGAATTGTGCCGTATCCCTGGCTCGTGTCGGCCGCGATGAAGGCAATGGAATCCGTGGAGGTGCCCACGATGTGGAAGGTATCGCTGAAGATGATGTTGCTCAGGGAGTCCAGGTACACCCGCACCCCGGGGTCAAAGGTCACGGGCTCCGAAAACCGTACCGTAAACCCGGTGACTTCGTAGTCCTGGTTGAGTTTGGGCCAGTGGGCCGGGGCATCGGTGGAGCCATCCATCACCCGGATCCGGTTCCGGAGGGACGGCGCCACAAAGGTGGCCGGGTTCAGCAGGCACCCGGGGGTCATGGCCAGGAACCACCGGTTGTTGGAGGAGAAGTTGTTGTCCTCCACCAGGATGTTCCGGGAATCCGCAAAGTACAGGGCGCCGTAGGCCGAATCGGCGGTGTGGTTCCGGAAGGTGTTGAACCGGATCTCCACGGTGTCGCAGTCGCGGGCCCAGATGCCGGCGTACTTGTTGGCGTCAAAGGTGGTCCAGGTGAGGTTGGCGAACCGGGGCACCTGGTAGAGATACAGGCCGCAGGAGTTGTTTTTAAAGAGGGAGTGGCCGATGGAAACCCGGCCGGTGCGGTACAGGTACAGGGCGCCGCCGAAGCCGAGGGCGCGAACCCCCTCAAAGCGGCAGTAGGCAAAGGTGCCCTGGCCCGACGACTGGAACTTGAGGCCGCACCAGAAGGTATCGGGCTCCAGGGGCAGGAAGGCGATGGAATCGGTGGGGGTTCCGACAGCCTCAATGGTGCCGGAGATGTTGAAAAAGGAGAGGTCGGGGTACACGCGAACGACGACGCCGGGGTCCACCCGCAAATAGCCCCCGATGGACGGCAAACCCGACCGGGCGCTCAGGTGATACTCCAGGCCCAGGTCGTAGAAGTAGGTGGAATCGGAGTTGCTCCGGATCACCAGGATGGCATCGTACTGGTTGCTGGACAGGCTGAGGGTGCTGGTGGAGTCCAGGTAGGAGTTGAAGGTCATGGCCACGGGATACCGGTTGCCCTCAAAGAAACAGCCGGAAACCTGGACCCTCGGGGATTCGTAGAGGTACAGGCCGGCGAGGTCGGCGTCGCTGTGGTTCAGGAACCGCTGGTTTGCCAGGTAGGCGCCGGGGGATTCGCTCACCACCAGGCCCGCCCATTCGTTGTGCACAAAGGTGTTTTCCACGGTCAGCGAGCAGCCCGGGGAACTCTCCAGTTCCAGGCCCTGATGGTTGTCGTGGAAGGTGCAGTGTTCCACCGGCACCCGGGGCGACTGGTTCAGGGTCAGGGCCCCGTTGATGGAGCTGGAGGCACCGGAAAAGGAACAGTAGCGGAAGGCACTGGCGGCCAGGGTGTCGGCGAAGCTGATGACGATGCCGTTCCACCCGGAATCGGGCTTAAGGGCAGCGAAGTAGATGGAATCCGTGGGCGTGCCCTCGGCATACACGCCGTGGCCGGAATCCGGCTGGTACACGGTCAAGGACACCTGGGGAGCGAACAGCACCTGGGTGCCGGGTTCAATCTCCATGCGGCCGTTCACCCGGGGCCCGCCGAAGATCCGGGTGAAGCAGTAGGGGATGTTGAAGGCATACAGGAAATGCAGGTCGGCCTCGTCGTCAATGCCGCTGTACTGGATGGCGTTATAAAGGTTGCCTACGGTGGGGAACTCCGAGCCCGCGTCCAGTTGCGAGAAGATGTCCTGGGTCACGGGCCAGGTGTTGTTGGACCAAACGCCGGTGCCCCTTCGGATCAGTACCGTGTCGGCGTTCCGCAAAAGGATGGCGCCATAGGCCGACCGGTGGTTCTGGAAACTCTGGTTTTCCAGGTGGATCTGGCGACAGTTTTCAAGGTACAGGCCGGCCTCCCGGTTGCCGTCAAACAGGTTCCCGGTGGTCAGGCTGTAGTTTTCCACCCTCTTGAGCACCATGCCGTAAAAGTTCTGCCGGAGCGCGCAGTTGCCGATGGTTACCGAGGGGTTGTACACCGTGCCGTCCAGGAAAATGCCGGCCACGCTGTCGGTGTCCGCGCGTTCCACGACGGCAAAGGAAAGGGACCCGTGGACCAGGTGCAGGCCCAGCCAGGCGTTCTGGGTGTCAGCACAGGTGAACCGGAGGGTATCGGTGGCCGTGCCGTTGGCGGAAATCGTGGAGACCTCCAGGCCGTAGCCGCTGGCCACCTGCACCTCCACGCCGGGATCTACCGCGAGGTAGGTGTAGCGGTACCAGGTGTTGGAGCCTCCCTCCAGGCCGTCCATGCGGTAGGGCAGGCCCAGGTTGTACAGATGCTCTGAGGCCGCCAGGGTATAGGGGCCCAGGATGCGGATCAGGTTGTGGGTATTGCCCGAGGCGGGCACTTCGGTGTAGGCGGTATCCAGCTGGGCCACGGGGTGCAAAGCCAGGGGATAGGAGCATCCGGTGATGACATTGGAGTTGGTGAGCCGCACCACCTGGTTCTGGTACAGCCGGAGGGCGCCGTAGTCCGAGGTGATGCCCTGGAACAGGTTGTTGGCGATGAACAGGGTATCGCAGTGTTCCGCATCCACGCCCGGATGGGCCAGGCCCACGAACTCGTTGTCGGCGATGTGGAGATAGCCCATGTACAGGGCCCGCAGGCCGCCGCTGCCCAGGAACCGGTTGTTCTGGATCACCACCGAGTCCATGTCCTCTATGTACAGGCCCCGGGAGCCGTTGCGGAACACCGAGTGGCGGACCACCCCGTTGTCCAGGGCCACCGCTCCCCCGGTATTGTCTTCAAACACGCAGTACTCAAAGAAACTGGTGCGTTTCTGGGTTCGGTCGGGCCAGTAGTTGTTCAGGACGATGCCGTTCCAGGCGGCATGGTTCCATCCCCGGAACACAATGGAATCGGTGCTGGTGCCGATGGCCACCACCGCGGCCAGGGTATCCACGAAAACCGAGGAGAGCCCGAGATACGCCCCCCCCTCAAATTCCACGATGCAGCCGGGTTCCAGGGTGAGGGTGGCGTCGCCGGTGAGCTCCACATATCCCAGGATCCGGTGGGGGCTGTCGGCCGCCCGCCACACCGTATCCGTAGAGATCACCTCGTGGTCGTGGTAGGTTTGGGCGAAGGCTGCACCGAAGAGAATGAGGAAGAGGGGGAAAACCCATATCCTTCGGCAGGCCCTCCATAGAGTCCTGCCCCACGCACACCAACCTCCTTCCCTCATAACCCAACTCCTGTTCCCGCAACCCTTATCATAGGGGTGAGAAAAGGGAGCATGCAAGCCGCGCGCTTACAGAAACCTGCATAGGTTTTCATGCTTTAGCAAATTCCCAAAGAAAGTCATCCTGTTGGGAAAACCAGGGCCCGGAACCTTAAAAGAGGTGCCCTTCGCAATTTTTCGGGCCAGTTTCAGACCCCTCCGTGGAAGGGGTGCCTTTGGGTCGCCTCTATCCCCACCTCAATCCTCCCCCTCAATGGGGAGGAAGTTGTTGGGCCACAATGGGTTGGCGTAAATCGGCCCCCTGAAAGGGAGAGGAAGTTGTTGAAGGGCAGCGGGTTAGAAGCAAACAGAATTCTGAATCGGGACTCCCAGTGTCATTTCTCGGACTCGGAAACCCAGTGGCGAAAGCTTCGAATACCAAATTGCCCGGGGGAGAACTTCTGTGGTAGGAGCGGCTTTAGCCGCGACGAGCGAATCGTCCCCGCCCCTGGCGGGAGGGGATTGAGGGGTGGGGGATTCCAAAGCGGTGCCGAGGCACCGCACTCCAAAATCGGGCCGTCGCCGCTGAAGCGGCTCCTACCGAAAAAACCCGTGGCCACCCCTGTAAGAGCGGCTTCAGCCGCGATGGTTCGTTCTCGGGGAAGAAGGTTCGTGGCCTCAGGCGGTGAGGCAACCGGAGGCCAGCACCTCTTCCTCGTCCACGGGTTCCAGGTCGTCCAGCCAGCCGGCGGTGGGGTTCACCCGCCGGAAAAAGATCTTGCCGTAGTTGGCCGGGTCCTTGGCCTGGTGGTACTTGAACACGAAGTAATCGCCCACCACGCCCAGGATCTCCACCTTGCCGGTACGGTGCGACATGGCGTACCGGAACCGCTTGCTGTGGCCATTGAGCCGCTTTTTGGCCTCCTCCACGATGTGGTAACCCTCCAGGAGGGGCACCTGGAAGTGATGCTTCACCCGCTTTACCGGCCGGCACTGGAACACATAGTAGGGGTTGACCCCGATGGATACGAGCCGGTTCTGAAGATCGGCCAGCACCTCGGGGTCGTCGTTGACCCCCCGGAGCAGCACGGTCTGGTTGCTCACGATTACCCCGGCGTCCACGAGCCGCGCCACGGCTTCGGTGGACTCGGGTGTGATTTCCCGGGGATGGTTGAAATGGGTCACCACAAAGAGCCGCTTTTCGGGCCGGGAGTACCGGCGGAACAGGGAGATCAGTTCGTCATCCCATAGGATGCGGAAGGGAAAGGTCACGGGCACCCGGCTGCCGATCCGTACGAACCGCAGGTGCGGAATGGGCGTGAGGGTTTTCAAAAACTGCTCCAGCAGGTCGTTGGGCAGAGTGAGGGGATCGCCTCCGGAAATCAGCACATTGTTGATCTCCGGGTGCTGCCGGATATACTCGGCCGCCGCCTCCAGCCGGCGGATCACCTCCTGGCTCTTCAGCCCCACCAGCCGTTTCCGGAAGCAGTACCGGCAGTACATGGCGCAGCGGGTGGTGGCCAGGATCAGGGCGGTTTGGGCGTACTTGTGCTGCAGGCCGGGCAGTTTGGTGTTTTCGTGCTCGCCGCTCGTGTCGTACTCCCCCTCGGCCACCAGTTCTTGGGCCGTGGGCACCGCCATCTTCCGAATCGGGTCCTCGGGATCCTCCGGATTGATCAGCGAGAGGTAGTACCGGGGGATGCTCATGGGGTGCAGGTTCAGCACGCGCCGAAGGGCCGCTTCCTCTTCGGGATCCAGAGGAAGATAGGCCTTGAGTTCTTCCAGCGTGGTGATGTTGCGCTTCAATTCCTTGAGCCAATCCATTGAGGCCTCCTTTTTGGTGCATTTGGGCCGGCCCCTGAGGAGCCGGCGGGCCATAACCCTGACACTTTGGATTGAAGGAAGGGTGCGGAATCGGGGCCGATACACCGCCCCTTTTCTTATCCTACCCTACACAAACCTCGGGCCGTTGTCAAGGGGAGGGGGCCGTTTGACCCCCCTTCGGGGCATGGCTATAATTGGCGTATGCGAAGAATCGGCCGAATTCTGCTGCTTTTGGGTTCCCTCGGCTTGTCTCAGGCAGCCTTTGAGAACCTCACCGCCGGGCCCGCGGCCGACGCCCTGGGCGGCGCCTATACCGCCCTGGCCTCGACCCCCGACGGCCTGTACCTGAACCCCGCCGGCCTGGTACACCTCGCCCCCCAGGCCTATGCCGCCTACCTGCTGCCCTTCGGAGGCCTGGGGGTGGGGCTGAGCAACCTCCAGGCCAGCGTGGTGTTCCCGGTGCGCGACTACACCCTGGCCCTGTCGCTGAAGCGCTTTGGCGCCTCCCTGAACGCAGAGGGCTACGACACCGCCTATACCGGCACCTACGCCGAGGCCGCCTGGACCCTGAGCGTGGCCCGGGCCCTCTCCGAGCGCATCGCCCTCGGCCTCAACCTCCACTACCTGCAGTTCCAGGAGCCCCGCTTCGGCAACGCCGGCGCCCTGGGCCTGGACCTGGGGCTCCAGGTGTCCCTGTACCGCCGCTGGCGCTTCGGTCTCGCCGCCCTGAACCTCAACCGCCCGGCCTTCCAAACCGAAACCGAGGCCGAGAAACTGCCCAGCACCCTGGCCGTGGGCGTGGCGTACCGGCCCTTCGGCTCGGTGGTCACCCTGCTGGAGGTCAAAAAGGACCAGTTCCACCCGGCCACCGTGGCCCTCGGCCAGCAGGTGGGCTTCTGGCAGGATCGGCTGGTGCTGCGGGGCGGCGTGGAGCATCAGGGCGAAAACACCTTTCCCTCCCTGGGCTTCGGCCTGCGGCTGCCCCACCTGACCGTGGATTACCTGGCCCGGTTCACGCCCGGGCTCCCCATGACCCACGGCTTCGGCCTGTCGTACCGGAGGTAACCGGTGGTCTCCCTCCTGATCCTCGGTTTGCTGTCGGCCGTGACCCCGGCCCTGCGCATTGACCTGAACCGGGCCACTTTGCAGGAGATCCTGCAGTTGCCTATCGGCGAGGAGGACGCCCAGAGGCTCGCGGCCCAGGAGCACCGGTCCGTAGAAGAGGTGCTGCAAACCGCCCGAATCCCCCGGGCCAAGGCCGAGAGCCTGTACGTGTGGATCCGCCGCCACGGCCCGCTCCGCAGCTACTACGAACTCTCCCGGATTCCCACCATCACCCCCGGCGACCTCAAGCGCTGGAAACCCTACATCGTGATCGTGCCGCTCCGGGAGGGCCGGAACTTCGCCCTGTATGTGGAGCGGATCCGGCAGCGGGGCGCCAGCGAGGAGGCGCCGCGCGAGAGTTACTACGACGAATGGATCGGCTTCCTCACCGAGCCCATCAATGTCAACCGGGCCACCGTGGACGAACTCTACAGCCTGTACGGCGTTTCGCTGATTGATGCGGCTTCGGTGGTGCGCTATGTCCGGGTGCTGCGGCTGCGCCACGGCGGCGACCTGCGGCGGGTGCCCGGCCTCTCCTATTACGGCTACCGCAACATGCGGAACTTCGTGGCCTACCGGGAACCCCGCACCCAGCGGGTCCGGGGCTGGCTCCACCTGGACACCTACTACAGCCCCTACCTGTACACCGCGGGCAGCGATCTGTACGAGCGGATCCGGCAACTGGAATCCACTGAGGCCGGCTCCCTGGACTCCCTGCTGCAGGCGGAGGGCTGGAGCCCCCAGGAGGTGCAGCGGTTCCTGGCCCGGCTGAACCGGGAACGGGCCGAGGCCGAGGCGCTGCAGCACCGCCCCTCCTTCCGGTTCAAGGGGCGGCTGAGCCTTTACGGCCGGTACCGCCTGGGCTTTTTGTACCGCGAGAACCCCTATCTGGGGCCCCGGCCGCAGCTCAAGGCCTTCTTTGAACTGGTGAACCTGGGTCCCCTGCGGCGGCTCATCGTGGGCGATTACCGGGTGACCCTGGCCCAGGCCCTGCTGGTGGACAACTCCGAGGAGGCCCGCAGCCGTATCCTGGACCGGCCGTACGGCATCTACGGCGACCAGACGAGCCAGCGGAGCTTCAACTTTGAAGGGGTGGCGGCCCAGCTCCGCCAGGGGCCCCTGGCCGGCATCTTCTTTTACTCCCTGGCGCCGCGCCACTTCGTGCCCAAGCGCGACGGCACCCCGAACTTCTACTACACCGGCACCTTCATCCCCTCCGACTTCAAGAACCGCCTGCTGGAGGAAACCCGGGGCGCCTATGTCACCTACGACCTGCCCCTGCCCTGGTTCCCCACGGGCAGCCAGGTGGGCCTGGGCTACCTGCAGATTGACTATCCCCAGGCCCTGAACCCGGACTTCTCGGAGATGGACCTGCCGGGCGACCGCGAAAGCCTGGGCGACGACGCCTCCTTTCTGTGGGTGGGCGGCAAAACCAAACGGTTCTACAACTTCACCTTCCGCTGGGTTCGGGCCCCGGTATCCCTGGAACTGGAGGCCGCCCACGAGGAGCGCGGCGGCAACGCCCTGGTGGCCAAGGGCCGGCTCCAGTTCAATCCCCTGTACTTCAATGTGCTGGTGCGCCACTACGAGCCCGATTACACCAACCCCTACATGCGGCCGTTCCAGGAGGACACGCGGTTCGCCGATACCCCGATGGAACGCCCGTATCGCCTGCTGGACCCCCTGTACAGCGAACTGGCCACCTTCCCCATGCCCAAGCCGGAAACCGGGTTCTACATTGAAACGCGGTACCAGTTCGCCCCGAAGATCCTCACGCCCCGCACCTATGTGGATGTGTGGCGCGACAACACCGACGGCCTGTGGAACTACCGGCTGCAGGCCGAGGTGGAACTTCGGCCCGTGCATCCCTTCCGGATCCGCCTGAAGCAAAAGTGGCAAAAGCGGCGCAACCGCCGCAACCTGGAGGTCACCGAGTCCTTTACCCGCGAAACCACCCTGCGGATGTATGCCATCCTGGGCCAGGGCGACTTCGTGGGCTTTGAAGGGCGGTACGGGGCCGTGGACCTCAGGGAGCGGCTCTCCTATCCCGAAGACGAGATCAACGGCGGCTTCGTGGCGGCCAACTTCACGAAGCGGCTTTCGGAGAAGTCGGAGGTGCGGGTGGGCTACATCGTGTGGCGCACCAACGGCATGTCGCAGTGGGCTTTTGAGGACACGGGCATTGACTTTTTGTACGGCGACGGCGACAAGTGGTACATCGCCTGGTTCCACCGGCCCACGCCCAACCTGGGCCTGAAACTCAAGGTGCGCTTTAAGAACACCCGGTTCCCGCACACCGGGCTCTTCGGCGAAGGGGCCCACTTCGCCGACGGCTCGCCCGTGCTGGGCTTCACCGAGGTGGAACCCTTCCACTCGGTGTCGCTCTTCGTGGACTACAGTTTCTAACGCCACCCGGGGATGGGGCGCCGATGACCGAGATTGGCGTGGACCTGGTGTCCGTGCGCCGGATGGCACGGCTTCTGGACCGGTTCGGCTCCCGGGCCCTGAACCGGCTGTTTACGGCGGAGGAACAGGCCCTGTGCCGGGGCCGGCGCGACGCGGCCCGGTGCCTGGCCGCCCGGTTCGCCGCCAAGGAGGCGCTGTTGAAGGCCCTGGGAACCGGCCTGCGCCACGGCCTTCGCTGGACCGACATCGCGGTGGTTTCCGGGCCCGACGGCCGTCCGGTGTACCGGCTGCATCCCCGGGTCCGGCACCACCTCAAGGGAAAAACGCCCAGGGTTTCCCTGAGCCATGAAAAGGAGTATGCCCTTGCCGTCTGCATCCTCGTCGGAAACGCTGGTGATCGCCCTGGGGGGTAACGCCCTCCGCAAGAAGGGCGAAGACTTTTCGGTGGAAACCCAGTACCGCAATGTCCTGCGGTCCATGCAGAACCTCCGGCCCCTGTTCACCCCCGACCGTCGCATCGCCATCACCCACGGCAACGGTCCCCAGGTGGGCGTGGAGTTCCACCGCAACATCCTGGCCCGCGACTGGTACCCGCCCTATCCGCTGGATGTGCTCAACGCCGATACCCAGGGCTGGATCGGCTACCTCATCGTCAACGCCCTGCACCAGGTGTTCCTGGAACACGGCATCCGCCGCCAGGCCACGGCCGTGGTCACCCGGGTGGAGGTGGACCCCGAGGATCCGGCCTTCCAGAACCCCACCAAGCCCATCGGCGACTTTTACAGCGAGGAAGAGGCCCGAAGGCTCCAGGAGGTTCTGGGCCTGCCCATGCGCGAGGATGCGGGCCGGGGCTGGCGGGCCGTGGTGCCCTCGCCCTGGCCGCGCCATGTGGTGGAGGCCCCGGTGATCCAAGAACTGGTGCAAAAAGGTGTGGTGACCGTGGCGGTGGGCGGCGGCGGCATCCCGGTGGTCCGCCGCGACCACGGGTACCAGGGCGTGCCCGCGGTGATCGACAAGGACCGGGCCTCGGCCGTGCTGGCCCTGGAAATCGGCGCCCGCCGGCTCATCATCCTGACCGAGGTGGACCGGGTGTACCTGAACTTCGGCACGCCCCAGGCGCAACCCCTGGAACACCTGACCCTTCGGGAGGCGGAGCAGTACCTGGCCGAGGGCCATTTCCCGCCGGGCAACATGGGCCCCAAGATTGAGGCGGCCATCCATTTCCTCCGGCACGGCGGCCAGGAGGTCATCATCACGAGCATTGAACGGGCCCACCAGGCTCTGCAGGGCCTGGCCGGAACCCATCTTCACCCTTAACGCACACCTGCGGAAAACCAGGGAGGTGCAGGATGCGCGCCTTTGAGGAGTTTTTTGCCTATGAGCTGCTCCGCAACCTCTGGGTGCCGCCCCGGCGGCCCGACGAGGTGCTCTATGTGTCCAACAACTCGGGGCAACTGAACCTGTGGCGGCGTCGGCTCCGCAGCCGGTGCCCCGAACGCCTCACCTTTTACGAGGAGTGGGCCGTTTGGTTCGGCCTGGAAACCCCCTATGGCATCCTGCTGCTTATGGACTTCCAGGGCCGGGAGCGCCACCAGATGGCCCTGCTCCAGCCCGGCCGCTGGCCCGAAAGGCTCACCCGGAACCTGGACCACTTCTACCGCTTTGATTCCCAAACCATCACGCCCGACGGCCGGTTTGTGGTCCTGTTTTCCGACCAGCAGGACCCACGGTTTCCAGGCCTGTTCCTCTACGACCTGGAACGCCGGGAACTTCGGCCCCTGCTGCACCAGGAGGGCCGCCAGCTGATGCCCCAGGTGGTGTCGCCGGACGGCCAATGGCTCCTGGCCATCGCGGTGCTGGACCTGGAAACCACCGAGGTGCTGCTCGTGCACCTGGCCACCGGCGAAAGCGAGGTGCTGCTGCCGGCCCGGAAGGAGGTGACACAGGTCCCCGTGGACTGGCACCCCTCGGGCCGGGGATTCTATGTGCTCACCGACCAGGACCACGAGTTCACCTGGCTGGGCTATTACGACCTGGAACAGCGCACCCTTACGCCGGTGGCGCAACCGGAGCACGATGTGGAGTGGATGCGGTACCACAACGGTACCCTGTTCTGGGTGGAAAACCACGACGGCCGGCATGTGCTGCTGGCGCGGCGCGAGGGCGCAGCCCGCACCCGCCGGTTCCGCCTGCCCGCAGGCAATTTCTCCAGCCTTCGCCTGGTGGGCGATTTCCTGTACCTGGTGCTGGAGGGCGCCCGGTTCCCCAGCAACCTGCTGAAGCTCCACCTCCGGAGCGGCCGGTACCGCAAGGTGGCCGGCGGCTTCTACACCGACCTCTCCGAAGACGAACTGGTGGAACCGGAATCCGTTCGGTACCGCTCCTTTGACGGCCTTCCGATCCAGGCCTGGCTGTACCGGCCGA
>JALXEF010000069.1 GCA_027069855.1 Caldifarciminota bacterium
GGTTCAGGCGGGCAATGTAGGCGTCGTCCACCAGGATGACGGTGGCCTTCCGCAGGCCGTAGCGTCTCCGAAGGACCTCCAGCTTTTGTCGGATCCAGGAACACAATCCCCTGGGCACGAGGTGTGGAGGACACACTACCCGGATCATGCCTGGCCCACCTCGGGGTATTCAATGCGCGGATGGAAGATCCCCTTCAGCGCCTGCAGAAACGCCTCTTCAATCAGCCCCAGGTCCTTTCGGGTGAGATCGGTGTCGTCCAGCTGGCCCTCGTTCCACTTGCCCTCCAGCACCTGGTGGGTCAGAGTGCGGATCTCGTACAGGGTGGGGTTTTTCAGGCTACGAATGGCGGCTTCCACGGAATCGGCCAGCATGATGAGGGCCTCCAATTTGTTGCGGGGGCGGGGGCCGGGATACCGGTACGCGTCCTCCTTCACCTCCCCCTGGGACTCCAGGGCTTTGGCAAAGAAGGGGCGGATCAGGGAGGTGCCGTGGTGGGTCTGGATCACCCCCACGATCTCCCGGGGCAGGCCGTACTGCTGGGCCATCTTCAGTCCTTCGGTGACATGCTCCACCAGGATCCGCACACTTTCCTCCGGGGGCAGGGCGTCGTGGGGGTTTTCCGAACCCATCTGGTTTTCAATGAAAAGGTGCGGGTTTTTGAGCTTGCCGATGTCGTGGTACAGTGCAGCCACCCGGGCGAGCAGGGGGTTGATGCCCAGGGCCCGGGCCGCCGCCTCGGCCAGATGCGCCACATTCAGGCTGTGGGTGAAGGTCCCGGGCGCCCGCTGTGCCAGTTCCCGCAAGAGCGGCGCGTTGGTGTTGGAGAGTTCCAGGAGCAAAAAGTCTGTGGACACCTGGAAAAACCGCTCGTAAAGGGGCAGCACTCCGAGCACCAGCAGGCCCGAGAGCAGGGCCGAGAACACGGTCCAGGTGGCAAGTTTCACGGGATTGGCCTGCTCCAGCCAGAGGGCGAAGGCCAGGAATCCGGCCACAGCTGCCACGATCACCACGATGCGATAGATGGAATAGCGGTCGTGGAAGTAGGTGGCCGTGAAGGCTGCGGTCCACCCCACAAAGGTGTTGTAGATCAGCAGGTAAAACGGGTTCAGCACCCCCTGAAGCAGGGCCGCCAGGGCTCCCGAAACCAGCAGAGACAGGAACAGCGCCGTTTCCAGGTCCAGGGTCATATGGACCATCACAGCCAGGAAGGGGAGCAGCGTGAACATGGGATAATGGGGTGTCAACGCCAGGCCTGCGCCCAGGGGCACGGCCAGGGCCACCAGCAGGGCAGCCAGCCGGGGACGGGAGAGCGGACGCTGCTCCCGGGTAAGCCAGAAGTACAGCACCAATGCGAGGAGAAGGCCTACCTCTATCACCAAAGACACGGGGGTTAACGCGGTACTCATTCCGTGGGTTCTCCTCCGGTGGAGGCGTCACGCTTTGCCCGCTCCCGCCGCTCGTAGGCCTCCACGATTTTGCGCACCAGTTCATGGCGCACCACATCCTCGGGCCCGAAGTGTACAAAGACGATGCCCGGGATATCGTGCAGGATCCTCTGGATCTCCACCAGGCCCGAGTTGGATTCCCGGGGAAGATCAATCTGGGTGATGTCCCCGGTGATCACCACCTTGGTGCGGGGCCCGATACGGGTGAGGAACATCTTCATCTGCACGGCCCGGGTGTTCTGGGCTTCGTCCAGGATCAGGAAGGCGTCCTGAAGGGTGCGGCCCCGCATATAGGCCAGGGGCGCCACCTCAATCACCCGGGTTTCCATGAGCCGGCGCACCCGGTCGGCGGGCAGCATGGAATAGAGCGCGTCATACAGGGGTGTCAAATAGGGGTTGATCTTCTCCTGGAAATCGCCGGGCAAAAAGCCCAGCGACTCGCCGGCCTCCACGGCCGGCCGGGTCAGCACGATCTTTTCCACCCGCTTTTCCAGCAGGAACTTCACGGCCATGGCCACGGCCAGGTAGGTTTTGCCCGTGCCCGCCGGGCCGATGCCCACCACCACATGGTTCTCCAGGATGGCCCGGAGGTACCGCTCCTGGTTCGGCGTCTTGGGCACGATGTGGCGTTTGGGGGTCACGATTTCGAGCGTGGGCCCCGGCGACGAAGCGGCTACCGTTTCCTCCTGCTTCAGGCTCCGCAGGAGGTCCTGCACATCCTCTTCCAGCACATAGCCCTTTTGTTCCACTTTGCGGATCAGGTGCCGGAGCACATCCTCGGCCCGACGCACCTCCTCCTCCGGACCCTGAAGGATGATCTCCTGGCCCCGGACCACGATGGAGGCCTTCAGTGCCTGGCGGAGCGCCCGCAGGTTGCGCT
The DNA here is from genome assembly GCA_027069855.1 of Caldifarciminota bacterium. Taxonomy (GTDB): domain Bacteria; phylum Hydrothermota; class Hydrothermia; order WGAB01; family WGAB01; genus WGAB01. Next base: position 2,327 of record JALXEF010000069.1, read on the forward strand.
CCCCCACGCCGGTAAGTCTCAGGGGCTCAATGTGCTCCAGGGTGATCCGCCGCTCCATGACCGTGCTTTCGGATTGTAATGCAAAACGGCCCTCCCCACGCAAGGAAGGGCAGGGAGGGCCGTAAGATGCTCGGGATCAATCCCGGGGGATTTCCAGGACCTGCCCCGGATAGATGAGGTCAGGATCCCGGATCTTGTCGCGGTTGGCCTCGTAAATCCGGGTCCACATCCGGGGGTTGTTGTAAATCCAGGTGAACCCGGCGATCTTCCACAGGTTGTCGCCCGGAATCACCTCAATGGACTTCTCAATGCCGTGGGGGATGTAGAGCACCCAGCCCGGATAGATCAGGTTCGGATCCTTGATCTTGTCGCGGTTCGCCCGGTAGATCCGCGGCCAGGCTTTGGGGTTGTTGTAGATGTACCGCATGCCGGCGATCTTGGAAAGATAGTCGCCCCGCTGCACCGTGTACTCGCTGGGGTACTTGGCGATTTCCGCCTTCAACTGCTCAATCTCCTGCCGCAGTGCCTGCTCTTTGGGGTTCAGGTTGTTCACCTGGGCCTGTACCTGCTCCAGTTCCTTCTGAAGGCTCTGGATTTTGGCCTGGAGTTGCTGCAGGTCGGTCTGACAGGCCTGCAACTGCTGCTGGGCCTCCTCCTCGGTGAGCTTCTTGCCTTCCTCAGCCCAGGCCACCGACACCGTCAAAACCAGGGGAAGAATCCATGCGATCCGTTTCATGGCCAACCTCCTCAGTACCCTTGCTCCAGAATCTGGAGCCACTGGTTCAGGGAATCGCGTTCGGCCTGCAGTTGCTGAATCTCCTGTTGTTTCGCGGGAATCTGCTTTTTGAGCTGGGCAATCTGGGCTTCCAGGTCCGCGATCTTCTGGCGCGCGCTGGCCACCGCCTGCTGGCACTCTTCAATCTGGTTCAGGGTCTCCTGGCTCGCCATCTTTGGGCCACAGCCCGTCGTCGCCACCATGGCAAAGGCAATCGCCAGGGGCAGACTCCACCAAAGCCGTTTCATCCGGTAACCTCCTTCTCGTTGGCTTGGGATCAACAAAAACCCCGGCTCGGTGCGTAGTTATACATGGCCCCATCAGGGATGTCAAGCAACCCGAGGAGTAGATGAGCCAGGACATGGTGACCCACCCCAGATACTGGAGATAGACCTACCTCGCGTACCGGACCTTTAAGCGCCGGGCAGATTCTCAAAATGCGCAACTCTCTTCCCGAAGGTGAGTGAAGGGAGCAACTTAGGAGAAGAGGGACACCGCAATGTTTTGTTACAGCCACCACAACTCCATACCCTCACCATAAGATAGCCTTAAGGCACAGAATTGTGGAGACCTACTGGGATCAGGAATCCTCGGGGAAACCAGCCCAGAAGGCTATGCATTCTATTTTTCTAGTTAGGTTTCCTAAAAGGATCTAACGCTATCAGAGAAAGGGTTGGGAGTTGCAAGGAAGGGACTTGACACATTTTTAGATGTTGTGGTTTCAACGCCCGTCTCTACGGCAGCAGCAGTAGTACCGAAGTATGGAACGACCACAGTTAGGTGGGAATTGGAGGACAGTATTTAGATTGTCCCCGGTAATCTTTACTTAAACATAAAGAGGAAAATTGAAAAGACCGACTTAGCTGGAAAACTATTCCATTGATACAAAGTTTTTTAGAATTTGTTTATAATAATTTCGTCCAAAAGTACTGACTCCACTGAGTTATTATTAATCACTAGCATGCCTTCATAAACGTTAGAAGGAATATAAAAATAAGGAGGGGACCAAAAAGTCCAATCGTCAGTTTTAAAGCACGGATGGTACTCCAAGGTGTCTCCGCTGGGCTGCGTAATAAATTTGACATCTATAAAAACACTATCAATCTTACCCTTACTTCGGAGCCTCTCCATTCTTCCCCATAGACCAAAGACAACATACCCTGGGGAATGGATTGCGAATTTCTGCTTGATTTCACCAGTCGGCCGTAACTTAAAAGAGTAAGCACCATAATAAGACTTTTTGGATATTTCCACACTATCATTTGTGACCCAAAACTCAGTGTTTCTTTCAGCCCCTCCGTTATTTAAGAGATTCGTGAAATTCGAAATCAAATAGTGGTCTCCCCACCCGGGATAGGCCCTGAGATCGTGGTGGGTCAGTGGTCCATTTCCTTTAACCAAAACTCTAATCGTATCTGAAATCTCTGGATGGTAATATGGACTCTTAGGGAGATGGACATTTTCGAGGATTAGCCCTCTATCTATATCCCCATTCAAATAGATAAGTGCTTTTTTGATAGTGTCTTGGCCAGATACCACTAACACAGAATTTGTTAAAACTAACATTGGAGAATGTTTAAAAATACCACAGACAGTATCTGGCCCGAGGACTACGAATCTTCCTAAGGGGGGAGTTTTTCCAGGATTCTCAAAATGAGACCTACTTACAAAAACCGAAGCATCTCCCATTACTTTAAGAGAATTATTTAAGAATGACGAGCCGCTAAAGTGAAATTCTCCTGTTTTTATCAGAGTTATACCACCCGAAAGTAGCGAGTTTGAAATTCTCATATTTTCTCCAAACTCAAAGTCATGGAATGCTGTGCATTCATCTACCATAAAAGTCGTATCGTTCCTGTAGAATCTGCAATCATCAAAATGCGTTCTCCACACATGGTTTCCAAAAAGAACACCCACTGGAAAGTTTGATATGGTAAGTTTTTTGAGCAGCACATAGGCAATTCTTGCTGCATCAAAAGAACAATGTTTTTTTGATCCGAGGTATATACCAACTCGTACTGTTCTTCTCGTGTCAGCAACCAGGGTGATGTCTTTAATCATCCCCAATTCCTTTCCCCATAGATTTGAGCCATAGGCCCCACAGAACCGCGCACTTGACTGGATAAAAATCAAATTATCTCCACAGGTATCTGGGCTAAAATACGTGGCTGGCCTCAGTATCGCACCTCTTCCTATTATTCTTAGTGAATAAATGTTAATATTTAATGGCTTGTCTAATATATATATGCCGGGTCTCAAATAGAGAGTAAGAACAGGAATGGATTTTGAAGCTGTGTCTGTGCCCATAGAATCACTAAATCTCTCAACCCATTTATTAAGAGAATCAATAGCGGCCTGTAATGCATCAGAGTCCGAAAAATGGTCATTTGGAAATGCTCCAAAACTATCAGCATAATACTCCACAACCTCTGGTCGGAATGTGGGATATGCCATAAGAAATACTAAGATAGGCACGAAATTCATAAATCACCTCCTCTTTTTCTCTGGTCTGCATTATAAGGCAGATGCTCCAGGGCATGGAGATCTTCCTATTTCACCGGCGTGTCAAGACATGGTTCCCCCAGGGACTGGATCTAGACCCTACCGGATACCTGTCCCTAAAGCGCTGGACAGATTCTTAAAAATGCGCGGAATCTCTCCAGTAGTTGGACAGATGGAACTACATGGGAACAAGGAAACCACAATGCTTTGTTATGGCTACTCCCAACTTTTCTCCTCACCACAGCGGGGACAAATAGTCCTAACTTTCAGGTTTTAAGGATCGTAGAAACGAGTGTGGGCGTCTTCGGGAGACAGCGTGGATTTTCATCAGACCAACTACTCTCGAGATCAACGAAGAAGTACAGTCTGTGCGAGAAACGGTGAGCGAGTGAAGACTTATAGCACTATGAAACTGAAAGTCCTAAATGTAACAGACCAAGCAAAGACAACCCTATTCCGAATCCTGAAGTATACTTTGAGGACACGCAAAAGGAGGCTTTTCATGCACACCAAACTCTTCATTCCAGGGCCCACCGAGGTACGGGAAGAGGTGCTCCAGGCCCAAACCCATCCCATGATCGGGCACCGGTCCCAGGCGTTCTCCGAACTCTTTGAAAGCGTGACCGAAACCCTGAGAAACCTGCTCCAAACCCGGGCCGAGGTGCTGATCTTCACCTCCTCGGCCACCGGGGTGATGGAAGGCGCGATGCGGAACCTGGTGAACCGTCGGCTTCTTTCCACCATCAACGGCGCCTTCTCTCAGCGATGGGCCCAGATCGCCCGCGCCAACGGCAAGGAAGTGGATACCATAGAGGTCGCCTGGGGCAAGGCCGTCAAGCCCGAGATGCTCGCCGAAAAACTGCAACCCGGCAAGTACGAAGCCGTGCTCCTCACCCACAACGAAACCTCCACAGGCGTCATGAACCCCATCGCTGAACTGGCCCAGGTGGTCCGCGAAAAGAGCCCCGATACACTGATTTTGGTGGACGCGGTCAGCTCCCTGATGGGGGCGCCGATCGACTTTGATGGCTGGGGGCTGGACGTGGTGCTGGCCAGCACCCAGAAGTGCTTTGCCCTGCCCCCGGGGCTCACCGTGACCCTGGTGAGCGAACGCGCCCTGAAAAAGGCCGAAACCGTGGAGCATCGGGGCTATTACTTCGACTTTTTGCTGCAGCGGCGGTACTACCAGGAACGCCACCAGACGCCGGCCACCCCGGCCATCTCCCTGCTCTACGCTCTGCAGTACCAGCTGCAGCGGATCCAGGAGGAAACCCTGGAGCGCCGCTACGCCCGACACCGGGAAATGGCCGAGATCGCCCGCGCCTGGGCCCGCAAGTACTTTGCCCTGTTTGCAGAACCCGGCTACGAGTCGCCCACGGTTACCACGATCACCAACACCCGGGGGATTTCCGTAAAGGACCTGAACCAGGCTTTGGCCCAGCGGGGCTTCACCCTTTCCAACGGCTACGGCAAACTCAAGGAGAAAACCTTCCGCATCGGCCATATGGGCGACCTCACCCCCGGGGAACTCCGGGAACTCCTGGCCGCCATCAACGACATCCTGAACCTGGAGGCCTGAGATGGCCCGCATCCTGATCACCGACCCCATCGCCGAAGAGGGCGTGGCACTCCTCAAGCAGGCGGGCCACGAGGTGGTGGTGCAACCCGAGTGGAAGGGCAACCTCCTGAAGGAACACATCGGCGCGTACGAGGTGCTCATCGTGCGGAGCGCCACCCGGGTAACCGCCGACATCCTGAGGGCCGGCAAACACCTACGCATCGTGGGCCGGGCCGGCGTGGGCCTGGACAACATTGATGTGGACACCGCCCGAAAACTCGGCATCCAGGTGGTGAACACGCCCGGCGCCACCACCATCGCCGTGGCCGAACTTACCGTGGCCATGATCCTGGCCTGCCTCCGGCATCTTTGCGCGGCCCACGCCTCCATGCAGCAGGGCCGATGGGACAAAAAGGCCCTCAAGGGCGCCGAACTCTACGGAAAAACCGTGGGCATCATCGGCTGCGGCCGCATCGGCCAGGCCGTGGCGCAGCGGCTCCAGGCCTTCGGCTGCCGGATCCTGGGCTACGACCCCGTGGTACAGGAGGCCCCGGGGATCCGGCTGGTGCCCCTGGAAACCCTGCTGCGGGAATCCCAGATCGTCACGCTCCATGTCCCTCTGACCGAGGAAACCCGGCACCTGCTGCGGCGGGACACCCTGAGCCTTCTGCCCCGGGGCGCCATCGTGGTGAACACGGCCCGCGGCGGTGTGATCAAGGAAGAGGACCTACTGGAGTTCCTGGAAACCGGCCATATCGCCTGTGCCGCCCTGGATGTCTATGAAGCCGAGCCCCTGCCTCCGGACCATCCCCTGCGCCGTTCCCCAAAGGTGCTCCTCACCCCGCACATCGGCGCCCAAACCCGGGAGGGCCAGGTACGGGCGGCCGTGGACCTGGCCCGGAAGATCGTAGACCTCCTGAAGTCATGACCCTGCCCCTTTTGCCCTTTCGGGCTCTGCTTCCCTCGCTCCAGCACTTTGAGCCCCGACAGGTGCTCCTGCGGATGGAGCACTTCTACCCCACCCTGAAGGAGCGCCAAACCCGGGACGGCTGGGGCACCCTGATCCTCCAGTTTGTGGAGGAGGCCGAGGCCCGGGGCGCCTCATCCACGCTCCAGCGCTGGCTCCAGCAGGGCCTGCTCCAATCCGACTCCCGGCCCTCCTTTTACCTGCACGAGCACACCTTTGAACTCTTCGGCCACACCTACACGCGCCGGGGCCTATTGGCCCTTTACCGGCTGGGGCTGGACCTTCTGTATCCCCACGAAGACACCTTCCCCGAGGGTGTCCGGTTCCACCTCCATCTCCTGGAAACTACACGCCTGCAATTTGCCCCGGTGATGGTGATCTACCCGGGCGATCCCTATCGGCCGGAAGACCTGAAGGCCGAGGGGCCGCCGGTATTTGAGGGCACCGATGCCTTCGGCCATCGGCACCGGTATGTTCGGGTACAGGTTCCCGAGCATCGGCTTCAGGCCGTGTCCCTCGCGGAAATGGTGCTTGCCGACGGCCACCATCGGGTGGAGGCCGCCGTGGCCTATGCCCGAACCCATGGCTTTCCCTATCTCCTGATTGAACTCATCCCCTACGGCGACCCGGCCCTGTTTGTGCTGCCCACCCACCGGGTGGTGTACGGAGTGGACTTTGAGGCGCTGCGCAGGCGATGCCGGGCCTGCTTTGAGGTGGTACGGTTGCCCGAGGAGAAGGTCTCACCCCGGGCCATCCTGCTTCGGGAACTCAGGCAATCGCTGGTGCTGGTGCTGCCCTCGGGCACCTTCCTGCTGAAGCCCTTGGAGGCTCTGGACCTGCATATGGTCCACCTGCCCAAGGAGTTCCGACGGCTCCCGGTATACCTGCTCCACGACTTCCTCCTGCGGGAGCTTGCGCCCCGGGAGGTCGCCTATGTGCGCGAAGTGCGGGAGGTGTATCGGCGGGTGCGGGAGGGCGAGGCCGATGCCGGCTTCATCCTGCCGGCCATGGCTCCGGAAACCATCGCCCGCGTGGCCTGGAAGGGCCTGAAGCTGCCCCAGAAATCCACCGACTTTTACCCCAAACTGGTGGCCGGCCCGGTGCTCTTTGCCATGGAACCGGGACGGGTGGGTTCATGAAAAACCGGGCCCGGCTTCCGCCGGGCCCGGTTACAGTTCACAACGTCAAAAACAGGCTTACCGAAGCACCACGACCCGGAAGACCTCTCGAACTCCGGCCTTCCGATCCTGAAGTTCCACGAAGTACACCCCTCCGTGGAGGGTGGCCACCGGCAAACGCAGTTCGTGGTTCCCCTGGCTCAAGGCATAGCGGTGCACCGATCCCACCCGGCGTCCGGCGACGTCCAGGAGCCGCACCCGCACATCCGAAGGGACACCCAGTGAGGCCCGAAGCACGATCTGATCCCGAACAACAGGGGTCAACAGGGCAAACCGGGGGCGCGGGGTCGGGACCTGCACGGCTTCTTCCACGCCTACCGGAACCCCCATCCACCAGAGGATCCGGCCCAGGACCGTTTCTCGGGAATTGAAACCGCTCACATCGCCATTGATGGCCTCAAAGGGGAACCCCAGGAAGGCCACCTTGTAGGAACCCTGGTAGCGGACAGCCGCGGCGCCCCCTGCGCTCTGGTACTCCAGGAAGGCGATGCCGCCGTTGGTCGGCTGAAGCACGTCCGGTGAGGTGGCGTTGTTGGCGCCGCCCGGGCCGAAGACCACCAGCCGAAGGCTGTCTCCCACCACATCACCGGCTACCCCGTTAATGAAATAATCGCCGGAGTTGCCGTTGACGAGCTCTGCGTGGAGATAATTGGCAAGGAACCCGGAGCCACTCAGGGCTTCGGCTGCGTTCTGGCTGGAGAACAGAAGGGCTTTCCCCGCATCCAGGGTGGCCATCAGCCGGTCTTGCTCTTCGGAGGAGAGGGGATCCGTTTCATCGCCCGTAAACCAGAGGGTTACCTGGTGCTCCCGAAGCCCGTAGATCCCTTCCAGAGGAGGCACACCTTGCTCGGCTACATTCCAGTAATCGTAGGCGACATGGAGAGAATCGAGGGCTGTGAGATAGTAGCTTTCGTAGTCACTCCCTCCGTCATCGTCCACCAGCAGCACATAGGGCTGCGACACCATAAAGGCATAGGTTTCGGTGGGGCGAACCGCTGCAGGGGTGCTGTGGTACACAAACTCCAGGACCCCAATATGGGGTGTGGTATCCTGGACCACGAACACCAACGGGTCACCGGTATTGTTTGCAGTCTCGCCCGGATTCACAGTTCCGATGACCGCGATGGAATCCAAGACCTGGAGACTGGGATCCAGGGATCGCATCGTCACTTGCAGGTTGGTAGCAGGTTGCCAGCCAGTCGAGTCGACAACGGTGAGGGTCACGGAGACCGTCTCCCCGGGATCAGGACGTCCGTCAGCATCCCCATCGTCATCAAAGGCCACAGACACCAGCCGGACCATGGCGTACTCTTGGACAGCCAGGGTCCGAACGGCCCGAAACGCATTGATCCTACCGGCCCCCAGGAGCCCACCGTTGTAATAGGAATCATCGGTCAGGGGATCGGCCGTGTTCTGCATAAGCAACTTTACGGAATCGGGAGGAAGATCGGGGTCGAGGCTCCGGATCAGGCCTACCAGACCCGTCACATGGGGAGCGGCCATCGAGGTCCCGTAAAAGGAATTGTAGGTGTTATCGGGGGTGGTGCTCAGGATGGCGTCGCCGGGAGCCGCGATGTCAATCCAGGTGCCGTAATTCGAGTAATCCGACTTGTGATCGCTCTGGTCGGTGGCGGCCACGGCGATCACGAGGTCGTGGGCCGCAGGATACATAGGTGTCGAGGTATTGTCATTGCCAGCCGCGCCCACCAGGACCACACCACGCGCATGAGCGTACTGGAACGCCGAATTCAGGGAGGAAGTCCAGCCCCCCCAGCTCATGTTGAAGGCGTCGGCCCCCATGTTGGCGGCGTAGTACACAGACTGAACCGAATTGGAAAGCCAGTAGGAACGCAGCCCCAAAATCTTGCAACGGAACCCAAGGCCGGCAATCCCTACACCGTTGTCTGTCGCCGCGCTGGCGATGCCAGCCACGTGGGTGCCGTGTTCGTAATCCGGACCGTTATGAGCAGGGCTGGGATCGTTGTTGTTCTCGTAAAAATCCCATCCCACGAAGTCATCAACGCGCCCGTTGCCGTCGTCGTCCACACCGTTGACATCACCGGGATCAAAGACCCAGGCGGTGCCGTTGTACTCTAAAACATGGCCGTCGCCATCGGCGTCTTCCCCCAAATTCTGGTACATGTTCCCGACCAGATCTTCGTGGTCCCAGTCAACCCCAGTGTCGTCAATCGCGAGGATCACGGTATCGCTTCCCGGAGTAATATCCCAGGCCTCGGGGGCCATTACCCGGAACAGGGCCCACTGCAAGGTAAAGGAGGGGTCGTTGGGGGAATAGAAAAAGTCTTTGGTGCGATCGGGCTCGGCGGTCTGCACCAGAGGGTCCTTCCGAAGGGCCTCGATCAGCCGGAAGACGTCCTTTTGGGGATTGAAGTGCAGGAGATAGAGGAGATCCAGCCCGTAATCCCGGGCCTCCTGGGGCATGTGGGGGTCCACGATCAGCCGATCCAGTGATTGGACCTCATATTCCTCAAACAGAGGTTCCAGAGAGGGGACAGGAACGGTCTGTCGGGTGTAGTGATCCTGGGTGAGGTACGCCCGGGCTTCCGGTTTGAACTGCACGATGACATACCCGGGCCGCAGTGACGAGGAGACGAGCATGCCCAGTACCAACCAAAGCTCCATCGTTGAAACTCCTTGTGGTTTAAGTGTGCCGTTCTATCTTACGGCATTCCCCTCCCCTCACCCAACACGAGCCTGTAGCCCCAAAAGAACGGGGCGGCACCTGGAGAGTGCCGCCCCGCGTTGTAGGCACAGGAAGGTAGCGGTTACCGCAGCACCACCACCTTGGCCGTAGCGTTCCCGTGGGAAGAACGAAGGGTCACCAGGTACACGCCCTCGGCCACGTTCGGGATCCGCACCTGGTGGTCACCCGCAGAGGTGAGACCCCGGAACAGGGTGGCTACCCGACGCCCGGTGGCGTCGTAGAGCGTGACCTCGGCGTAGCCCGGCTGCGGCAGAGTGAACACGAGACGACCATTCCGCAGCGGGTTGCTCACACGAAGCGCCACCTCGGTCTCAGGCTGGGTACCCTCCTCGGCCACGCCCACGGTGTAGGGACCAAAGTGGAGCGCATACACAGGGTTCGCGTTGTCGGTATAGGCACCGTGGAACATGTAACCATCCGCCGTAGTCTCGATGTACACCGGAAGCTCAAAGGCCTCTTCTTCCAACTCGTCCACTTCACCAACAGCGCCCTGGTCCTCCCAGGTTGCCCCGTTGTCCAAAGAGGTAAGAAGACCTATATGAGGGAGGGTGTCTGCGCCACTGATAAAGAAGGCTTTATAGGTAACAAAGAGGGCACCGTCATCCGCGATCCCGATGGTGGGCTGGGTAGCCACAGGGGTACCGTCACCTTCGCCGACGAGGAGGGTCCGGGACCAGGACCCGTTCTGACGGGTGAAGTACCAGACATCACCGTACTCCAGGTTCCCGGCACCGAACTTCCACACGATGTGCGGGGTATTGTTGGCGCCCAGCACCCAGTCGTACACGTACCACCAACCGCCAGCCGTGTCATAGGGAGGACCACCGGTTTCATCCCACAGGTTCACCGGTTCGCTCCAGGTCATCCCGCCGTCGTTGGACTCCACATAGAACGGCGTAATCGCATCCCAACCGTAGTCCACATAATAGTCCGTAATCGCACCCACATAACCGTTTTCACCAATCCGAGGGATCGGCGTATCGTTCCAGCCACCGGTAACCGCTTCCGTCAGCAGGGTATCGGCAAACCAGCTGTTTCCACCGTCAAAGGAAACCCAGTAAAACGAACGACCGAACCAAATGTTGACCGCAAACACCACAATGGTGTCACCCGACGCATCCGCCGAGGGCAACCAGCAGTCCCAATCCTGAGAGTAGGGCAGCTCAACCACATTGAACAGGCCGGAAGGCCACAGGAGGTCCCAGGCCACCTTTACCACGCTCGGCTGATAGGCTCCGCCCACATTCGCGGCCTCGTGCCAGAAGAACAGCGGCCCGGAATGCGCCCAGTTCTTGGGCCAGATCACACCGGGATAGATCCGCCGTACCGAGTTCGTGCTCAGGTCGTACAACTGCCAGGTCTGACCACCGTCAAAGGAATAGGCAGCCTTCACATTCAGAAAGATGTTCGCAGCATCACCCGAGGGCTCGCCGAAGATCACCACCACGGTGTCGCCCTTGATGGCCGTGTTCTTCCCCGGCGATCCGAGGAAAGCCCGGATGTCCGGAATCTGTCCGATGGTATCCGTGGGTACCAGCCGCGAACCGGTAGCCTCCCAGGACCCCTCCGCTTTGCCCAGGGCCCGTTGGGTCTGGTAGTTGGCGGCAGCCGCCAACCCCACCATGAGGACCATAAGCCCCACTACACTTACGACACGCTTCATGTTGAACCTCCTTTTGTGCTGTTTCAACCTCCACCCCTTGCGGGGTATTTTCAAGATTTAGTTTAGCCCCCGTTCAGCAGGTTTTCAAGTTCCTGCAAAATCAGGGGGTAGTTATCGGGATCATAGGGATTTCCGTCAAAGGTCCAGTCTGGATCCACAATCTTGAGTTCCCGTACACAGTTTTCCATCAGATTCATCCGGAAATAGGCCTGGGCGAGCAGGAGGCGGACCGCCCGCTCGTCCATGTTCGGATAGTGGGCAAAGGGCTCAGCAATGCCATGGTGAAGTGCAGCATTGCCATAAACCACCGTGTTCATCAGGTTCTTGCCCTCCACGTCCAGGGTGGCCACCGCGTTTCCAACATGGGCAAAGAGATTCACCCACTCCTGATCGCCATAATTACCTTCGCCGTAGTACACGTAGTAATTCAGGAACAGGGTGTCGGCCAAGAAGAGGGTGTGGGTGAGGGTATCCTCCAGGAGTTTGGCCTCCAGCACGAAGGTAGAATCGTCAAAGGCGTAAAGGGGCTGTTCGGTGTAGCGGATCGAAGCCGAGGCCAACCCCAGGAGGGGCTGCTGAAGCGGCTTGACCCGGGTAAGGGTGTCGCCGGTGTACGGATCCTCAAACACCTCGTACCGATCCGTATCGGTGGGGGCGATGGTCTCGTTAAACACCGGCATAATCATGGAGCCTCCGCTCAGAATGATGGCGAAGGAGAACCCAGACTGTGCCTTAGTGAGTTGGTCAGTTTCCACCGCCGCCCAACCGTACCCCAGATGAGCTTCTGCCAGGGTGTTGTCCAGGCGGATCACCGAATCAAAAAGCGCAAAGGCTTCATCGAAGTTCATGTTGTCATAGGAATCCCAAGCCTGCTGCAGGACTTCCTGGGGCTCCGGCACAGGGGGGATCGGCCCTCCCTTTTCTACACCGCATCCCAGGACAAAGGGGAACACCAACAATGCGGACAGAAAGATCTTTTTCATGGTCTTGACCTCCCTCACCGAAGCACAATCAACTTATGGGAAGACCGATAGTTTCCGGCTTCCACGTTCAAGAAGTACACACCTGAAGCAACCTTGGGCTGCCACCGGAAGGTGTAGGTACCGGGAGCATAGGCACCCTGAGCCACAGTGGCGACCCGTGCTCCCGAAACATCGTAGATCCCTGCCTTGAGGGTAGCTCCTTCGGGGAGCACCACCGAAAACCGAAGGCCGGTACCCATGCGGACAATTGTGCCGTTCTCCAGGAGAACAGCAAAGCGCAGAACTTCGGAGGAACCGGAGCGAACTTGGAACAGCCCCAGGCGATCGGTGGTGATCCCATAGGTATGGGTGTTGGGATCGTACCAGGTGGGCACCGGCGTCCAGGTTGTGCCATCAAAGCGGTAGATCGACTTCTGGGCCGATCCCTCTGACACCCGGAACCGCAGGGTTACCGGTTTTGCCAGAGGAATTGAGGGGGATCCCACCACATAGACGGGGGAAGCACCCTCCTCCACACCCGGTACCTGTCCGACCAACACCTCCGGACGGACCCGATCAATGACCAGGGTACGGGAGGTACTCAGGGCACCGGCAGGGATTTCTATCTCCACAGAACCACCGAGGGCCAGGTAGTGGCTTCCTTCACGGTCAACGGTCTGGATGCTCAGCGTATCCGGAGGCACTGTCGCAGCATTCCCCGAGCGATCCTGAGCCCACACCTCCACGGCCACATCGCCTCGTAGGGCGGTGTTGACCACGGCACTGTAGAGGAACATCGAGTCGCCCTGGGCCACCTTGGTAGCCAGGTAACTTTCCTGAACACCATCAGAAAGGGACGTCAGGTACAAGGTAGGTTGCTCTGCAGTAACATCTGTATAGAGGGGATAGAAGTCACTACCCACCTTGTCGTAACCCGCCAGATAGAGGTTCAAGATCCAGTGATGGCCAGGATTTGGAAGGGTATACACCCCAACGATGGTGGGCGGCGTTGCATCTTCGGATACATAGTAGCGGTAGGTCTTAGAGGTATTCAGACTCAGAACCATGAAATTGTAGGAAATCGTTTGCTGGGAGCCGTCCAGCAACTTCTGAAACCGGGCCAGGCTGTCCAAAGGCACGTACTCCGCCATCGTATCTCCATAAACCAGCCAGGTGGACAGGAAGCGAGCAGCATCGTCCTGGCCATTGAATTGAAGGAAAACCGTATCGGAGGCAGTGCCCCGCCAAAAGGCTACACCAGCGGGTGAAAGAACCTGAACCGAACGGGTCTCCGTAGGAGAAGGAACCAAGGAAATCGCATCGGATCCCACAGTAACATCAAGGTTTTGATAAGTCCCTGTAAGATTAGCTAAGTGCCAATGAGCCACAAAGCTCCAAAGAGAGTCTGAATCTCCGCTGTACTCACGAATCACATGATCCAGAGAGCTATACCCTTGATCACGGAGGTCATGAGCAACTCCTTGAACCACGGCGTCATCTCCGTATTGCTCCGAAAGATACTCCATAAAGAGGAACATACGTTCCCGGTCAATCTCGCGTGCAACGGGGGAATTCAACCACTGGTGCGTGTAGTCCAAGAGAGGCACGTTCAGTTTGGCTTTGTCATTCAAATAATCGTACCCATCTGCAATACCTTGGGCGATGTCAAATCCGTTCTTGAATGCACACCACATTGCAACACCTGTATTAATTGCCGGGCTCTCATTGGGGTCAATAGACCACAGTGCGTAGCGCCCCATCAGATATGCTAAGAAAGCTTTCAGCCGGTCAGTGGCATTCTCACCAAAGGAGGTAAACTGAGGGAGGTTAATAACAAACAACTCCTTCTTGGACGAGGTAGGACTAAAGAGATCCTCATCTGCTGGATCGAAATACCCATAAACCGGAGTTACTGTTGGATCCTCTGCATTGGTAGTCTGTACGAGTTTGGTGAGCACGATGAAGAGCTTTTCGCCATCTACATCTACAAGATCGCTCGGTTCCAACTCCAAAGTTTGTAGCACATATTCATAGGTGGAAATCCCTTCTCCAAGAGGATCCTCGAAGGCCTCAAGTACCCGCTGAACCCCAGCGTCGGACATCAATCCCCCAATGCCATCGGAGACATTGATCCACTTCCCCTGGGTGTCGTCGTACTTGTAAATACCCACATCCGTGCCGAGGAACAAAGTACCGTCTGCGTGTTGATACAAAGCGTGTCCATTCTTACTTCCCAGAGCCGCCAAGATATCCAAACCTGCAGAGAAGTCCTGCCAGGTAACACCGTTATCGGAGGTTTTCAGCGCACCATTCCCCTCAACGGCAATCACATAATTATTTTGGTCAAGAATAAGTACATCTGACACATCAGCGTCGGTGTACTTGGCCTGCCAGGTTGCACCACCATCCGTAGAAACGTACAGCCCAAAAGCACCTGCAACGAAGATCCTCGCGTTCGTGGAGTCATAAACAATCCGATGGACGCGATCTGAAGGAATGCCGCTAACATGCGTCCACTGGGTTCCCGTTGTCACATAGAGACCCTGATCGGTCCCGGCGAAAACCTTAGAAGTATCCGTGGGAAGGACTTCTATAGCGTAAACCGGGATATTTTCCAACCCCTGCCCCAAAGGAGTTGTTGCAGCAGGTTGGTTAACCCCCTGGGTTTCTACACGATACGGACCTTCTTGAGTAGCAGCATAGAGGACAAGACCGGCAAGGAAGTTATCTGAAGTGTAGGGATTCGCCGAGAGATCATACACAGGCGTGTTTAGAAATGCTTGGGGTTCCCAAGTCCCTGGGTTCAGTGAATTTGCACGGAAAATTCCATCCGTAGTAGAAACATAAATTACGAACTGTATCACACCACTTTGATCCGGTACCGAGAAGAAGTCGTAGATGCTCATGTCAGAAATACTATCTACCACAACATCCTGTCCAGAAAGACTGGCGTTCGGATTCCACTCGTCTCCGGTTTCGGAAACATAAATGTAATCAGGGGCCTCACCAGGACGTTGGTAGGTACCTGCCCAAATTTCACCTGCAACAAATCCGATCTTGGAGATGGACACTTGGCCTGAGGCAACAACAAAACAGTGGTCTCCTTCAGCCCGGATCACCCCAACCTGGGGGATGGTGTCACGGCTCAAGATCAGCAAGAACTTGTTCAGGTAGAAGGAAACCGTGTCTCCCACCTGATACCCAAACAGGGGAAACGCCAAAAGCACTGTTAAAACCCAAGCCTTAAACCGCATCGTTCACGCCTCCTTTTCAACGACCCAGATGAAAGGTCAAACCTACCCGATAAACATCAGGCAGTTGACCCATGTCATTAAAGGAGAAATCAAAACGAAGATTGGAAGTATTGAGTCCGACGCCAAATCCAAAACCGCCCTCGTCTTTGTTGAAGGAATATCCCGTTCGCAACGCAAGAATAGGCAATGGAAGATACTCTATTCCAACGGCAAAGGTTTCTTCGTTATCTCGAGGGTTGCTCGCTTCACCAGCCACTGTCAACCGCGTCCCGTCATCCCTTTGAAACACCTCCATCGCAACTCCCAGGTGAAAGGTCAGAGGGAGGGGATAGGAACGATAGTCCCGAGGCTCGGTCACGATCTGACTGCCCTGGCTGATCCAGAGATCATACTGTCCCCGAGGCGTCGCGTCGGCTCCCAGATTCTGCAAGGACATGGCTACACGCAAGCTCTTGAAACCGGTGTAGAAGTAAGTTCCTGCGTCCAACGCAACAGTAGTTGCGCTCGTCACATCACCGTAGTTCTCTTGAACGACTTTTAAACTGACGCCGGTTGCAAACTTATCCGTATAGAATCGAGCAAAGCTAAGGCCTACTTGAACGGCTGAATAGGCGAAGGTTCCAGTCTCTACGATATTGTTGTTTTCATCAAAGGCCATCCCCTCAAATCCGCCCATGTAAATGCCGCTACTGAACACCGCCAGTACACCGTAGGGGGATTTTGGGAAAGCATACACTACCGCGGGAAGATGTCCGTCGGCAATCCAGTGGGTATAGGAGGAGAAGAACGCAGCTCCCTTTAAGTGGGCGATACCTGCCGGGTTCCAGAATACGGAGGAGGCATCATTTGCCACCGCCGTGAAAGCCTCCCCCAGTCCCATGGCCCGAGGAACCACCCCGATGGAAAGGAACTTTGCCCCAGCGGTTCCAACTTTCACCTGGCCATAGGCGGGGGCCAGCAAACCAAAGAAAGCAACCAGTATCAAAAAGCGCTTGAGCATTTTAAGCCTCCTGTTCACTTTAGGATCATGAGTTTTCCAATTTTGTATTTTCCATCTGGAGTTTCAACTTTGTAGATGTATACTCCACTCACTACCTTTTGTCCAGAGCGTGAAAGAAGATTCCAGGACTCGGACCCTGTAGGTGAACTGTGGATAATCTCCTTCACTAAGTCACCGCTAAGAGTGTAAATCCGGATACGGGCCTGGGGCGGCAGGTTGATGAATTCCACCTTGTCGGCAATTTCCGTTGCCGTCCAGGGAGCAGAACCGTTATAGGGATTGGGTACCACCTTCACTTGGTCCAGAGAGCTTCCAGGAGTAGTGGTCATAGTAAGAGCAAGAGGGTTCCCCTCGGCATCCTTCATATAATTGCTCTTCGGGCTTTCCAGGGAATCCTCGTCGTAGGCCACCACCACATAGTAGTACGGGAACCCCGGCGAAGCTGTAGAGTCCACAAATTCATGGGGGAAATTGCCGGTATTGGGATCACGACTGAAGTCGGCCAGCATCACCCAGTTGGAGGGGGCAAAGGTGGCCCGATACACGCGGTAGCCAATTACGTCCACCACGCCCTTGATGGGATCAGGTGTACGCTCGGCGTAGTCGTCCCATACCAGGGCAATACCCTGACCTGTCGCCGTGTAGCGAAGCCCCGGAGCTACAGGAGGCACCGGAATCTGCCAGTGCTTATCCCGATCCGGAGGGGAAGGATGGACCGGGTCGCTTTCGGTGGCACCCGAATAGTAGGCCTTCAGGGCCCACTCCAGGGTCTGGCGGAGTCCGCGAACCCATCCTCGGCCCCAGAAGTTGTCCTCGGAACCGTTGAGGCCGTTCCCTACACCCACAACCCAAACGAACTTCAGGGTATCGCCGGGCCTCAGTGTATAAGGGCCTACGGTAGAGAGGAAACGGTAGTCAAACTCCGCAGCACCCAGGTCATAGGGATGGGGTGCATACCGATACCCCTGGGTCGCCGGGTGCCTGCCAGCCAGGTAAGCGTAGATGTCTTCATCGGTGGCCGGGTCACTTTCCCAGTTCCACCACTGGTGCGACCAGGGACGGATGATCCGAACGGTATCTCCGTTCACCACCCAGATGGAATCCGAGGGGGACGGCGGAGCGTAGAGCCAGGCTCCTCCAATAAACCCTGCACACGCCATATCCTCTCCCCGGTCATCCCCCGGTACCGCCGGGTTGTCCCCGTCGAAGATGTAAGAGATTCCACGAGGGATCAGGTACCCATGGATGGTGGTATCCCGCCAGGGAATATCCCACGCCGCATCAGGATCCACGATCTGCTCAAAGTCCGGTTCATCGCCCCAGATCAGGTACTGATCATAGACCCCATCGGGCTCATAGATCACACTGTCAGGCAACACGGTCACCGAATCCACAGGAGACTGATGCAGGAAGTCGGGGTCTTGCCATTCTCCAGCTGTCCATCCGTCGAACATCACCAGGTCGTCGATGTGGGGGTCCGACTGGTCATACCCACAAACATCGGCGTCGTACCACATGCCCAAGAACAGGCTGTCCAGCTGGGCCGGGGGCGAGGAGCCGATGTCACACTGGTTCGGATCGTAGGTAATGTAGAACTCGTGGGCAATGAAGTCGTTATACGGCTCGTGGGGCCAGGCCAGGGTGTGGATGATGACCTTGATACCTGTGTGCCGGCCAGGTGAATTCTTGGGATTGGTCTTATAGTCATCTAGAGCTGTGATGACATCCCAGGCAGAGTTCCGAGGCCCCACAAAAGTTGGAGGATCAGTAGCTGGCTCCCATTCCCCATTGGGATAGTTATGGGCCGTGACATAGTAATTGTCACCGACCTTCACGCCGATGGTGAAATAACTTCCCCAGAGGTAGTAGTTGTGGGGGCCACCGCCGGGCCAGTCGTACCCGTAGGTACCGGCGTTAAAGTCACCCCCTAAGCTCCCGTAGTTGGAAATGAAGTTCCAGACCTCCCCCACCGTGATGTTGAAATTCTGTTCATCCACTGCCTTCGGAGATGGGGGAGGTGCCTGATAACTGTTGGCGGCGAACAACCATCCACCCACCATCAAACTCAGGAAAAGGGCCTTGTTCATCATTGCCAACCTCCTTTAAAACCCGGACAGGTTGAATTCAAGCCCAACCCGTGTGGTCCGGCGAGGATAGTACACCGTCAGGTTGCCCACTTCGCCCTCGGGGTTGTTGAACTGGACATACCAGTCCACATTGTCGAATCCCGAAAGGTCCTTGCGATTGAATAGGTTGTGAACGTCCACAAAGAACCGAAGGTTGCCCTTTCCGAAACGGAGATTCTTATAAAAGCGCATATCGGTGTTCTGATGACTTGGGAGTCGCTCTGCGTTGATCTTTTCCACCGCTTCCCGAGGGGTCCGGATCGGAGGGGTATAAGGATAACCGCTGCCATACGAATGCTGGAAGGAAAGTCCAAGGTCATCCAAGAACCTTACACCCCACAGAGGCTTCCCCTTGGGTACGGTGATCCCAAAGGTCAGCAACACCGTATGCCGCTGATCCCAGTCCAGAGGAGACTCCGAGGAGGGCAGAGGGTACCCCCGCCAGAGCCAGTTGTAGGCATTGAAGGGTGAGGAGAAGGATCCAAAGGCATACTGGAGCGTATAGTCAACAGAGAAGTGGAAGAAGGGTAGGAAGGCACCGCCAGGACGCTTGGTGAAGTTGAATTCGATGCCCCGCACCGAACCCCAGTCTTCGTTCACATAAGTAGAGTAGTTGGCACCGCTAACACCATAGGTAAACTGCTTCAGACGAGACCAGTCCTTGATGTCCTTATAGAAGGCTGTGATGTCCAGGATCAGGTCGTTAGTGAAGGCGTGTTTCAAACCGACCTCGTAGGAGATGGTCTTCTCGGGATCGATATCCGCGTTGCCCACGATAGGGAAGGCACCCGAGAACACATAGTTGCTCAGGATCTGATAGAACGGCGGGATCTGGAAGTAGTGACCGTAAGTAAAGTGCAGCACATCCCGGTCCGAAATGGGGTGGGACACGCCGATCCGCGGGCTGACGTACCAGTGATTCGGGGCCTTCTTCGGGTCTTTGATCATCCGGATTGTGTTCCACACAGAATCATGGGTGAAGGGATCCGACGCATCACTAATGGTGTACCCGCCAGGGTTGTAGTAATCGAGCCGCAACCCGACCTTCGCAACCATACCCTCAATCTCGATCTTATCTCGCGCGTAGGCGGCAAAGATCCAAGGTTTCGCGGGGTGATCCTGGAACCAAGAAATGAAGTTGTAGGGATCGCCGGGACGATGGGTCAGATTCGGGTTGAGGAGGGTCAAATACACATTACCACCGGAGGCATAGTCTGCACCGTACCGAGTGATATCGATCCGCTTAAACTCCACTCCAGCCAGAATCTCGTGATGGCGTGTCACCTGACTGGTGAGCTTCCAGCTACCCGTCAGGAAACGGCTATGTCCATAGTACCATTGGCTACGTGCCCATGTGTGTGTATTTGGGAGATACTGGTTCCCCAGTTTCAACAGGGTATCCACAATAGCCACTACGCTGTCCATGAATACCCGATCTTCCAGGGGCCACTGGAATGGAAATTCGTAGAACCGATTGGAGATGAAGATTACGGTGTCCATATAAGTGTTGCCTGTTTCGTAACTGTACGCATTAATCAGAAGAACAGCCATATCCACGTTGGTCCGCTGACCCCATCCCTCGGTGTTCAGCAGGAATTCGTCGGTGAACACGGTGTCCCGGGTGATCGGGTCCACAACAACCACGGTCTTCTTATTAGGCCACCAGCGCGGTCCGGACCCGAAGGCCGGGTACAAGGTTTGCACAGGAATATCCCACCAGTAGTAGGGAACCTCTACATACCCCTCGTCCTCGTGGATTTCCGGCCGAAGCGTGTCACCGCCAGGGGACACATAGGTGTACAGGGAATCAATGTTCACCCAATCCCAATGGATGCGCACGGAGTCGATATGACCATAGGAGCGGAAGGTATCGATTACCATGCGGCGGAAATAGTCCAGGTCTATCTCTACAAAGCCGTCCAGGTCACGGTCCGAGAAATCGTCCACGCCGTCAAAATCCACATCTTCCTTCACATCGCTCTTAATCTCACGGTCAAACAGACCCAGGCGAAGCTCCCAGTAGGTCCGAGGAGAAACCACCTGGTTCACCCCCAGGATGAACTGGAGCTGCCGATCGCTGCTACCTGCATCGTGATCCAAAGCAAAGCGCCACGCGGGCGAGTACCCGCGGCTATAGGCACGAACAAAGAACCCACTGGTGAAGAACTTCCAGGATGACAGGGGATAGGAAAACTTCCATTGGAAATTCTCACGCCAATTCTTAAAGTCGGGATCCATAGAAACCGGGAAACGGCCTCGGTTCTGGGAAAACTCACCGGACACAAAGAACTTAGCACCCTTACGATTATTGGGGAACAAAGGACCACCAAAACTAAAGGCAGTTCTCCGATCTTTGCTATGGTGCCTTCCAGTGGGATCATTGAGATCTAAGTTGCGTCCCGTGATGTAGTCGTAGTACACATCCCCGTAATTCGCATCCAAAAAACCATAAACCTTATCTCCCAGGAAAGAAAGGTCCGAGGTCAGAAATTGAGAAGTAATCTCGTAACGAGGTCCTCCCTCTTTGGTCACGACATTAATGGCTCCAGAGGAAACCGTTCCTTGATCTACATCAAATCCACCTTTGGAAATGGAGGTTTCCTCCATGGACAGCAGCGGAATTCCTGCAAAGGTCGCGTTGGAATACGGATCCCGGACTTCCACACCGTCCACCACATACACCACCTCGTCGGGACGGCCGCCGCGGATGTGCAGGCCACCGCGGGCAATCACACCGGCCTGCTGGGTCACCACCTGGGCCACATCGGTTACGGGCAGGGAGGCTACTTCTTCGCTCTTCACGATGTCCACGCTGGCGGTCAGGTCCTTTTTGATCACGGGCTCCTTGGCGGTCACCTCCACGACTTCGGTCACGATGGTGGCCGGGGACAGGGCGAAGTTAACCTCGGTGGTACGGTCCGCATCCACCCGCACGTTCTCCACACGCATGGTCTGGTAACTCACATAGGAGCAGGTGAGGGTGTAGGTTCCCGGGGGCACATTGAGGATCACATAGTAGCCGTCCACATCGCTGGCGGCCCCCATGGTGGTTCCTTCTATTACGATGTTAGCGCCGGGCAGGGGATCGCCGGTCTCCTTATCGGTAACCCGACCGACGATCTTACCGGTGGTTCCGGCGAACAGTGCCTGGCCTGCAATCAAAACGATTGCGGCCAATGCAGCCCACTTGCGAACAACGCCCATAGCCGAAAACCTCCTTTTTTACAATGACATCGGCCCACTCAGTGTGTCAGCCTGAAGCGGAAGGGGATGGCCACCCACACCTTTACCGGGCGGTCTCGCTGCATCCCCGGAGAAAAAACAAACTGACGCGCGGCCTTCAGGGCCGGCTCGTTGAAGATCTCGTTGGTACTCCTCAGGATCTTGGCGTCGATCACATGGCCGGTTTCATCCACCAGGACCTTCACAAAGACCTGGCCTTCGATCCCGGCCTTCTTCGCCAGTTCAGGATATTCGGGCTCAACCCGTTTGATGATCTTCGGCTTGACCTCTACCGCGTAGAACTCATAGGTGGTATCCACCTTGGGGGGCGGGGGAACTTCCAGTTCGTTAAATTCCGTCGTGGGCGTGAATTCGATTTCCTCCTCTTCCTCTTCCTCGGCTTCGTCGGAGGTTTCCTCCACCTGAACCGGCAACTTGGGCTTGGGAGGCGGCGGCGGTTCTTCGTATTCTTCCAGTTGCTCGGGGATTTCCTCCACCAGCGTGGCGACCTCGGACCGGGGCTTGTAGGGCTTGACCTCCAGGGTTTTGACCGTGAGGAACATCAGGATAAACAAAACCAGCGTAATGGTGGTCGCCACCTGGATATAAAGAGGATACCGATCCGCCAGTTCCTCAGACTTCACAAACTTCTTTTCCCGCTTTTCCTGTCCTTCGGCACCCATGATTTTCTAATATACTCCGGGCTTTTTCATGTCGTCAACCCCGTTTCTGTCGCTTGTACTCGGTCGCGAACACCACCCGGAACGCCTGGGCATCGCGCAGCGCGTCAATCACTTCCCACACCGGGCCGTAATCGGCGTCCTTGTCGGCCTTGATCTGGGCAATCGTCGCAGGGTTCTGGGCCAGTTTGATCTTGAAGGCGATTTTGACCTGCTCCGGCGACACCAGGTTGTCATCCACCGAGATCTTGCCGTCGCGGCTGATATAGATGTTCGCCAGATCCCGGCTCTTCAGAATGCGCTCGGTGGTTTCAGCCTGGGGCAGCACCACCTTCAACCCGATCTCCTTGCGGAACACCGTGGTCAGCATGAAGAAGATGATCAAGAGAAAGGCGATGTCGGACATGGAGGCCGTGGGGATCATGAGCTTGGCTCGTTCCTTCCGCTTGAGTTTCATCGCTATGCGCCCCCCTCTGGTTTGATGACCGACAGGGCCAGACGGGTGACCTTCATCTTCTTGAGCCGGTCAAACACCTCAATCATCTTGTGGTAGGGTGCGTGGACATGGGGCTTCAGGAGCACCACCATCTTGGGGTTCTCTTGCAGTTTCTGTTCCACCACGGTCTGCATCTCGTCCAGGGTGTTCACCTTCTGGTCGCCCACGAAGATTTCTCCCTGGTCGTTGATGGAGATCTTGAGGAGGTTCTTGCTGGTGAGTTTGACCACCTGCTGGGTCTTTTCCGGAAGCACCAACTTGAGGCCCTTATCGCGGGCAAAGATGCTCGTGGTCATGAAGAAGATGATGAGGAGGAACGCGA
This sequence comes from Caldifarciminota bacterium, assembly GCA_027069855.1. Classification (GTDB taxonomy): domain Bacteria; phylum Hydrothermota; class Hydrothermia; order WGAB01; family WGAB01; genus WGAB01. The sequence goes on from JALXEF010000069.1 coordinate 25,757, forward strand.
TGTCCGCCATGGACGCGGTGGGGATCTCCACCTCGTCCTCGGTTCTCCGTTGCCTCTTGAACAGGGCCATGGTTTACACGGTTTCCTTGATGTATCCCTCTTCCAGGAGGTATTCCAGGAGCATGTTGGAGGCCTCTTCCATATCCCGGGTGTAGCCGTTGATCTTGGAAGAGAACATGGCATAGAAGATGGCCACCGGCGCGGCGATCAACAAACCGGTGGCGGTGGTAATCAAGGCTTCCGAAATCCCGGAGGCCACCAGGGTAGGTTCCACCTCGCCGGCCAGCGCAATGGCCTGGAAGGCCTTAATCATTCCGGTGACGGTACCCAGGAACCCCAGGATCGGGGCCACGGTGGCCGACGCCGAGAGGTAAATCATGCCACGATCCAGAAAGGCCAGTTCCGTGGACGCCTTCAAAGCCATGGCCTCCTCTACCACAGCCCGCCCCCGGTCTACCTTGGCCAGCCCTGCGAGCAGCACCTTGGCCACCGGACTCTTATGCTTGGCCAGGAACTCCAGGGCACTGTCCATGGACTCGTTGGTGATGAGGTCGATCACCTTTTCCACAAGCTTCACCGGGCTGGTGCGCGCCTTGATGTAGAGGGTAAAGAGCCGCTCGAGGATGATGATGGTCGCCAGGATCGCCACGGCCAGGAGCAACCACATCATGCCGCCGCCCTTCTGGAAGTACTCAACGAGACCTTGCATCCTACAAACCTCCTTGTGGTTTTTGGGCGATTTTAACACCCTGCCCAGGGCAAGTCAAGAAATGCCCAGGGACATTTTTGCCCGCTCCCTCAAGGCCTGGCTCAATCGTGGCTGTGCCCCACCCGAACCCGGCGGAACCGGGCCGAAGGCGTACCGTGGCCGGTCCGCATGGTTTGGGGAGGCTCCCCCTTGCCACAGTTCCCCAGGCCCCAGAGCACCCAGTCGTTGCCCAGGCCGTCCAGCTTGGCCCAGAACTCCGGCGTAATCCCGGTGTACACCGGGTTGCGCACCACCTCGGCCAGCTTGCCGTTGCGGATCCGCCAGCCGATCTCCGTTTCAAACTGGAAGTTCAGCCGCCGCTGGTCAATGGACCAGCTCCGGTTGGTCATCAAAAAGAGGCCGTCCTTCACGCCCTCAATCAGGCTCTCCAGGGGCTCGGTGCCGGGCTCCAGGTTGACATTGGTCATGCGCACGATCGGCGGCCGCGACCAGTCGGCCGCCCGGGCGGCACCGTTGGAAGTCCGCCCGATGATGGGCGCGGTGTCCCGCGACATCAGATAGCCCACCAGAATCCCCTCGCGCACCAGGTCGGTACGCTGGGCCGGCACCCCCTCGTCGTCCCAGCCATAAGTGCCCACGCCGCCGGGCACCGTGCTATCGGAGGTGATGTGCATGAGGGGCGAACCGTAGCGAAAGGAGCCCAGTTTCTCCAGCGTGGCGAAACTCTCGCCGGCATAGCCCCGCTCCCAGCCGAGCACGCGGTCCAGTTCCAGGGCATGGCCTACGGACTCATGAATCTGGAGCACCATCTGGGAATTGTGGATCACCAGGTCCAGTTCGCCCTCCGGCGCCGGCGGAGCAAAGAGCAACTGCTCGGCCTCTTCCAGAATGCGCGGGGCGTGTTTCACGAAGTCCTGGCTCTCAATGAACTCAAAGCCGGTCCGCCGCAGGTTGCCCCCGTGGGATGCGGGGTAGGAGCGCACCTGCAGAAGCCCGTCCTTGACCACATACACGCTATATCCGCCCCCGGTTTCTACGATCTCCTGGGCCACCCAGGTGCCCTCTGTGGAGGCAAACACCTGATACACCCTGTGATACTCCAGGCTGGCGGAGGTGTTGACCGTGTACTTTCCCTTGCGCAGGATCTCGTCCACGGCCAAAAGCAGGGCGATCTTCTGGTCCAGGGGCACGGCGAAGGGGTCCTTCTCAAAGGGCGTGCGGTATTCCCCGCGCTGGGGCTCCAGCTCCGAGAGCACCACGCCCTTGCCACCGGCCGAGGCCGACGCCCGCGCCAGTTCCCGGGCCCGCTGCACCGCCCGATGCACGCCCTCCAGGGAAAGGTCGTCGGTACCGGCAAACCCCCAGAACCCCCGATACAGCACCCGCACCGCCACCCCGGCGTGCTGCACCCGTCCCAGGGTTTCCACGGTGCCGTTGGAAACCTCTATTTCTTCGCTCTCCACGCCCACCAGGCGGACCTCTCCGTAGTCCTCGCCCTTGAGCAGGTCCAGGGCCACACCGGCCAGCTGTTCAAACACCGGCTTCAACGCTTGAATTTCCATCGGGTTCCCTCCCGAGTGTCTTCCAGCACGATGCCGGCAGCCATCAGGCTGTCGCGGATGTAATCGGCCAGGTCAAACCGCTTTTCCTGCCGCAGTCGACGCCGAACCTCCAGCAGGATGTCCATCACCGGGTTCAGCACCTCGGCCGCCGGGGTGCGTTCGGGCGGCCGAAAGCCCAGGGTGTGGAGGATGACCTGCAGGGCCGTTTTTACGGCCCGCTGCTCCACCCCGGAGGTCTTGCGCAGCACCGAAAGCCCCTCAAAGAGCACGGCCAGGGCACCGGGGGTATCCAGGTCGTCGTCCATCCGTTCCTCAAACCGCTGCAGGAGTTCCTGGGCCACCGGCACCTGCTGCAGGTCCTGCACCGTTCCCTCACTCTCCACCTCTTCCAGCCCGGCGAACAGGCGCTCCAGGGCCCGTTCGGAGTCATGCACATGGGCGAAGTCAAAGTCGATAGGGTTGCGGTAATGGGTGGACAGCAGGTAGTGCCGCAGGGCGTTGGCCGAAACCTGCTTCAAGGCCTCCAGCACCGGCGTGAAGATGCCGGTGGACTTGGACATCTTCTCGCCCCGCGCCCGCACGAAGCCCACATGGAACCAGTAGCGGGCGAAGTCCTTGCCATGGGCTGCCACGGCCTGGGCGATCTCGTTCTCGTGGTGCGGGAAGATGAGGTCCATGCCCCCGCCGTGGATGTCAAAGGGCTGGCCCAGGTAATGGGTGGACATCACCGAGCATTCGATGTGCCAGCCGGGCCGCCCCTTGCCGAAGGGGGCGTACCAATACGGCTCGCCAGGTTTCCAGCCCTTCCACAGGGCGAAGTCCGCCGGGTTCCGCTTGCCCGGCGCCGGCTCCACCCGATAACCGGCCAGAAGGTCCTCCAGCCGCTTGCCCGACAGTCGGCCGTAGGCCGGGAACTTCGTGAGGTCAAAGTACACCGAGCCTCCGGCCTTGTACGCCACCCCCTGGCGCAGCAACTTCTGCACGGTTTCAATGATCTCCTGGATGTGCAGGGTGGCGCGGGGGTAGTAGGTGGCGGGCTTCAGGTTCATCTGCCGGGCCGTTTCCAGGTACTCGTCAATGTACCGCTGGGCGATGGCCCGCCAGTCTTCGCCCTCGCGGTGGGACCGCTGGATGATCTTGTCGTCGATGTCGGTGAAGTTCTGCACATACACCACCTGGTACCCCTTGAACTCCAGGTACCGGCGCAGCACATCGCCGGCCAGGAAGGTGCGCAGGTGGCCCAGGTGGGGGCGATCCTGCACGGTCATGCCGCACATGTAGAAGCCCACCCGGGGAGGGTTCAGCGGCTCAAAGGGTTCCTTCCGACGGGTGAGGGTGTTGTACAGACGCATGCCCTTTAATATATGGGCTCGGAAAAAGGAGCCGCAACGATGTTGCTTGTTCTGACGCTGGTTCTCGCCTGGTCGGGCCTCCAGAACCCCGCCGATCCCCGCATGCCCTCGGATGCCATCCTCAAAATCGTGGCCCTGGCCGCAGAGCACGGGCTCGGGCGGCTCTCCTGGACCTTCCTGGATCTGACGTTGCCGCCCACCCTACAGGCCCGCCGGGCCGGCCTCTCCTTCATGACGAGCACCTGGGGGGTGTGGACCGACCAAGATTCCCTCCGCGAGGCCCATGCACAACTGGAAACCTTCGCCTGGCTCCGCTGGAAGGCCCTTCGGGTTCGCGCCCGAGGCGCATTGTACCACACCTTCTGGAATCCCCCAGCCCTGCCCTACTACGATCCCCTGCTGCACCCCGATTTTCGGCTGTACACCTTTGATCCCCAGCCGGTGATCGGCCAGCGCGATCTGTTTGATGTGCGCACTGACGAGCTCACCCTGGCCTATCAACGCCGGAACCTGGTGGTGCTCACGGGCAAGCAGCGGGTCCGCATCGGGCCCGGCGTCCGCTACAACCTGATCCTTTCGGGCTTCAGCCAGCCCCTTTCCTTTTTATATTTCGTGCGGTGGCGGATCCGGCCCTTCGTGTTCACCGTGTTCCACGCCTGGCTGCCGGATACCTTTCCGAACCGGCGGTTTTCGTTCCAGCGGGTGGAGTTTCATCCGACCCCCTGGCTCATCCTCGGCCTGAACGAAGGGGTGCTCTACGGGCCGGGGTCGGACCCGCTCAAGTACATCAACCCGGTGGACCTCTACTATGTGACCCAGCGCCGGGGCACCACCAACCTGGACAACCTGGTGGGCATGCTGGACTTCACGCTGCGGCCGCGGCCGGGCTGGCTCCTGTACGGCACCTTCTTCAACGACGATTTCCTGGTGACCACCGAGGAAGACTGGGGCACCAGCCTGTACGCCTATCAGGTGGGCACCTGGATCCAGCGGGGTCCCTATCGGCTGGTGCTGGAACACGCCTTTGCCCGCCGCTGGACCTTTTTCCACCTCTCCCGGGCCAACAGCTACCTGTACTGGGGCCTGCCCCTGGGCCTGTGGACCGGCTCGGATGTGGTCACCGGCTACGGGGAACTCACCTACCACTGGGGGCCCTGGCGGTTTGCGGGCTCGGTGGAGTACCTGGCCCACGGCGACGGCCCGCTGGGGGTTTCCTACGAAAACGATACCCTGAAGGTGCCCGATATTGCCACGCCTTCGGGCATTGTGGACCGCCGCGTGAGCGCCGGCGTGCAGGTGCGGTACCTCAGCCCCCGCTGGACCCTGGTCAACGAGATCCGCCGCACCTGGATCCGCAACTACGGGAACCGGCCGGGCGACGATCTGGCCCGCTGGGAGTTCCGGCTGTATGCCGGGCTCCTCCTCGGAACCCCGGTGGAACAACCCTTAGGGGAACCCGAATCGCCCCCCTTCTGGCACCACTGGCGCCGCTGGTGGCACCGCCTCTGGCACCGTGGCTGATCGGCTGGTTTTCCTGGGAACCGGCACCGGCGTGCCCGACGGGCACCGCCTGCCCAGTGCATTGCTCTTGGAGGTGGACCGCCGGGCCTGGCTCGTGGACCTGGGCCCCGGGGTGCTGCGGGCGGCGGTCCGGCACCTGGGCCTGACCGGCCTCCGACGGATCCTGCTGACCCATTTCCATCTGGACCACACGGCGGACCTCGCCACCCTGTTCTTCGCCCTCAAGAACACCCGGCGACGCCCCCGGCACCTGGAAATCTACGGGCCGCCGGGCCTGGGCCGGTTCCTGGAAACCCTGCTCCACCCCTGGAACCTGCCCCTGGAGATTCCGGGGATGACCCTCACGCTCCACGAGGTACCCCCGGGCACGGTGCTGGAGACCGGCCTGCTTCGGATCACGGTGTTCGCCACCCTGCACACCGAGGAAAGCCAGGGGTATCGGTTCCAGCACCCCACCTTTTCCCTGGCCTATACCGGCGACACCGGGTACGATCCGTCCCTGGCCGTTGCCCTGGAAGGCGTGGACCTGCTGGTGACCGAGGTTTCGTACCTCCGTCCGGTTCGGGGCCATCTCTCACCCCTGGAGGCCGCGCTGCTGGCCCGGGCCGCGGGTGCCCGGCACCTGGCCGTGGTGCACCGGTACCCGGACCAGCCGGAATCCGCCCTCCGGGCCCAGATGGAGGCGTGGATTCCCAAAACCCTCCGGGTGTGGTTCCCCAAAGACGGTGAGGTGTGGCCGTTGCGTCGGCTCAGAGAATCCGGCGTTTAGCGCCGGGGCGGGTGGGCACGGGCCGGGCCTCTTCCTCTTCCACCAGCCGGCGCCGCCGCAGCAGTTCCCGATCGTAGGCCGACATAAGGTCCCGCCGCGACAGCACGCCGATGCACTTCCCCTGCTCATCCACCACCGGCAACTCCTCGTAGCCGGTTTTGATGAACTCCGAAAGGGCCTTCTGCAGGTTGTCGGTGGGCTTCAGGGTGGGCACCCGCTCCTGGGCGATGTCACCCACGATCAGGATGGGGCTCAGGGTGCCCATCTCGCCGGAAAACAGGATGGACCGCAGGTCGTCGGCATACAGGAATCCCCGCAGGTTGCCCTTTTTGTCCACCACCGGAAAACAGTGGAACCGGGTTTCGGCGGCCCGCCGCAGGGCCTCCTGGATAGGCATTTCCTGGGGAAAGTGGGGCACGAACACCGGCAACTCGGCGGCATCCTTCACCAGGATGTCCTCCAGGATGTCGGTCAGGAACTCGCCCTGATGGGCCGGCGAGTCCACCCGGCTCGGCACCTGGCTCTCGTAGATGCTCCAGCGGCCGGAAAAGAGGTAGGCCAGGGACATGGACAGGGTCATGGGCACCAGCAGATCGTAGTTGCCGGTCATTTCCGCCACCATCACCAGGGTGGAAAGCGGCACCTTGGCGACGGCGGCAAAGAAACTGCCCATGCCCACAAGGGCGAAGGGCGTGCTGTCGTGGATCAGCGCGGGAAATAGATGCTGCATCACCACGCCGAAGGCGCCCCCGAGCATGGCCCCGATCACCAGCGACGGGGCGAACACGCCGCCGGAGCCGCCCGAGCCGATGGTCAGGGCCGTGGCCAGGATCTTCAAAAGCGCGATGCCAATGAGCAGGCCCAGGGTGAGTTTGCCCAGGAGGGCCAGTTGCAGCCAGCCGTAGGAGGTGCCCATCACATAGGGAAAGGCCATCAGAATGAGGCCCAAAAGCAGGCCGCCCACCATGGGCTTGATGTGGTTGGGCGCCTGCCAGGCCCGGAAGAGATCGCGCACCCCGTAGAACACCCGCACATACACGAAGCCGAAGGGCACGAGCACCAGGCCCAGGAGGCCGAAGAAGGGCAGTTCCACCACAGAGAACCGGTACGGATGGGTGCTGAAGATGGGGGTGAAGGAGTACACCAGGCCGAAGATGCTGTAGGCGAAGATGGCCGAGATGATGGAGGGCACCACGGCGTCGGACTCAAAGTCGGGCCGGCTGTAAAGCACCTCCACCGAGAACAGGGCACCGCCCAGAGGTGCGCGGAAGATGGCGCCGATGCCGCCGCCGACGCCGGCGATGGTCAGGATACGGCGGTCGCGCACAGGCAGCCGCAGCACCCGGGCCAGCACCGAGCCGAAGCCGGCGCCGATCTGGGCGATGGGTCCCTCGCGGCCCGCCGAGCCCCCGGTGCCGATGGTGATGGCACTGGCGATCACCTTGATGATGGGCACGATCGGGCGGATCAGGCCACCACGGCGGTGAAAAGCCTCAATGACGGCGTCGGTGCCGTGGCCCTCGGCCTCCGGCGCAAAGGTGTAGATGAGGAAGCCAGAGATCAGGCCGCCGATGGTGGGAATCACGAGGAGCAGCCACCGGTGGGCCACCGAGAACTGGAACACTTCGGGCCCACCCCCCTCCCCTGCGGGCACCGGCATCACAACGCCGGCCACCTGGCCCAGGGCCCAGTGGCTGATGACACCCAGCAGCCAGTGGAACAGGACAGCGCCCAGGCCCGCTACGATCCCTACCGCCCCGCCCAGGAACAACCACTTCCCCAGCAGGCGGAACTGGATGGCGTGGAGAAAATCTTGAAGAGCCCTCACTTTGTTGCCGCTCTTAGATGATGCAGCGTCGCCCCTGAAAACTCAAGGAAATATCGGCGTTTCAAGGGTTTTTCGGCGTTTCGGCGGCCCGGGGAATTACCCCGAGGCCCGGCCGCTGGGGCAGGTGGATTCTGCCGGCCTGGATCCAGGCACCCTCAAAGGGATCGTCGGCTAACAGGTACGCGCCGTCCAGGTCCACATCGTCCACGAGCGACGCAATGTGGGCGGCGGCGGTGATACCCACCGAGGTTTCCACCATACAGCCCAGCATGACCCGCAGGTGAAAGGCCCGGGCGATGTGGATCATCCGCAGGGCCTCGCGGAGGCCGCCACTCTTAGCCAGTTTGATGTTGATGCCGTCCACCCGGCCCACCAGGGCCGGCAGGTCGGCCGAGGTGTGCACGCTCTCGTCGGCGATCACCGGAATCGGACTGTGCCGGGTGACATAGGCCAGGCCCTCCAGGTCGTCGGGCGGCACCGGCTGTTCCACCAGTACCACCCCCAGGTCGGCCATTTCCCGAATCTTCCGGACCGCCTCCTTGGGCCGCCAGCCGCCGTTGGCGTCCACGCGGAAGGGCTTGTCGGTGTGGCGGCGCAGTTCCCGGAGGAGTTCCAGGTCGCCGGGCACCCCCACCTTGATCTTGTACACGGAAAACTCCGGGTGGGCCTCCAGATCCCGCACCATCTCTTCGGGCGTGCCCAGGCCGATGGTGTAGGAGGTGGGCACGGCCTCGCCCGAAAGCCCGAGCAGCCGGTACAGGGGCACACCCAGTTCCTGTCCGATGTGGTCGTAGAGGGCCGTGAGGATGGCATTCTTGGCCGAGGTGTGGCCGGCGGCCAGGCGGTGGAGTCGTTGCTCAAGGCCTTCCAGGTCAAAGGGATCGTCGCCCAGCACCCCTTCGGCCTGTTTCAGGAAGGCCAGCACACCCTCCAGGGTATCGCCGTGGGAACTGTAGGCCGCGGCCTCGCCCACGCCCCGGCCGATGCGCACCAGGACCACCGTTTTCTCGGCCGTGGTGGCCCGGGAAATGGCGAAGGGCCGGGCCGGATGAACCGTCAGGGTTTCCACCTGCAGCCGCATGCGGCAATTATACAAGAGGGCCGGGGCGGGCCCGGAATGGTTTATAATGTTGGTCAGGAAAACCCAATTAAGGAGGCATCCCATGCTGCAGGTCACGCTGAAGGGCCATCCCGTGAAGGTGGGGGGAGATCGGATCGTCAAGGTGGGGGACGAGGCCCCGGAGGTCGTGGTGGTCACCAAGGATCTCGCCGAGAAAACCGTGGGCGGAGCCAAAGGCAAGGTGCAGGTGTTGATTGCCGTGCCCTCGCTGGACACCGAGGTGTGCGCTCTGGAAACCAAGCGGTTCAACGAAAAACTGGCCGCCTTCGGCGATCCGGTGGAGGGTACCGTGATCTCCATGGACCTGCCCTTTGCGGCCAAGCGGTTCTGCACCGCCGAGGGCATTGAGAATGTGGAGGTGGCCTCTGACTTCCGCGACCGGGCCTTCGGCCGGAACTACGGCGTGATCATCCTGGAGGGGCCGCTTCAGGGGCTCCTGGCCCGGGTGGTGTTCGTGGTGGACCCGGCGGGCCGGGTGGCCTACAAACAGGTGGTTCCGGAAATCACCCAGGAGCCCAACTACGAGGATGTGCTGGCAGCGGTGCGGAAACTGCTTCCGTAGCCCGGTTCAGAACACCTGCCGAACCACTTCCAGGAAGGTGGTGGGGTAGATCCCCAGGTAAAAGACCAGCACCACCGCAATCCACATGACCGTACCGAGCAGGCTGTAGCGCCGGCCCGACACCGGCACCACCGTCTCCTCACTGGCCTCGTACATGTACAGGGTGGCCGGCACCCTCAGGTAGTAGTAGGCCGACACCACACCGTTCAAAAAGGCGTACAGGGCCAGCGCCGGGTGCCCGGCCCGGATCACCTCGGCAAAGAGGTAAAACTTGGCCGCAAACCCGGCGGTGGGCGGAATCCCTGCCAGGGCCACAAAGAACAGCGAAAGGAAAAGGGCCAGCCAAGGATCGCGGCGGGCCAACCCGCGCAGGTTGTCCAGTCGTGTGCGCTCCCCCAGATAGGCCAGCCCGGCGAAGGCCCCCACGGTCATGAAGATGTAGGCCAACAGGTACAGGGTGAGGGCCTGGTAGGCGCCTGTGGTGTTCACGCCGAAGGCCAGGAGCAGATAGCCCGCATGGGCGATGGTGGAAAAGGCCAGGATCCGTTTGACATTGGTTTCCCGAAGGGCCGCCAGGTTGCCGGCCAGCATGGTGAGGCCGGCGAGCCACACCACAATGGGCATCCACTGGGCCGCATAGGGCACCAGGGCCCGGGCCAGCACCTGCAACAGCAGCGCGAAGCCGGCCGCCTTCGGGGCGGTGGCGATAAAGGCCACCACCGGCGTGGGCGCCCCCCGGAAGACATCCGGGGTCCACAGGTGGAACGGCACATACACCAGTTTGAAGCCGAAGCCCACGAGCAGCAGGGCGATGCCGACCACGGTCAGGGCCAGGTGATGGCCGAACAGGAACTGGTTCAGGTACAACGATCCCGAGGAGATCAACAGCAGCGCCATGCCCATCAGGAAGAAGGACGAGGAATAGGCCCCCACGAAGAAGAACTTGAGGGCCGCCCGCACGGCGTTTTCCTCCTGGAGCAGGGCCACCAGCACGAAGAGGGAAAAGGACAGCAGTTCCAGAGCCAGGAAGGCCACCACCAGGTGCACCGACTTGGCCAGCACCATCATGGCCAGGAGGGCCATGAGCAGGAAAAAGTAGAACTCGCCGCCCACCTCCCGGGCCTCAAAGTAATCCATGGCCATGAGCACCACCAGCAAGGTGGCGGCCATGAACATGAGGTCAAAGATCCGGGCCAGCGGCGTCACCTGGAGCATCCCCAGGGAGCCCGTGTTCCCGAGCGACACCATCTCCAGGAACATGGCCAGGATGACGCCGAGCACCGTAAAGGTGTTGAAGATCACGGCCCGACGCGGTGTCAAAAAGGCCAGAAAGAGCAGCACCACCGCGGTTCCCAGCACCACATACTCAGGGGTCAACAGGCTCAGGTTCACGGCTGCACCTCCTGGTGGGCCGGCATCACAGGCACGGTTTCCGCGGCCACGGCGCCCTTGACGTTCTCCTGGAGGTAGCGGCTTGGGGCCTTGGCGAACCTCAGGAAGGGCGCAGGATACACGCCGATCCAGAAGATGAACACCAACAGCAGGGCGAACACCACAAACTCGCGGGGCGACACATCCTTCAGGTGGCGGGTCTCGGGGGTGGGCGCCGTGAGCACCACCTTCTGGAACATGGTCAGGAGGTACACGGCGGCCAGGATCACGCCCAGCACCCCGAAGGCGGCCCAGGCCAGGCTCACTTTGTAGGCACCCAGCAGAATGAGGAACTCGCCCACGAAGCCGTTGAGCCCGGGCAGCCCCACCGAGGAAAGCATCACAATGCCGAAGAGCACGGAGAACACGGGCATGGCCTTGCCGATCCCCCGCAGCCGGGCCATGTCGCGGGTGTGCTTTCGTTCGTACAGCAGCCCGGCCGCCAGGAACAGGCCGCCGGTGGAAAGCCCGTGGTTCACCATCTGCAGGATGCCGCCCTGGAGTCCCCAGTCGGTGAAGGTGAAGATACCCAGGATTACGAAGCCCAGGTGCGCCACCGAAGAATAGGCGATGAGCTTCTTCAGGTCCTCCTGAACCCAGCTCATCAGCGCTCCGTACAGGATCCCCACGATCCCCAGGGCCATAAAGAGTGGCGCATAGTGGTGCGACGCCTGGGGAAACAGCGTGAAGTTGAAGCGCAGGAAGCCGTACACCCCCATCTTGAGAAGCACGCCGGCCAGGATTACGGAGCCGGCCGTGGGGGCCTCCACATGGGCATCCGGCAACCAGGTGTGGAACGGAAACAGCGGCACCTTGATGGCAAAGGCCAGGGCAAAGGCCAGGAACAGCAGGCCCTCCAGGGCCGCGGGCACCAGAGTGCCGCTCCGGTTCATCATCTCCACCAGGTCAAAGGTGCCGGTATGCAGCCGCAGCACGATGATGGCGGTAAGCAGGAAGGCGCTGCCGGCCATGGTGTACAGCACGAACTTGAAGGCGGCGTAGATCCGGCGTTCGTGGCCCCAGATACCGATGAGCAGGTACATGGGCAGGAGCATGACCTCCCAGAACACGAAGAAGAGCAGGAGGTCCAGTGCGGCGAACACGCCCAGCATCCCGGTTTCCAGTATCAGCAGGGTGATGTAGTACTCCTTCACCTGCTTCTGGATGTAGTTCAGCGACGACAGGGTGGCCACGAAGGTCAGGAAGGTGGTCAGGAGGATCAGGCTCAGGCTGAGGCCGTCCACCCCCAGGTGGTACGAAGCGGCCAGGTCGGGCAGCCAGCGGGCATGTTCCACCCACTGGAACCCGCGCATGTGGAAGTCAAAGCCCTTCAAAAGAAACAGCGACAGCAGGAACTCCACGAAGGTGGCGGCCGTGGTGTACCAGAACACAGTGCGCCGCCCCCGGAGGAACACGATGGGCACTGTCAGCAACAGGGGCAGGAAGATCACCAGGCTCAGCATCTCAGTGGCCTCCTCCGCTTCGCAACAGGAACCACACCAGGAAGTTGGCGCCGATCAGGATCCACAAAAGGTACGACCGCAGAAAGCCCGAACTCCACCGCCGGAACACGCTGCCCGTGGCCGCCAGGGTCCAGCCGGTGCCGTTGACCGTGCCGTCCACCAGCGCCCGGTCCACACCCCAGAACAGCACCTTGGCCGTCACCCGCAGGGTGCCCACCACGAACAGGTTGTAGATCTCGTCCACATAGTACTTGCGCTTCAGCAGGGTGTACAGGAAGCCGGCGCGGCGGGCCAGAAGGGCGGGATCGGGTTTCCGCAGGAGATACAGGCTATAGGCCAGGAGGATGCCCAAAAGCGCGACCCCTACCGACAGGGCGATGAGGCCCACTCCCGCGGGCCGATGCACCGTCCACTCCACCAGGTGAAACTCGCCCAGGGCCGTTTCCAGGAACCGATGGAACACGCTGTGCTCCTCGCCGATGCCCACCCAGCCGGCGCCCACGGAGGCCGCCGCCAGGATCCACAGGGGCACGGTCATCACCGGCGGCGACTCATGCAGGTGGGCGTAGATCTCGGCATCCCGGGGCTTGCCGAAGAACACCAGGAAGATCAGCCGGAACATGTAAAAGGCCGTGAGCAGGGCCGTGAGAACGGCCACCGCCCAGATGAAGGTGTGGCCGGTGACATAGGCGTGTTTGATGATCTCATCCTTGGAAAAGAACCCGGCCAGCGGGGGCAGGCCGGAGAGCGCCAGGGCCCCGATCAGGAAGGTCCAGGCGGTATGGGGCATCTTGCGGAAAAAGCCGCCCATTTTCTGCATGTTCAGTTCGCCGTGGGTGGCGTGCATCACGCTGCCGGCGGCCAGGAACAGGAGCCCCTTGAAAAAGGCGTGGGTGTAGAGGTGAAAGATGCCTGCGGTGTAGGCACCCAGCCCCACGGCCACGAACATGTAGCCCAGCTGGGAAATGGTGGAATAGGCCAGCACCCGTTTGATGTCGTCGTTCACCATGGCCATGGTGGCGGCGAACAGGGCGGTGAAGGCCCCCACGGAGGCCACCAGCTGGCCCACCTGGGGCACCTCGCTGTACAGGAGATGACTCCGAGCCACCATGTACACGCCGGCCGTCACCATGGTGGCGGCGTGGATCAGGGCCGACACCGGTGTCGGGCCCTCCATGGCATCGGGCAACCACACATACAGGGGGAACTGGGCCGACTTGCCCACGGCACCCAGGAACAGGAACAGGGTGGCCGCCACCAGCGCGCCCTGGTAAAGGTGGGGGTTGCTGGCCACCATCTGGAACACCGTGTCGTACCGGACACTGCCGAAGGTGGCGAACAGGGTGAAGATGCCCAACAGGAACCCGGCGTCGCCGATCCGGTTCACGATGAAGGCCTTTTTGCCCGCATCCGAGGCGCTCTTCTTTTCGTACCAGAACCCAATCAACAGGTAGGAGCACAGCCCCACGGCCTCCCAGCCCACAAAGAGCAGGGCGTAGTTGTTGGCCAGCACCAAAAGCAGCATGGAAAACACAAAGAGATTGAGGTAGGCGAAGTAGCGCCGGTACCCGGGGTCGCCGTGCATGTAGCCGATGGAATACACGTGCACCAGGAAGGACACGGTGGTGACTACTCCCATCATCACCGCCGTGAGGGAGTCAATGTAAAAGCCGAAGGGCACCACGAAGTTGGCCACCGGGATCCAGGTGTAGAGGTCCAGCACCACGGGCTCGAAGCCCACCCGGCCCAGGATCCACCAGCTGGCCAGCATGGAGATCCCCACGGCGATCACTGCGGGCCAGTGGGCCTTCTCGCGGAAGGGGTGGCCGAAAACGCCGTTCAGGATGGCGCCGAGGAGCGGTGCGAACAGGGCAAGACTTGCGGCCCAGAGCATCACGGTTCCTCCCGGTTCCAGAGGTCCACGAGGGGGCTGTCCTTCAGGCGCACCATGCTCACCAGGATGCCGATGCCGATGGCCACCTCCGCTGCGGCCACGGCCAGTACCATCAACACGATGAGCTGGCCCTCCAGAAGACCCGCCAGGGAGGCCGCCACCAGGGCCAGGCCCACGGCGTTCATCATGAGTTCCAGGTTCAGCAGCATGAACAGGGTGTTCCGCCGGAGCACCACCCCGGCGGCGCCCAGGCCAAAGAGGAGCAACGACAGCAGGAGATACAGGGTGGGGTTCATGGGCCCGGCCTCCTGCGGACCAGCACGATGGCGCCCACGATGGCCACGAGCAGCAACACCGAAACGATCTCAAAGGGAATCAGGTACTGCCGGAACAGCGCCTCGGCCAGGGGTTGCGGAGCACCGGGGGTGGGCGTCGGCGCCGCAGGAACCGGCGCGTGCCGCAGCAAAGCCAGCATCACCAGGAAAAAGGCGCCCGCAAACACCAGAGCCAGGAACCCGCGGGGGCCCAGATCACGGTCATCCGGGATCCGGCGGAGGCTCATCACCGCAATGGCCACCAGGAACAGCACCACCACGGCGCCGGCGTACACAATGATCTGCACAAACCCCAAAAAGGGCGCCCCGGCCAGGATGTACAGGAACCCGATGCTCAAAAAGGCCAGGAGCAGGTACAGCGCCCCCCGCACCGGGTGGGTCTCCAGGAGCACCCCGAGGGCCCCGATCAGCGCCAGCAGCGCGAAAAGCCAGAAAAAGTAGATCATCGCAGCAACACCAATCCGGTGATCCCCAGGTTCACTAAGGCCAGGGGGATCAGCACCTTCCAGCCGAAGCGCATCAGTTGGTCAAACCGGAACCGCGGATAGGTCCAGCGGACCCAGATCATCAGGTAGAGCACCAGGGCCATTTTGAGGGCGAACCAGTGGAACCCGGGTTTCCAGGGGCCATACCAGCCGCCGAGGTACAGCGCGGTCATGAGAGCCGCGGCCACCACCATGTGGATGTACTCCCCCACGAAGAACATGGCGAACTTCATGGAACTGTACTCGGTATGGTAGCCGGCCACGAGTTCGGCCTCGGCCTCCGGCAGGTCAAAGGGCGCCCGGTTGGTTTCCGCGAACATGCTCACGAGGAACACCACGAACCCCAGGAACTGGGGAATGAGGTACCACAGGTGCTGCTGGGCGGCCACGATGTCCTTCAGCGAGAGGGAGCCGGCCATGAGCACGACGCCCACGAGAGCTAAGGCCATGGCGATCTCATAGGAGATCATCTGGTTGGCCGTGCGGAGGCCGCCAATCAGGGAGTACTTGTTGTTGGACGCCCAGCCGCCGAGGAGCACGCCGTAGGTGCCCAGCGAAGCCGCAGCCAGCACATACAGCAGGGCCACGTTGATGTCGGTCACGGCGAAGTGGGGAGCAAAGGGAATGACCGCGAGCGGCAGCAGGGCCATGACCGCGATGATGCCCGGGGCCAGCAGGTACAGCCAGCGGTTGCTCTGGGGGAACACGACCTCTTCCTTGAACACGAGTTTGATGAGGTCGGCCAGGGGTTGCAGGAGCCCGAAGGGGCCCACCCGGTTCGGGCCATACCGCTCCTGGAAATAGCCGGCGAGCTTTCGCTCGGCCAGCACCAGGTAGGCAGCGGCTCCCAAAACCCCGAAAAAGACAATCCCCGCCGCTGTCAGAAAGCCCAAAAGGGGATGGTTCAATGCCTTCTCCCTGTTCGTTGAAACCGCCCTATTTTAGGGGCCTCCCCCAGAGGGGTCAACCGTTGCCCTGAAAAATCGCCGTTCTCCGCCGCCCCGATCCAACCACGGCGTCGGTTGCCGTCCGGGGGCTTCGGGCATCGCCCGGTGCCCCCTCATCGCCCTTTGTGCCGCAACGCTTCAAAGAACTCGTGGAATTCGCGGGCGGCCTGGTCCCAGGTGAAGGTGTGGGCCCAGAGGGTGGCGGCCCGGCCCAGGCGGTCGCGCAGGTCCGGAAACCGGAGGATTTCCAGAAGCCGCCGGGCGGTTTCCTCCACCGACTCCACGATGAAGCCGGTTTCGCCGTGTCGCACGGTTTCCCTGAGGCCCGGCGCGTTCCACACCACCGCCGGGGTGCCGCAGGCCTGTGCTTCCATGGACACGATGCCCCAGCCCTCCTTAGGCGAGGTGGTCACAAAGGCCCAGGCCTTTTGCAGGAGTTCCCGTTTGGTTTCGGCGGGCACGAAGCCGGTGAAGGTCACGGCCCGGGAGATGCCCAGGTCGCGGGCCATCTGTTCCAGAAGGGGGCGGGCGTCGCCGTCGCCCACCACGAAGAGCCGGGCGTTGGGCAGGTGTTGTAAAACCTCGGCGAAGGCCCGGAGCACCCGGTCGCCCCGCTTGTAACGTTTGAGACGGCCCAGGTACACCACGGTGGGTTCGGGGAACCGCTCGGTGCCGGGCACCATGTCGGGTGGGGTACCGTTGTAGATCACCCGGATGTCCTGGGGCGGGATGCCCAGGCGGATCAGGTCGTCGCGGGAACTTTGGGACACGGCCACAAAGGGCAGGCCGCGGTACAGTTTGCCCACGCTGCGTTCGGCCAGGTACACATAGGTGGCGGGCAGGGTGCCGGTTTCCTGGTAAATGGTTTTGCCGAAGAAGTGGTGCAACAGGGCCACCACGGGCTGCCGCACATAAAAGCGGGCGTAGAAGGGCAATTTGTTCAGGTCTTCCACCACAAAGTCAAAGGGCTCGTGGCGCAGTTCCCGCAGGTACACCCAGGGCACCACATAGTTGAAGAGGTTTCGGGGGCCCCGGCGGAGCACCCGCATGCCCTGGATTCGGGTCTCAGGCTCGGCGCCCTCAAAGGAACAGGCCAGCAGGGTCACCCGGTATCCGTAGGTGTTCACCAGGCGGCCGAACACCTCCTGCAGATGCACCTCGGCACCACCGGCCAGGGGATGCTGGGGGTCCTGCCAGTTGATAACGAGCAGGTTAAGGCTCACGGGCGGGAACGAGTTTCAGGAACTTGCGTTTGCCCACCTTGAGCACGGATTCCTCCTGAATCCGGAGCACGAGGGTGGGGTCTTCAATGACCTCGCCGTTGAGCCGAACCGCGCGCTGTTTGATGAGCCGCCGGGCCTCGCTCTTGGAGGCCACGAGGCCGGCGTCGTAAATGAGATCCACGATGTTCTTGCCCTCCGGCGGCACCCGGACCTCGGGCATGGCCGAGGGGGCCTGCCGGGCCCGGAACACGCGGTTGAACTCCTCCTCGGCCGCCCGGGCGGCGGCCTCGGAATAGAAGAGTTTGACGATCTCGTAGGCCAGGCGGGCCTTGGTGTCCCGCGGGTCCTCGGCCATCTGCCGGCGGACTTCCTCCAGTTGCCGGTCGTCGTAGTAGAGCACCAGTGAGTAGTACTCGGGCACCACGGCGTCGGGGATGGACATGACCTTGCCGTACATTTCGGCCGGGGGATCGTTGAAGGCGATGTAGTTGCCGTAGGACTTGGACATCTTGCGCACACCGTCGGTGCCCACCAGGAGCGGCAATGTTAAGATCACCTGGGGTTCCTGGCCGTAGTGCTTCTGCACCTCCCGGGCCACCAGGAAGTTGAACTTCTGGTCGGTGCCGCCCACCTCCATGTCGGCCTGGATGTGGTACGAGTCGTAGCCCTGGAACAGGGGATACAGGAACTCGTGGATGAAGATGGGGGTGTTGCTGCGGTACCGTTTTTCAAAGTCGTCGCGTTCCAGCATCCGGGCCACGGTGTAGGCACTGGCCAGGTGCACGATGTCGCGGGCGCAGAGTTTGGAAAGCCAGGAGGCGTTGAACTGCACCTCGGTTTTATGGGGATCCAGCACCCGCGACACCTGTTCAAAGTAGGTGCGGGCGTTCTCGCGGACCTCTTCTTCGGAAAGCCGGGGGCGGGTGGTATCGCGGCCCGAGGGGTCGCCGATGGTGGCCGTGAAATCGCCCACGATGAACACGATGCGGTGCCCCAAGTCCTGCAGGTCCTTGAGTTTCCGCAGGTTCACATAGTGGCCCAGGTGCAGGTCGGGCCGGCTGGGATCGGCGCCGTACTTGACCACCAGCGGCCTGCCCCGGCGGAGTTTGGCCTCCAGTTCCTCCAGGGGCAACAGGTCTACGGTTTTGAACCGGATGATCTCCAGGTGGTGCCGCAGGTCCATGGAGCCTCAGGCCAGGTAGATGAAGATGCCGCAGTTGGAGCAGGTTTCCAGGCGCTGGTTCTTATCCGGACCCGACACCACGGCGGTGGGCAACTGGATAAAGCAGTTCATGCACACCCCACCCACCACCGGCGCGATGCCCCGGCCGTAGCGCTTCCGCAGCCGCTCGTACCGGCGATACACCTGCTCGGGGATCTGCCGGACCAGCTCCTCGCGGCGTTTCAGGAGTTCCTTCTTGCGGGTTTCCTTGACCTCAAAGCCCAGTTCCTGATACTCGGGGCTTTCCAGTTCCTTAAGGAGTTGGTCCAGGTCGTGGAGGGCAATGAGTTTGGAAAGCACCTCGTCCATGCCGCTACTCCTCCTTGAGCAGCTTCAGGAGATAGTCCACGAAGGCCTTGGGGTCGTCAATCTCCAGGTACTCGCGGGTGCGGGCCAGTTTCCGGGAGAGGTGGGCGATCTTGCCCAGGGTGATGAGATAGACGGTGCCGGGGTCCTGGGGCGGAGCCAGCAGCAGGAAAAAGAGGTACACGGGTTTCTTGTCCAGGGCGTCGAAGTCCACCCCCTTCTTGGACCGGCCCACCACCAGGTACACCTGGTCCAGCACCAGGCTGCGGGTATGGGGGATGGCGATGCCCTTGCCGATGCCGGTGGAGCCGATGGATTCGCGTTTGAGGAGGGCATCCAGGATGATGTCCTCCTTGGAGGGATCAAACTGCAGGGGCTTCAGGAGTTCGCGCAGGGCCTCCTCCTTGGTGGTGGCCTGCATGTCCAGGATCACCCGATCTTCACGCAGGAGTTTTTCTAACATGGTTCGCCTCCCCTGAACGCCGATGGTTTATGAGGACTCCTGGGCCCGGGCGCGACGCCGCCAGGGCCACAGAGCCACGGGTACAAACACCACATACCCCAGCACCAGAGAAACGGTGGAAAACACCGCGTCGCCCGTGTACAGCAAGCCAAAGCCAAGCAGGATCAAAACGATCCCTACGAAGAGCAACAGGTACTGGGTTCGGGAATACGGCAGCCCCAGAAACGGGGTTTCTTTTACCGAAACCTTTCGCCTACGCCGGGGCGGACGTTGCCGCCGTTCCTGATTCATTGTAATGCAACCTCCTTCACCGTGCCTTTGCGCAAGAGAACTAACTTTATAAACCCCGGCACCGGCAAAAGCAATTGAAAGCCCTCAAAAACCGGCACCACGGGGTACGCCTGGAAAAAGGCCGCGGGATCTTCGCCCCGCTCGGCCATGCGGGATACCAGGACGCCCGCAAGATACCCCTGAAGCGCCACGGTACCGGGCACAGCGCCCGTGGAATCCGCATAGGCGTGGCGAAAGGCCTGGAGGTCCACGGACACGCTGCGGTCCCGGGCCAGATCCCGGTCCAGGGTGACCACAAACACGGAATCGGTGAACCGGGCCATCTCGCGGTTTGTCGGCGCAAGCCACTCCCCGAAGGCGAACACCTTGCCGTGGAACCCGATACCCCGGGCGTAATCCGCCAGGCCCACGCCCGTGGGACCGGCGGCGCAGAGCACCAACCCCTCGGTGTTCACCGTGTCCAGGATTCCCTGCAGCCAGGAAAGCGACAGGGTGTCCTCGGGATACAGCGCGAAGGACACCTTCTGGAAATCCGGGCCCTGCAGCAGGCGCTGCAACGCCCGATACCGGGCCAGGGGCCGGGGCGACCGGGGCGAGAGCACGAGAAGGTTCTGCACCCTCAGGGCCTTCAGAACCTCTGCGAGTTTCCGGGTTTCAGCACATACGCCGGCGAAGGGGCCGAACACGGGCTGCACCGCGGTGCACTGGGCGGGGTCCAGGGCCAGGGGCGAGTACACGGCCACCTGGGGCACCGGCGACGCCTGCAGCACCGCGGCCATCTCCTCCGAGGTCAGCGGGCCGACGACCAGCCGCACCCGGGGCTGGACCCCCAAACTCTGCCAGAAGCGCAGGGCCCGCTGGGGATCGCCCCGGGTGTCCCATACCCGGGCGGTAACATCCCCCCGCAGGCCCATTCGGAACCCCTGCAAAAACTCCCGGCCCACCGGGGCGAGTTCTCCCTTCATGGGGAGCATCAACGCCACCGTGAGCCCCTGGGCGAGCAACCAGCCAGGGAAACCGAGAATCAGCCAGCGATAAAGTCGGCGCATGAAACCTTGACCGGGTTTTGGGTGCCCCCTGCAGCCTGTGCCACGGGCCTTAAACTTATATAGCCTCCTCGGCGCACTGCAAAATCCGAAAACCGGAGGGGTGGCCGAGCGGCTGAAGGCGCGCGATTCGAAATCGCGTAGGGGAGTAACATCCCCTCGAGGGTTCGAATCCCTCCCCCTCCGCCTTTTTTCCATGACCAAACCAATGTTCCAGCCCAACCGTCTGGTGGCCCTCCTGAGCGACTTCGGCCTGCAGGACCCCTATGTGGCCGTGATGAAGACCGTGATCCTCCGGCAGGTACCGGACGCCCGCTTCATAGACCTCACCCACGAGGTGGCCCCCCAGAATGTGCTCCAGGGTGCCTGGATGCTCAAGCGGGTGGTGCCCTTCTTTCCGCCGGGTACGGTGTTCGTGGCTGTGGTGGACCCCGGCGTGGGCACCCGGCGCCGCAACCTGGCGCTTTTCAGCGGCTCCCACGCCTTCGTGGGCCCGGACAACGGCCTGTTCACCTGGGTGCTGGCCCCCGAAAGCCGGGCCTTTGCCGTGCCCACCCCGCCCGGGGCCTCCTCCACCTTCCACGGCCGCGATGTTTATGCGCCCACCGCCGCCCGAATCCTCCAGGGGCCCGTGCCCGCGAACGACTGGCAACCCCTGGACGCAGCGGACCTCGTCCGCCTCCAGGTGCCTCCGGTGAGCCGCCAGGGCAATCGCGCCCGGGGCGTGATCCTGTTCTTTGACCGCTTCGGCAACGCCATCACCAATGTGGAACGCGCCCAGTTTCCCGACCTTTGCGTGGAGGCTGTGCGGATTGAAGACCGGTGGATCCCCATGAAGCGCACCTATGCCGATGTGGCACCGGGCGAGGCCCTGGCCCTGTGGGGCTCCTTCGGCGAACTGGAAATCTCCATCCGCGAAGGCAACGCCCGGGAGGTCTTCGGCCTCCGGCCTCTGCAGCCCGTAGACCTCATCCTATGCTGAGCCTCCTTCTGGTCCTGCTGCCCGTCGTCGCCCTCCTGGACGGCTGGATCCACCGGCCGGGCTGGCCCGATCTGACCCTGGCGTTCCTGATTCCCCTGCTGCTCCGCGGTGAGAACCCCTGGATCCTGCCGGTGGCCTTCGTGGCGGCCGTGTTCCGGGAAGGTCTGGATCCCTTCCGGCCCTGGCTCTTTCCCCTGTTCGTGGTGGTGGCCTTCGCCCTGAGCACAACCCTGCGGGTGCGGATCAACCTCAAACTCCTGCCCATCCGGCTCGCTGTGGCCGCCCTCCTCGTACTCCTGGACCTCCTTTTGCTCGCCGGCACCCACACCTATTCCCTGGCCGATCCTCACCTCTGGCTCACGGGCCTCTGGACCCTGGGGCTCAGCGCCCTGTTTCTGGTGAAAACCCCATGAGGCCCCTGCGCCGCGTGGTGCTGGTCCTCCTGGTGGTCACCTTCGTGCCCCTGCTGGGCCAGTTGTTCCGGATCCAGATCCTGCAGCACCGCCGGCTGCAACAGGAGGCGCTGCGGAACTTCGTGAAGGTGCTCACCCTGATCCCCTCCCGGGGCGCCATCTACGATCGCAACGGCCTGCCCCTGGCCCATTACCGCCCGGGCTTCAAGGTTTCCATCGTGCCCCAGAAGATCAGCGATGCCGAATGGGTCACCCTGCGCCGGATCCTGAACCTCCAGGTGCCCCGCGATTCCCTGAAGGGCGTGGGCTTCGTCACCCTGAAATCCGACCTTTCCATTGAAACGGTCACCGCCCTGGAGGAACGGTCCGACCAGCTGCCTTGGGTGATCGTCAGCCCCACCCTGATCCGCTACTACCCTTACGGCCCGGCCTTTTTCCACCCCGTGGGTTACATCGGCCGCGTCAACCGCCGGGAAGTGGAACAGGGATACGCTCCCGACGACTATGTGGGCCGCATGGGCCTGGAACGGGCCTACGAAGACAGCCTCCACGGCACGCCGGGCATCCGGTTCGTGGCCGTGGACGCCCGCGGCCGACTCACCCGCCTGGATCCCCGGGCCCCGATTCCGCCCCAGAGCGGGAACGACCTCGTGACCACCCTGGACGCCCCCCTGCAACTGGCGGTGGATTCCCTGGTGCCCGATACCATGCAGGCCGCGGTGGTGCTGCTGGATATCCGCACCGGCGAGGTGCTGGTCCTCTACGCCCATCCCGGTCTGGACCCCAACTGGTTCGTGACCGGCATCCCCTTCGCCCTGTGGGACTCCATCCGCACAAGCCCGGCCCATCCCCTGCTCAACCGGGCGGTGGCCGGGCGGTACCCCCCGGGCTCCACCCTGAAACCCCTGGTGGGCCTCATGGGCCTGGATCTCCACCTCATCACCCCCCGCGAACGCCTGGTCACCTGCACGGGTAGGTTCCGCTTCGGCGACCGAATCTGGCTCTGCTGGCTCAAAACCGGCCACGGCCCGATGAACCTGTACCAGGGCATCGCCCATTCCTGCGATGTTTATTTCTACGCCCTGGGCCTCAAGATCGGGCTGCGGCGCTTCCTCACCCTGCTCAACAGCCTGCCCCTCCGGGGCCCGTGGCTCCGGTTGCCGGAGGCCCGCCCGGGCTTCGTGCCCTCCTACGAGTGGTACCGCAAAACCTACGGCCCCTATGGCGTCACCGAGGGGCTGGTGCTGAACCTGGCCATCGGCCAGGGTGAACTCACCCTCACTCCTTTGGAGGTGGCCACCCTCACCGGCCTCATCGCGGCCCGGGGAAGGATGCCGGCGCCCCATCTGCTCCGCCGGCCTCCCCATCTGGACACCCTGCGGCTGCCCTTTGCCCCGGAAACCTACACCCCGATCCATCGGGCCATGCGCCAGGTGGTCACCCAGGGCACCGGCCAGGCGGCCGATATCCCGGAGATCACCGTGGCCGGCAAAACCGGCACCGCCCAGAACCCCCACGGCGAGGACCACGCGTGGTTTGTGGCCTTCGCGCCCTATGAGCATCCGGAGGTGGCCCTGGCCGTGCTGGTGGAACACGGAGGCCACGGGGGCAGCACAGCCGCTCCCCTGGCTGCCGAAATCCTCAAACGCTACGCCCGACGGAGGTCGGCACCGTGAAGTCACCCCGCTGGCTCGTGCTCATCGCCCTCCTGCTGGCGGCCCTGGCCCTCCTGGAACTCTCCGCCATTTCGCCCCGCCTGTTCCAGCGACAAACCCTGTACCTGGCCCTGGCGCTCCTGACCCTGGGGGTCACCGCCCGGATTCCCCTGCGGGTTTGGAAATACACGATGCCCGTCCTCTACGGACTGGGACTCCTGTCGCTGGCCCTGGTGCTGTTCGTGGGCCGGGGCGCGGGGGCCCAGCGATGGATCCCGCTGGGGCCGTTCCACTGGCAACCCGCCGAAACCATGAAGCTCCTGCTCATCCTCACCCTGGCCTACGGCTACGAACGGCGGAACGACACCTGGCAGATGCTCAAGATGGGGGTTCTCACCCTGCTGCCCATGGGCCTCGTGCTGCTGGAACCCGACCTGGCCACGGCCCTCACCTACTTCGTCATCTACGCGGCGGTGTCGCTGGTCATGGGCCGGAACCTGGTGCTGCTGCTCTTCCTGACCCTGCCGCCGCTGGCCGTGGCCTTTTCCTTCAACCCCTGGAGTTTCGTGGTGTTCCTGGGGGTGGTGCTGATTCTGCTCTATGTGGTGCGGGTTTCGCCGGGCCATGGGCTCCTCCTCGTGTTCCTGGTGACCGCCGTGGGCCTGCTCTCGCCGGTGCTGGTGGACCACCTGCTCCACGATTACCAGAAGGCCCGCATCGTGGCCTTCCTGAACCCGGAAAAGTACCGGCAGGGCCCGGGCTGGCAAACGCTGCAGGCCCGCATCGCCCTGGGCTCGGGCGGCCTCCTGGGCAAGGGGTACCGGCAGGGCACCCAGAAGGGCCTGGCCTTCCTGCCCGAGGCCCACACCGACTTCATCTTTACCAGCATCGGCGAGGAGTTCGGCTTCGTGGCCACCGCCATGGTGATGCTCCTCTTTGTGCTCTTCTTCTGGGGGCTGGCCTCCTGGGCCGACACCCTGGAATCCCCGGTGTTCCGCGGCATTGCCGCCGGCGTGCTGGGCTTTTTCCTGTACCACACCGCCACCAACCTGGCCACCAATCTGGGCATGTTCCCGGTCACCGGCATTCCCCTGCCCTTCATGACCTACGGCGGCAGCCATTTAATCACCGAGTTCGCCGCCCTCGGGGTGCTCCTGCGGGTGGCGCGGGAGGCCCGGGAACCCCGCTTCTCCTGGTAAATGGCCGGTATAATTAAGCCGGAGGGTCGGGATGCAGGTTTTGCAGGGGCTTTTCGTGTGCTACCTGGTGGGCTCTTTGCCCTTTGCCTACTGGATCACACGGTGGCGCACCGGCCTGGACATCTTTGAGGTGGGCGAGGGCAATATGGGCGCCCGCAATGTGTGGCATGTGGTGGGGCCGCCCTGGGGCGTGCTGACCGCCGTGCTGGATGCATTGAAGGGCGTGGCCGCCGTCACCCTTGCCCGCTCCTGGGGCCTGGACCCCTGGCTGGCCGGCCTGGCTGCGGTGGTGGGGCACGGCTACCCGGTGTTCCACCGGTTCCGGGGCGGCAAGGGCCTGGCCACCGCCTTCGGCGTGGCCCTCACCCTCCTGCCCTGGGCCACCCTAGCCACCCTGGCCACCTACCTCCTGCTTTTCCTGCTGACCCGCCATTTCCACTTCGCCATCACCACCGCCCTCGTGTCCCTGTTCGTGGTCTGGCTTCCCCTGAGCCAGGCGCCGGCCGGCACCGCGCGCCGGGCCCTGCTTCTCTTCCTCTGGCTGGGCGCCAAACGCTTGCTGGACCATCGGCATATGACCCAGGTAAAGGCGAGGGACGTGCATTGGAAGGGTTGACGCTGGGATACCACCTGCTGGTGCTGGTCCTGGGCATGGGTTTCCTGTGGGTGGTGACCGATAATCTCCGGTTTTCCCGCCAGATGGGGCAACGCCGGAGCCGTATCCGGAAATCCCCGCCCCTGGTATCCGTGCTGATCCCGGCCCGGAACGAGGCCCACAACCTGCCCGCCTGCCTGGCCTCGGTGCTGGCCCAATCGTATCCAAACCTGGAGGTGTGGGTGTACGACGACCACTCGGAAGACCAAACCCGGGAGGTGGTTCAGGCCTGGGCCCGCCGGGATCCCCGGGTGCATCTGCTGCCGGGCCGCCCCCTGCCCCAGGGCTGGATGGGCAAGAACTTCGCCTGTGCCCAGCTGGCCCGCCACGCCCGGGGCCGGTACTGGCTCTTCCTGGACGCCGACACCCGCATGGCTCCCGACACCCTCGCCTGGGCCGTTTCCCTGATGGAATCCCATCGGGCCGACCTCCTTTCCCTGATTCCCACGGTGGAAACCCGGTCGCTGGCCGAGGCCCTGACCCAGACCCTGATTACCACGGCGTTCCTGGGGTTCTTCCCGCTGCGGTGGATCTGGCAACGGCGGAGCACCCTGTGGGCTGCAGCCCTGGGGCCCTGGATCATGGTGCGGGCATCGGCGTACCGGGAAACCGGGGGCCACGCCGCCCTCCGGTGGGAGGTGGTGGAGGACATCGCCCTGGCCCGCCTCTTCAAGGCCCGGGGCAAACGCGTGCTGGTCCTGGCCGCCCCCGAGCGGGTACGGGTCCGCTTTTACGAGGGCCTGCGGCAAACCTGGTACGGCTTCGGCAAAAGCGCCTTCGGCGCCTTCCAGTACTCGGTGCGCTCGGTGCTCCTCCTCTTTGCGGCCGTTCTGATGGTGTTCTACCTGCCGGTGGTGGGGCTGGTACGGTCCCTCTGGATCGGCCAGGGCCCCTGGCCCCTGTACCTGGCGGAATCCCTGCTCCTGCCCCTCGTCAAATGGCGGGCCGACCGGCCCTACGGCTATGCCGCCTGGCAGGCCCTGCTGGCCCACCTTTCCGTGCTCTTCGGGCTGCTGACCGTGGCCTATTCCTTGTACCAGGTGCTGGTGCACGGAGGGGTGTGGTGGAAGGGCCGGTTCTATCCGGTTCACCCGCCCGAAGAGCTCCAGCCCGGGGTACAAACCGGCTCGGAGTTTTAGGCCAATCCACACACTTGCAGCATTTCCCGGAGCCGATGGCGATAGGTGTGGCGCCGGTGCACCTCGCGCTGGCCTTCACGGGCGATCCGGTGCCGCTCGTAGGGATACCGCAGATAGCGGTCGGCCAGATCCAGGCCCTCCTCCAGGCTCCGGAACCACACCAGATGCCGGTGGTTTTCCAGCAAACGCTCCAGGCCCTCTTCGTACTCCTGCAGCAGGAACCCTCCCCAGCCCAGGGTGAGCCAGACGCGGTTGGAGAAGTACAGGGGCACGCCGGGCACCGCGGTGCCCAGCACGATGCCCGAGCCGTGCAGCACGGCCCCGTACTCCTCGTTGTACACCGGAGGATGCCGGTGGCGGATCTGCTGCCGCGCCCGCTGCCACTCCTCCGGGGTCAGGCACCACTCGGCCGGAAAGGGGCACCGATACCGATCCCAGCCGCCCCCGAACACATGGAGCGGAAAGCGCCGGGCAAAGGCGAGGAGCACCTCCCAGCGGTGCCGATAGGCATAGCCCGAGCCCAGGAACACCACAGGGAACCGCATTTCCGGCCAGGGATCCGGCGGTGGCCGCATCCGATCGTCCACCCCCTGGGGCAAAAAGTGCACCCGCCGCACCCCCAGGGCCCGGTACCGGGGGATCTGGCCGAAGGCCGTCAGGAAAAAGCAATCCGAAGCCCGGGCCAGGGCCAGAATGTGGGGGTCCGGAGGATCCCGGTAGTCCGGGTACCACATCACCTTGAGCCCGGGCAGGCTCTGCCAGAGGTCCGGCGGTACGCCGCGCCCCTTGGCGGTCAGCACCAGATCGGGCCGAAATCGCCGCACCCTTCGCTCCAGGAGCCGGGGGAACAGGCGGGGCCCCCGGTGATACACACTTTGATGACGGGAGGGGTTCAGGCCTTCCACCCGGGCCCCCAGTTGCCGAAACGCCCGGGCAATGAACTCCTCGTGCCGGCCCCGATGGTTCCAGGCCCCCACGATGAAAACCCGCAGCGGCGCCCTCACCGCAACACCTCCCGGTACACCTTAACGGTGGCGTCCACCATCCGGTCGGCCGAAAAACGGGCCGGAATGTCCCGGCGGGCTGCCTCTGCGAGGCGCCGCCGTTCTTCGGCATCATCCAGGAGGCGCTGCAGCGCTGCCACGAAGTCCTCTGTCCGCCAGGAATCCACCAGCCAGCCGGTTTCCCGATGCCGCACCACTTCGGGGATGCCGCCCACCCGGGGCGCCACCACAGGCACGCCGTAGGCCAGGGCTTCCATCAGGGCGGTGCCCAGGCCCTCCACGCGGGAGGTGGAGAGGAACAGAGTGAACACCCCGGCAATGCCGGGCCTATACCAGAGGATCCGAAGCGCACCGGCCAGGCCCAGGTCGCGGGCCCGCCGCCGGAGCATCGGCTCCAGATAGCCCTCTCCCACGAGCACCGGCACCACCTCCGGCCGGCGTTGCCGCAGATGGGCCACCACCTTTAGCCAGAACTCCAGGTTCTTTTCCCGGGTAAAGGCGGCCACGGTACCCACGATGGGGCGCTCCTCCGGCAGATCCAGGTCTTCCCGTCGGGGCACCGGCGGCAGGGGAAACCGCAGGCCCGAGGGCACCACAGCGATCCGCTGTTCCGGCACCCCGGCCTGTCGCAGGGTTTCGGCCACATACCGGGAGATGGCCACATACCGCCGCACCGCGGGCGAACGGTACTTCCACAGACTCCACCGCCCGATGGGCGAAGGGCGGCGGCGATGGACCACCAGGGGCACCCGGCCCCCCAGGGTGCGGGCCAGCAGGGCCAGGGTATGGGCACCTGAAGACTGGGCGGCCACAAGGTGGGGCCGCAGGCGGCGCAGGGCCCGTACCAGGTCGGGCAGCGCCCGGAGCGGGCTTCCGCCGAGGTGCAGGGGCACCGTGGGCACCCCGGCCTCCCGGAACCGCCGCCCCAGCGCGGGCTCACAGGCCACCCACACCTGGTGCCCCCGGGCCAGGAGGCCCTGGGCCAGCAACAGGATCTGGCGTTCACCGCCGCGCCAGGAACGGGCATCGGTCACCTGGAGGATGCGGAGGGGTGCGGCCTGGGCATGGTGGTTCATGGCGTGCCTAATTTTCCAGCCCACCGGCCTCCGAAGTCGGTTTACAAAAGTTCAGCTTTACGCTAAAATGTAAACCGGCAACCCTAAAAAGAGGTGATTTCCATGTTGGGTGAACGGATCCGGTCGGCAAGGATCATGCGGGGCCTGAGCCAGAGAGAACTCGCTCGGAGGGTCGGTGTAAGTGCGATGGCCATCTCAAAATACGAGCGCAACCTTGACATTCCCGGGTCGGAGGTTCTTTTAAAGTTGGCAAAAGCCCTGGGAGTCCGCATTGAGTTCTTTTTACGAAGCGAACGAATTCGCGGAATCGTTCCCGCTTATCGGAAACGGAAGGCCCTGCCCAGGAAGCTCCAGGCCTCCATTGTAGAACAGGTCAGGGAGTGGCTGGAACGGTATGTCGCCCTGGAGAACCTGTTTTTCGAGGACTCTCCTCAATTCCAGCTGCCCGAGGGGTGGCCCCGGAGCATTCGGAATCTTGAAGAAGTTGAAGAAGCAGCGATCGAACTTCGCCAGGCCTGGAATCTGGGGATTGACCCCATTGAAAACCTCGCGGAACTTCTGGAAGACCACGGGATCAAGATCGGGGTCATGGATGTCCAGCACGAAGCCTTTGATGCGCTGGCCTTCCGATACGACGGGAACCCTGTCATCGTGGTCCGCAGGCACACTCCAGGAGACCGGGAACGGTTCAACCTGGCCCATGAACTGGCCCATTTGGTACTGGCGGTCGAAGAGGACCTGGATATCGAACGGGTGGCCAACAGGTTCGCCGGGGCCTTCCTGGCTCCAGAACCGGTGGTCTATCAGGAACTGGGGAACCACCGGAAGTTCCTGCACCCCATTGAATTGTACCTCCTCAAACACAAGTACGGCCTGAGCATGCAGGCCTGGGTCTATCGCGCCAAAGATCTGGGCATTATCTCCAGATCCACCGCAAGCCGGATCTTCCAGCACTTCAGAAAACAGGGATGGCACAGGGCGGAACCTGGAGCCCCCTATCCCTTTGAAGAACCCCAGCGCATGGAACGGCTTGTTTTGCGTGCCCTGGCAGAGGGATTGATCTCTAAGGGCAGAGCCGAGGAACTCCTGGGAAAATCCCTTGAACCCTTGATCCCACAGGTGGAAACTCCTTATGGAGACGCCGCGCCCCGCGTTCGTGTGTGATGCAAGTGTGCTCATTGCGCTGATAGACGGTGGCCTTCTTGCACTCGCAGCCCAAGTTTTTGATTTGCTGGTCCCCGATGTCATCCTCCATGAAGAAATCCGGAATCCTCCAGGAGAAAACCTTTTGCAGGAGGGACTGGTCCGAGAAATCCATTTTAGCGGGACACTGATCCTGAAGGTTTTTGAGCTCCGGAAAAGGTTTTCTGCCCCGAGCACCCACGATCTGTTTGCGCTGGCAGCCGCTGATCAGGAAAGGATCGTTCTGCTGACCGGTGACAGGCACCTGCGGAGGGCTGCGGAGAAGCTCGGCGTGGAAGCACACGGAGTTTTATGGGTGCTGGATGAACTGGTCAACGGAGGGCATTTGGCACCCCATGAAGCCGCCGAAAGCCTGCGCAAGATCATGAAACTTGGGACCTATCTTCCGAAGGAGGAATGCAGGGTGCGGTTGGAATGGTGGGAAGACCCTGGGGACTGCTGAAGCAATGGTTCCGGTGTGCCAGATCTGTGCCGGAGTGGACGGGGGAAAGCCGTTTGTCCTTGAACGGGTAGAGAAACAGCCCAAAAACGGCGGCGGGGGCGGCCGGCTGCAGCCGGCCGCCCCCGCCGCCGAAGTCCTCCATCCTCAGCGGTTACCGTTCAAACAGCACACCCCCGATCAGCAGGCCGGTCCACCGGACCGGAAAGTCCGGCACCTCCCGCCGAATCTTCAAGGGCTGCTTGGAAACCGGCTGTTTCCGGAGGGTTTTCTCCTTCTTCTCAGCCATGGTCTCACCTCCTTGCTTTGAGACACAAAATCCCCGAGCCTCCCGAAAGAAACCCGGGGAGTCGCTGGTCTTCTTTGCTGTGCAGGCGGGTAATCTTATGCGCCCAGGGGGCTCATCGCAATCCCTCCCGGGCCGCCCGCCACCTTTCGTCTCACAGGGAAAAGCCGGGAAAGGATGGTGGAGATGGGGGGATTCGAACCCCCGACCCCCTGGTTGCAAACCAGGTGCTCTCCCACTGAGCTACATCCCCACAGCGCAGGGCTGAAAGTTTACACCGGCCGGCGCCGTGCGTCCACGCAGAACGCTCCCGCCGCATGCATCGCTTGATACCGCATAGGGCCGCCGCGCCTCAGGGGAAAAATGGAACGGCCCGCCGCCTTGAACCTCACACCCCGGAAGCCGTCAGCCGCCTGAGGTCCAGGAGCACCCGCACCCGGTTCTCCCCCACCAATTTCTGCAACGCCTGAAGCACCTTCGGCGTAGGCATCAGGCGGGCGTTGCCCGAGCGGTAGGTGCCCATGCCGGGAATGGAAAAGTACAGCGGCACCGAGCCCCGATGCTGCTGCACGAGATCCAGAAGCGGCGGAATCAGGGATTCCACCTGGTCCAGGTCCACCTCCAGCCGCAGGCCCACGGCCAGGCGCGAAAGTGCGGCCTCCAGGGGTTCCAGGTGCTGGACCCGGATCCGGGCCCCCTTGGTGTCCTGGTCGCCGGAAAGCCGGCCCTGGAGCAGATAGACCAGCCCCTCGCGGGGCGGCGCTCCCCGGTTGCCGTTGTTGAAATCCACGGCCTCAAACTCCCCCTCCAGGTCCTCAAACACCAGCACTGTGTAGGGCCGTTTCTGGCGCGAGGTCTTCTGCTGCACCTTCACCAGGATGCCGGCCATCAGCACCTGCTCCAGTTCGGTTTCCTCCAGGTCTCCGGAGGTCTGGAGGTCCAGGGCCTGGAGCAGCGGCCTATAGGGATCCAGCGGGTGCCCGGTGAGGTAAAAACCCAGGGCCTCCTTTTCCATCTTCAGGCGGTCCTGGAGGCCGAAGGGCGGCTTGTCTTCAACCCTCTGGGCGGCAGAGCCGTCGAAGAGGCCGGGCATGGCGGCCACCTGCGTGCCCCGGCCGCCCCGATCCTCCAGTTTCTTCAGCAGATAGGCCCGGTTGGGCTCCAGTTTGTCAAAGGCTCCGGCCTTGATCAACTGTTCCACCACCTTCTTGTTGGCGGCGCGCCGCGGCGCCCGCTGCAGGAAGTCCTCAAAGGATTCAAAGGGCCGCAGTTGCCGCACCTTCAGAATCTCGTCCACCGCACTCCGGCCCACGCCCTTGATGGCACCCAGGCCGAACAGGATGTCTCCGGTTTCCAGCAGCCGAAACCGGTACTCGCTCTCGTTGATGTCCGGCGGCAGCACCCGCAGCCCCTCCCGCCGCAGCGCCCGGATCAGCCGGTCAATCTTCTTCTGGCTGTCGTTGGCGTGCATCTCGGCCGACAGGTTGGCCGTGGCGAACTCGGGCAGGTAATGGGCCTTCAGGTAGGCGGTCCAGTAGGAGATCACCGCATAGCCGGCGGCGTGGCTCTTGTTGAAACCGTACTCGGCGAAGGGAATGATGTAATCAATGAGTTGCTGGGCCGTTTTTCGGTCCACCCCCCGTTGTACCGCGCCCTCCACGAACCGCTCAATCTGCTCGCGCATGACCTCCATCTTCTTTTTGCCCATGGCGCGGCGCAGGATGTCGGCCTGGCCCAGGCTGAAGCCGGCCACCTTTTCGGCGATCTGCATCACCTGCTCCTGATACACGATGATGCCGTAGGTCTCCTTCAGGATGTCTTCCAGTTCAGGCAGCAGGTACTCCACCTTTTCGCGGCCGTGTTTCCGCCGCACATAGCGGGTGACCATACCCGACTTCAGCGGGCCCGGGCGGTACAGCGCCAGGATGGCGATCAGTTCCTCAGTGTTGGAGGGCTGCACCGACCGCACCAGGTCGGTCATGCCCCGGCCTTCCAGCTGGAACACGCCCCAGGTGTTGCCCCGGCTCAAAAGTTCATAGGTTTTGGGGTCGTCCAGGGGCACCTGGTCCAGCGAGAACTCGGGATTGCGGCGACGAACCATCTCCTCGGCCCACTGGAGGATGGTAAGAGTGCGCAGCCCCAGGAGGTCCACCTTCAAAAGCCCCAGGTCTTCCAGCGACTTCATGTCAAACTGGGTGGACACGGTGCCGTCGGGGTTCTTATAAAGGGGCACATGGTTCCAGATCTCGCCCGGGGTGATCACCACACCGGCGGCATGGGTGGATACATTGCGTACATGGCCCTCCAGGCGCATGGCCAGGTCGCGGAGTTTGGCATACTTCGGGTCGTTCAGCACCCGCTGCAGCTGGGGCTCGCGTTCCAGGGCCTCGGCCAGGGTTTTGGCCTCCGCAGGCACCAGTTTGGCGATGCGGTCCACCTCGGCATAGGGCATGCCCAGCACCCGGCCCACATCGCGGATGGCCGAGCGGGGCAGCATCCGGCCGAAGGTGATGATCTGGGCCACATTGTTCTCGCCGTACTTTTTGCGCACATAGTCAATCACCTGGTCGCGGCTGAGGTCGGCCACATCAATGTCCACATCCGGCGGCGACACCCGCTCCGGGTTCAGAAACCGCTCAAACAGGAGGCCGTACTTGAGGGGATCCAGCTGGGTGACCCCGATGCTGTAGAGCACGAGCGACCCCACGGCCGAGCCGCGGCCGGGCCCCACCGGGATCCCCATTTCCCGGGCCTGGCGCACGATGTCCCAGATGATCAGGAAGTAGCTGGAGAACCCCATGTTCCGGATCACCGAGAGTTCGTGGTCCAGGCGGCGCTGATATTCAGGGGGCACGGGCCGGCCCACCCGTCGCTCCAGTCCCTCCCGGGCCAGGTGGGCCAGGTAGGCATCGGCGTTTTCAAACCCCTCGGGCAGGGGGAAATGGGGGAACTTCACCCGGGTTTTGTCCAGGGTCAGCTGGAGTTCCACCCGTTCGGCGATTTCCATGGTGTTGCGGAGGGCCTCGGGGTAGTCCTTAAACCGCTCGGCCATCTCCTCGGGCGACCGCAGATAGAGGTCCAGGTGCGCCAGGTTCAGCGCCCGTTCCTCGTTGAGTTTCCGGCCGGTCTGGATGGCCAGCAGCGCGTCCTGCACCTCCCGATCCTCGGGATCCAGGTAGTGCACATCGTTGGTGGCCACGAGTTTGAGGTTCAGTTTCCGGGCCAGATCCACGAGGCCGGGGTTCACCTTCTCCTGGTCCTCGGCCCCCAGGTCCATGAGTTCCACATAGAAGTTCTCGCGGCCGAAGATTTCCAGGAGTTCATGGGCCCAGCGTTCTGCCTCGTCGCGGTTGCCCTCCAGGAGTTTCTGGGCCAGCGGCCCCTTGAGGCAGCCCGAAAGGGCGATGAGGCCCCCGGCGTGGGCGCGCAGCAGGTCCAGGTCCATGCGCGGCTTGTAGTAAAAGCCCCGCAGATAGGCCTGGCTGCTCAGGTACATGAGGTTGCGCAGGCCCTCTTCGTTCTGCACCAGCAGCGTGAGGTGGTAATAGCGGCCGGCTTTGCCGTCCCTGGGCTTTTCGTCCATTTTTCCGCCCACAAGATAGGCTTCCATGCCCAGGATGGGCTTGATTCCGTAGGCGGTGGCCGCCTTGTAGAATTCCACGGCACCAAACAGGTTGCCGTGGTCGGTGAGGGCTACGGCCTTCATGCCCAATTCGGCAACCCGACGAACCAGATCGGGAATCCGGGAAACGCCGTCCAGCAGACTGTACTCGGAGTGCACATGCAGGTGGACAAATTCAGGCATGGCGAAATTATACCCCTGGGCCGGGAACGCCTGGCGTATCGGGGATCAGGACAGCAGGTTCCGCGCCCCCCACACCGCCGCAAAGAGCACGGCGGCCAGCAACACAATGGTGGCACCAGAGGGGGTGTTGAGCCAGTACGACAGGAAGATGCCGCCCACGCTGGCCACCAGGCCGAACAGCACGGCCAGCACCTGCATTTGCCGAAAATCCTGGGCCAGTTGCTGGGCCGTGGCCGCCGGGATCACCAGCAGCGCCGACACCAGAATGATGCCCACCACCTTCAGGGAAAGCACCACGGTGAGCACCAGCAAAAGGATGAAGAGCAGGTTCAGGCCCGACACCCAGAAGCCCTGCACCCGCGTGTATTCCGGATCAAAGGTCAGGGCCAGGAACTCCTTGTAAAACAGGAACAGGGTGCCCAGCACGGCCAGCACCATGCCGCCGGACACCCAGAGGTCTTCGGTGGTGACGGCCAGCACATTGCCAAACAGGTAGGAAAACAGGTCCAGGGTGTACCCGTGGATGAAGCCCAGCAACAGTACGCCGAAGGCCATGGTGCTGGCGAAGAAGATGCCGATGGCCGTGTCCTCCTTGAGTTTGCCCTTTTCGGTGAGCCCGGCGATGGCCACCCCCACGGCCAGGGCGAAGCCCACGGCCGTGGCCACCGGGTTCCAGCCCAGGAGCAGGCCCAGGGCCACACCGCCGAAACTGGAATGGGCGATGCCCGCGCCGATAAAGGCCAGCCCCCGCAGCACCACATAGGTGCCGATGAGGGCGGTCACCGTGCCGATGAGTACGGCCGCCACCAGAGCCCGTTGCATAAACCCGTACTGGAGCACCTCAAGCATCCGAAGATTCCTCCGTTTTCGGGCGGTGTTGCTTTTTCTCGTGGGAATGCGGGGGAACCAGCATGTGGGGCACGGGGCTGTGGCCGAACACCAGGGCTTCCCGGCCGTACATGCACTCCAGGGTCGCCTGGTCCAGCACCTCCTGGGGCCGCCCGTGGGTGACAAGCTCGCCGGCCAGGCAGGCCACGGTATCCACCCGTTCGGCCACCACGCCCACATCGTGGGACACCAGGATGATGGTCAGGTTCAACTCCTGCTGGAGCTGGTCCAGGAGTTCGTACAGGCCCTCGGCCATGGCGGTGTCCAGGCTGGTGGTGGGTTCGTCCAGCACCAGGAGTTCGGGTTCCGAGGCCAGGGCCCGGGCGATGAACACGCGTTGCCGCTGGCCGCCGGACAGGGCCCGAAGCCGGCGGCGTGCCAGATCCTGAATACCCATCAGGGCCAGGGCCCGTTCCACGGCCCGGTGGTCCTCCGGCCCGGGGCGCCGCAGATAGCCGAGCCGGCCGTAGCGGCCCATCATCACCACATCGTACACGCGGATGGGAAAATCCAGGTCAATCTCAGCCAGCTGGGGCACATAGCCTATGCGGCTGCGCTCGGCCCGGCTCAGGTGCCAGGGCGGCTTGCCGAACACCCGCACCTCGCCCTGGCTGGGCCGGATCAGGCCCAGCAGGATGCGCAGCAGAGTGGTTTTGCCGGCCCCGTTGGGGCCCAGCAGGGCCAGGTACTCGCCCCGCTTCACCGAAAAGGTGATGTTGCGGAGGATCTCCTGTCCCTCCACCCGGTACCCCACGCCCCGGAACTCCACAATGACTTCAGCCATGGTCCGCCTCTTTTCCGGCCGTGGTGTCCGCAGGTTCGGGCGAGCCCTCGCCGGCCAGGGCCTTCCACAGGGTTTCCAGGTTGTAGGCCAAAAGGTCCAGGTAATCAGTGTGGCCGGTGGCGACCCCCAGGGGATCCAGGCGCACGATGCGGGCACCGGTTTCGCGGGCCAGCACCCAGGCGGCCTTTTCCGGCAACTGGGGTTCCACCACGATCACCCGGATCCCGCGCTGCCGCATCACCCGCAGAATCTCGGCCACCTGCCGGGCCGAGGGCTCCTCGCCGGGCTTATGCTGCAACACCGCCGCCTGGTCCAGGCCGTAATCGCGGGCCAGGTACACCCAGGCGGCGTGGGTGGCCACGAAGGCCCGCTGCTGCAGCCGACTGAACCGCTCGCGGTACACGGCGTCCAGGGAGTCCAGGGCCCGGATCACCGCCTGGGCCCGGGTCCGGTAGAGGTCGGCGTGCGACGGATCCGTGCGGGCCAGGGCCTCGGCCAGGTTCTGCACCATCCTGCGGCCGTTGCGGGGAGAAAGCCACACATGGGGGTTGGAATCCGGTGTGGGCGTGATTCCCCGGGCAAGGTACACCACGGCCTCGGGCGGCACCCCGGCGCTCTTCAGGAGCCGCTCCCCCCAGGGGTGTTCCAGCCCCAGGCCCACAAACACCACGAGCCGGGCGTGCTGCAGCATTTCCACATCCTGGGGACGGGGTTCAAAGGTGTGGGGACTCACGCCCGGGGGCACCAGCACCGACACCGACACCCGGCCGTCGCCCACCCGTTCCGCCAGGCTCTTCAGGGGCAGGATGCTGACCACCACCTGTGGTTTTCCGGCCGTCTGGTTCCGGGCCGGGCGCCGGCAACCGCCCACGACGCCCAGAGCGAGCACCAGCACCAGCAGCAGGCCCCGTTTCATTCCGCACCTCCCTGCATCTCCTGCCAGCAGGTTTCGCAATAGCCGAAGAACTGCAAAAGATGGCCCTGGATATGGAACCCGGTTTGGGACTCCAGGTGGGCCTTGAGGGAGCCCAGGGAGTTGTCGCCGGCGAAGTTCTGCACGCGGAAGCAGCGGAGGCACACCAGCGGGTGCACATGGCCCGGCGGCGTGGGATAGTAGCGATGGCACTCGCCGGCATGCACCTTCTGCACGAAGCCGAGGTTTTCCAGGATTTCCAGGGTGCGGTACACCGTGGCCATGCCGATGCGCGGATGGTACCGGGTCGCCCTCTGGTACACCTCGTGCACCTGCAGGGCGCGATCGGTCCCGAGCATCACCCGTACCACAGCCTCCCGGGCCGGCGTGCGTCGCCACCCGTGGTGCGCCATACGCTCCAGCACTTCCTCAAGATTGAGATTGATACTCATTCTCATTCTCAGGATACAGCCTCCCCCTGCAAAAAACAAGGGCAAAGCACCCGACCAGCGGATAGGAGGAGGTTCTCGGAGGAACCCGTCGCTCTATGGTCCTCTGCTTTACGGTGTCTTTCACCGGGCTGAAAGAGATGCCTGGAGCGCGGCACCCAGTGCCGCTCTGGAATTCACCCTGTCAAGTCCTGAAATACGTTTACACCGAAAGGGGGGAACTCGGGTCATTGGGTCTTCCTCCTGCCCATTGGAACGCTGACTCCGGCTACCTCTACCTCCCCCTCGTACACCTCCACCGGGGTCGC
>JALXEF010000070.1 GCA_027069855.1 Caldifarciminota bacterium
TGAACTCCAAAAAAGCACCCTCCGAACCATCGACTCCTCCAGCACCCTCCAGAACTTCGGCCTCCTCCTCAAATCCACGACCAACACCTTCACCCTCCAGAGCCCCCTCCGCCTGCAACAGGCCCCTCCCGGATCCCTCCTTGTCCAGGAAGGCACCCTCTATATCTACGGCTCCCTCAACGGCCCGGCCCATGTGGACAACAACGCCACCCTCCGCCTGAGCAACGCCTATCTCTCCGACACCACCCGCATCTCCGGCCCTGGCACCCTCTTCCTGGAGGGCTACCGCATCTCCACCTCTGACTCCATCACCCTCACCACCTCCATCGACTCCATCCGCTGGACCTGCAATCTCTCCCTTGGCTCCGGCTCTCAGTGGCACAACTACGGCCACCTTCTCTTCGCAGAAAGCTACTACGGCCGCACCTTCTCCGGCACCCTCCACAACTACGGCACCTTCACCCAGACCACCGGTACCCTCACCCTGGACTCCGCCTCCACCCTCATTAACCACCCCGGCGCCACCTTTGAACTCCAAAAAAGCACCCTCCGAACCATCGACTCCTCCAGCACCCTCCAGAACTTCGGCCTCCTCCTCAAATCCACGACCAACACCTTCACCCTCCAGAGCCCTCTCCGCCTGCAACAGGCTCCTCCCGGCTCCCTCCTCGTCCAGGAAGGTACTCTCTATATCTACGGCTCCCTCAACGGCCCGGCCCATGTGGACCACAATGCCATCCTCCGCCTGAGCAACGCCTATCTCTCCGACACCACCCGCATCTCCGGCCCCGGCACCCTCTTCCTGGAGGGTAACCTCGTTTCCACCGCCGACTCCATCACCCTCACCACCTCCATCGACTCCATCCGCTGGACCTCCAATCTCTCCCTCGGCTCCGGCTCTCAGTGGCTCAACTACGGCCACCTTCTCTTCACAGAAAGCTACTCCGGCCGCACCTTCTCCGGCACCCTCCACAACTATGGTACCTTCACCCAGACCACCGGTACCCTCACCCTGGACTCCGCCTCCACCCTCATCAACCACCCCGGCGCCACCCTGGAACTCCAAAAAGGCACCCTGCGCGGGCCGCAGGATGGCTTCGCCGACCTCGTCAACCAGGGAACCGTTTACAAAACCTCCACCTATACCTCCTATCTGCACCGCCTCCACATCTCCCAGGAGGGCTCCTGGTTCGTGCAGGAGAGCACCCTGGATCTCGGCACCAGCACCACCTTCTCCCAGCCCCAGGGGCGCACCGTGGTCACCTCTCTGGTGCAGGGCTCCCAGCCCCTCTCCCTGCTCCACGGATCCCTCCAGGGCTCCGGCACCCTCCGGGCGCCTGTGCTCTTGACAGGCGATACCCTCTCGCCCGGCGATTCCAGCGGCCACACCGCAGCCTTCACCTTCCAGCACTCGCTGGTAATGGAGCCCACCGCCGTCTATCGCGTGGAGATCGCGGGCACCGAATCCTCCGACACGGTGCAGGCCTACGACCGCCTGGTGGTGAACGCCTCCTCCGGCGATTCGGTGGCCCTACACACGCCCACCCTCCAGGTGGTGCTCCTGCCCGGCTACACGCCCTGTGCCACCCCGGATTCCTTCGCCATCCTCACCTGGAACAGCAACACCTCCTTCTCCGGCTCCTTTGGAACCCTTCAACTGGTCAACGCCGCCCCCTCGGCGAACGCCTGGCTCGCCGTGCACGGCCGCGCCCTGTACCTCTATCTCATGGATACCGAGGCCCTGCTGGGCGATGTCAACAACGACGGCGAAGTCAACGCCCTGGATGTGGACGACCTGGCCAATTACCTCTACTTCCACGGACCGCCCGTTCCTGGCTGCGCCGACCTGAACCGCGATTCCCGGATCGACGACAAAGATCTGGTGGCTTTGACCCGCCTTCTCTGGCCCAGGGGAACGGCAAAATAGGCGTGTGCTTCTTGCGCCGCCCAATCCCTCAGCGCATCAGAACCAGGTGGAGAGTCGTATTCGGGTAAGGGACCTGCAGCAGGTACACCCCGGAGGCAAAGCCCGAGAGGTCCAGGACGGTTTCCCGGGTGTCCGGGGCCAGGCGGAAGGTGTGTACCCGGCGGCCGTCCACCGAGAAGAGGCCAAGTCGGGTCGGTGTGCTCAGGGGTGCGGCAAGCACGAGCCGGAACCTGCCGGCTCCTATGGGCACGAGGCGCATCCGCGGTACCCGGGCCTCCAGTCCCTCCGCCACGCTGGTTTCCGTGTACCTCAGGATCTGGAGTCCGGCTGCCCTGCTCGTGACATAGGCGTTGTCGCCCAGAAGCGCCACATCGCTGGCATAGGCCGGCGTCTCGTACGCCCCGATCTCCACCGGGTTGGTCGGGTCAGAAACATCAATCACCCGTAGCCCGGCATGAGAGGCGGCCAGGTAGGCGAGGTTTCCTGAAACCGCCACAGCCCGGGCCCCTCCCGGTGTACTGCAGGCGCCCACTTCGTGGGGGTTGGTAGGGTCGGACACGTCAATCACCCGCAGCCCGCCATCTCCATCCGCCACGCAGGCGTAGGAACCCAGGATCGCGACGTCCTCAGCGTATCCTGGCGTACCGCAGGCGCCCACTTCGTAAGGATTGGTGGGGTCGGACACGTCAATCACCCGCAGACCGCTATTTCCATCCGCCACATAGGCGTAGGCGCCCGAAACCGCGACACGCTGGGCATTTCCCGGCGTACTGCAGGCGCCCACTTCGTAGGGATTGGTGGGGTCGGACACGTCAATCACCCGTAGCCCGCCGCTCCAGCCGGCTGCCACATAGGCGTAGCTGCCCGAAACGGCCACCCCCCGGGCGTTTCCCGGGATACTGCAGAAGCCCACCTTGTAGGGATCGGAGGGATCTGAAACGTCAACGACCTGTAGCCCGTACCCCACGGCCACGTAAAGATCATTGCCCGAACCCACTACATCCTCGATATCCACGACCGCGTTCCAGAACCCCACGGCGTAAGGATCAGAAGGATCGGAAACATCCAGGATCCACACCCTGCCATTCCACTGCGCCACATAGACGTAGGTCCCCAAAGTGGCAACATACCCGACCTCGCTCGGTGTAGCAAAGGATCCCACCTCATAGGGACTGGCCGGATTGGAAACATCGAAGACCCGCAGCGTAGCGTCATCGGCAGGCACATAGGCATAGTCGCCGGAGACCTCTACATCACCGCCTGTACCGGGCATTTCGTGGAAACCCACCCCGTGGGGATTGGAGGGATCGGTGACATCGATCACCCAGAAACCGTACTCGTAGTCCACCACATAGGCATAGTTTCCCGAAACCGCCACACCAACGGCATCTCCGTCAAGATCGTAATAGCCCACCTCCTGAGGATGGGCGGGATCCGCGATGGTGAGGATCCGCAGCCCGGATTCTGCTACATAGGCGAAGGTATCCGACAGCGCAAGGTCCATGGCCTCTTCCGGGGTCTCGTAGAATCCCACTTCGTAGGGATGGGCGGGGTCGGAAACATCGACGACCCGCAGGCCGGAATCTCCGTCGGCCACATAGGCATAATTCCCGGAGACCGCCACGCCAAAGGTCCGCCCTGGTGTATCGTGGAACCCCAGCACCTGCGGGTTGGAAGCATCGGAAACATCAAAAATCCACAGTCTCCGGGTACTGTCTGCCACATAGAGCCTGTGGGTTTCGGCCTCGTAGCGGAGGTCCTGTACCAAACCCGGCGTATGGATGGCCTCCGACACCTTCACCGGCTGGGTGGGATCGCTTACATCCAGGACATACACACCGCCGCCGGAGCCCAGAAATAGCAGATTTGTCGTACTATCCATCGCTGCAGCATAGGCCGGCCCAA
This sequence comes from Caldifarciminota bacterium, assembly GCA_027069855.1. Taxonomy (GTDB): domain Bacteria; phylum Hydrothermota; class Hydrothermia; order WGAB01; family WGAB01; genus WGAB01. Next base: position 3,833 of record JALXEF010000070.1, read on the forward strand.
AGGGCCAGGCTCCGATCCATACCACCTCTCCGGGGTCCTTCTCCGAGGGCCGAGCCCCGGGAAGGCCATGGCCCGCAGGCCCGATTCCCCCGGTGCCTACCGCCACGGCGAGGATCAACCACCACATCATCTCCCGACCTCCTTTCGCCCTTCGCAAAATTGTACCTTCGTTATCAATCTTCCGCAAGTATGTCCTGGAAATGGGACAATCCGACAAAAACCGGAGAAAAATCGGAGGCAGGATTCCAATTGCTCTGAGTTGAAACCTAAAAGGTTCCGGGCAAACCTGTTGAATCCCCTCCCTGAACCCCATATTCTTCCGGTAGCAGGAGGTGTTTCATGATCCTTCCGATTGTTCTGATCCACGGGTATGGGGGCGAGGGGCGGCCCGCCGAGGTTCGCCGGATCTACGGTGACCTGCCCGAGGTACTGTACCACCGGTACGGCACCCCTCGCCCCGTGGTGATCAACCTCAGCCGGTTCATCACCCTGGAAGACGGCGTGACCCTGTACGACCTGGCCCAGGCGTTGCACCGGGCATTGCAGCAGCCCGAACACCGGTTCCTCCTGGAAAAGGGCTTCAACGCCATCGTCCACAGCACCGGAGGCCTGCTGATCCGCACCTGGCTCCGGTACTTCAGTCCGCGGCCCTCGCCACTGCGCCACTCCATTCATCTGGCACCGGCCCACTTCGGCAGCGGCTGGGCCCACCTGGGCCGGGGACAACTGGCCCGGTGGTTCCGCCAGGTGTTCCAGCACGCCGAGCCCGGCACCCGCATCCTGAACGCCCTGGAACTCGGCTCCCCCTTCGCCTGGGACCTGCACACCTGGTTCCTGACCCATCCGGTCCGCCGCACCTTCGGCACCTTTGAGTATGTGATGGTAGGGAGCGAGGCCGACAGCCGGTGGTTTGCCCTGCCCCTGCGCTTCGCCCACGAAGACGGGTCCGACGGCGTGGTGCGCACGGCCGCCGCCAACCTGAACTATCGGTGGCTGCGGCTGGCGCCGGACCCCGAGGCGTTGCAGACCGAAGGCCGGCCCTTGAAACGCTTTTACCACCTGGAGTTCCTGCGCACAGCCCCCAGAACCGCCTTTGCGGTGCTGGCCCACTGTGCCCACTCCGGCAGGTCCCTGGGCATCGTGACAGGCCGGGAACCCCGAGAGCAGTTGCTCGCCCTGCTGGACCGCGCCCTCACCGATGAAACCCCGGCCGACTACCGGAAAAGCCTCCAGGTGTTTGAAGAGGCCACCCGGGAAACCTACCGGCAGGTGGCTCAGGAGGAAACACCGGCCTGGTTCCGGCCCTGGGAGCACATCTGGGATCGGCGCCGCCAGTACGACCCCCACGCCATGGTGGTGTTCCGGGTGGTGGACCAGTTCGGGGAGCCGGTGCCCCACCTGGACCTCTACTTTCGGGCCGCCCGTGCCCGGCGCACCCTGCAGGTTTCCGACCTCATTGAACACCATCACCATAACACGCAGCACGCTGGCACCCATGTGTTCTACCTGCGCACCCATACCTTCCAGGAGGCCACGGGCACCTGGACACCCCGGATCAAGAACCTCGGCGCCTTTGTACTCCAGGTGACGGCCACCGAGCCCGAAACCCGGGATCTGCGGTATGTGCCGCTCACCTGGCCCCTGGCCGGGACCGATCTGGCCCCGCTGATCCGGCCCCATGAAACCACACTGGTGGAAATCCAGTTGTACCGGTACGGCCGAGACCGCCTGTTCCGCCTGTATCCTTATCGGCCGTGAGGCCGGTGGTCTGGGTTCCGATCCGTGATGAGCGCCTGAGCCCCGAGGCCTGGCGTCGGCTGCGCCGCATCCTGGAGCCGGTGGCCGAGGTGGTGGGGCCCGACCTGCCCGAAGCCCTGGAACCCCGGGTGGTGGCGCTCTTGGTGTTCAAGTTCCGGGAAGAGGTGCCGCTGGAAAGGCTCCGGCGGTTGCGGTCCCTGCGCTGGATCCAGGCCATCACGGCAGGTGTGGACCACATCGTGAAGGAGCCGTTGCCGGAGGGCGTCCAGGTGCTGCACACCCCCAGCCCCAACGCCGACGCCATCGCCGAGCATGTGCTGGCCCTGCTGTTGGCCGCGGCCAAACGGATCGTGTTCCACACCGAGGCGATGCGCCGGGGCGCGTTTCCCCAGGGCACGGAGAGCCGCCGATTGAAGGGGGCCACCCTGCTCGTGGTAGGGCTTGGAAACATTGGGTGCGAGGTGGCGCGGCGCGCCCGGTGCCTGGGCCTGCGACGGATCC
>JALXEF010000071.1 GCA_027069855.1 Caldifarciminota bacterium
TTCACCTCCTCGCGGTACCGGGCGATGAAGTGGATGCCGTAGGCCGTGCCCACGGCGATCAGCACCACGGGCGTGACATTGGAAATCAGGGAAAGGGGCACCCCCAGCCAGCCCATGAGCCCCAGGGTCCACAGGGTGGCCACCAGGACCACCCCGAGCGGCAGGATCACGCCCCGGAGGGTGTGGAACCCCAGGAAGAGAACCCCCATGACCACCAGGGCCACGATGGGCAGGAGTTTGCGGAGGTCGGAGAGCACCATGTCCGAAACCTCCAGCATCTGCAGGGGGATGCCGCCGTAGTAGAGCCGCAGGGGAAGGGCGGCCCGGCGCGCGAGGGCCTGGGTGGTGTCGCGGAGGGTGCGGGCCAGGGCCTGTTTGTCGGCGTCCTCCTGGAACCGGGCCATCACTAAGGTGATGCGGCCGTCGGCGGACACGAGTTTGCCCCGGTACAGGTCGCGGCTCAGCACATAGGCCCTGAGCCGGGCGATCTCGCGGCGGTCCGTGGGCAGGTGATGGGGGTCCAGCAGCTGGGTCACCTCCAGGCCCTCGTCGGTTTTGCGGATGTCCAGGATGTGGGTGAGGCTGGTGACGCTGGAAACCCCGGGCAGGGTGCGGTAGGTTTCGGTGAGGTCGCGCAGGAACCGGAGCCCCTGGGGCGTGAACAGGCTGTCGCTTTCCACGGCCACGAGGGCCATCTGAGTGCCGCCGTAGTGCCGGCCGATGTAGTCAAACACTTGGACCACCGGATCCCTTGGGTCCAGCCACTTGACGACATCGGATTCCACCCGGAGCCGGGGGATGCCCAGGGCGAGGACCAGGGTCAGCGCGCCCACCGCCGCCAGCATTCCCCAGGCCCGTTTCAGGATCCACGATGCCAGGCGTTGCATGGTGCCTCCTCCGTCGGGTTCATACCAACCGACCAAAATCGTTTTTTAGTCGGTTCTGCGCAAAAAATTTTGGGTTCATGGCCGTTTTCGGATGCCCTTCAGCAGGATGCCGAGGAGCAGGTCCAGGGCCTCATCCAGGTCCAGTTCGCGGTCGTCCATACGCAGGGCGGTGCCGGTGGCCAAAGGGAATTCCAACCCCTTCATGGCCTGCAGCAGCAGGAAGGCGTAGAGGCGGGGATCGGGGATGTCAAAATCGCCGCGTTCCACGCCCTCGCGGAGCAGGTGTTCCAGCATATCCAGTTCAAACCGGTCAAACTCCTGCCGTTCCCGTTCCACAAAGGGCAGGTGGCTGTAGAACTCCTCGGACATGGCCTTGTAGTAGAGGGCGAGGTCACGCAGCGCCCGGAACCGGGTGCGGGCGTAGAGGGTGAGTTTTTCCTCCGGGGTGCGGCCCTGGCGCAGGGCCTCTTGGAGTTTTTCCCGCAGGGCGTTGCCCTCCCGGTGGATGATCTCCCGCAGGATTTCCTCCTTGGAGCCGAAGTAGTGGTACACAGTGGCCTTGGCCATGCGCGCGGCCCGGGCGATGTCTTCCATGGTGGTCTTGCGGAACCCGAACCGGGCGATGAGTTCGCGTGCCACACCGAGGATCTCGTCCGCCCGTCCCATCCCTAAACCTTCCGACCGTTCCGGTCGAATTGTACAACCCGAGGGGTGGCGGGGTCAAGGGACGAAAGGTAAATGCTCCAGGGCATGGTAACCCACCCCGGACCCATAGCAGCAGGGAGTGATGCAATTACCGGTGCCGCATTGTGCACGGGAGAACATTCGGTGTATTTTCTGCCTACGGGGTTATGCGGGGTTTCAACAGTTTCATGATTTGGATCGTTACAGGTGGAGGAAATGGAATGCCAACAGATTGGATGGTCAAGAGCATATGTCTACACTGTTGAGAGCAGAATAGGGAAGTATATGGAATCTTCTGTGGATATTTAATAACAAATGATAACAAAAAGGCCCTTGATCGGCTCCATGCACGGCTGTAACGGATATGACTCAAATTGATCGGGCACTTCTGCGAACCCTACCCTGTTTCAAAGGTTTTCACCGGAATATTTAAATTAGAATCGGAGATATAAATTGCCTTTAACACCTTGTATGTAGAACCTATGAAATTCATTGGGTGTTGATATGCAGTCCGCTCTCGGTTTTTCCTTGTTGAAGGTAGATGCGCCAAGGCTTCCGTAGGACGACTGTCAGCTCGAAGAGCACCGACAGCAACTGTATCCATAAACCCCCATAAAGAAGAGCAGAAACTTGCCAATGTGAGAAGATTCGGTTTCATCAAACCGTATCAATCATTTCTCCTCTCCCAAAATGAAGGCTATTTGGGAGTTCGCTTCGAGCATGAAGATATCGCCGACTAAGCTTCTAATAACGGTAGTGCCCCAGGCCGAGGACGCAAATGCTGGATCCATTCTGAATATCTCTGCAGCCAATCCGCTAAAGAAGGAATCTTGGGCAGCCATTGCCTTATCAAATCGTTTTCCTTCTTCCCGCCTACAAGTCCTAAGACTGCAAGGGGACCCGTTGAATGATCAAATAGTGTGCGATAATCCTTCAGCGCTTCCTGTGGAGTTCCCCAGAAGTTGCTTAAGTTTTCAAGCAGACGGAGAATCTGTTCCGCATGCCGGTCATACTCCTCTTCCCCTAATCTCCAGATAAAACCTTTCTGAACAGCAAGAGCCAGAACAACGGCCAATTCCGGTGGGTCCCGATACATCAGCAATTTTTTCTGTTCTTTTTCTTCGACTCCCATTTGCTTAAACAAGAACTCTAATACTCGGTTTGCTGTCTCTTTTAATTCTTCTAATGGAGCTACTTCTCCCGGCGCCATAAGTTCATCAATTCCCACATACCTTCCCCATGCAAGCCGAAGACGCAGCGTATCCTGATTCTTACCCAAAATGATAGCCGCTTTTACAAGGTCTGCGAAGTATTCTCTCAGTGTATCCCTGTCTTGGACGACGTCAGTTATGGCTCCAAAGAGGTTTGTGACGCAACTGAGCCCATGGAGGTGGGACATGGCCTCTCTTAAATCGGAGGCGAGATGTAGAGCAGTCCAGAGACCTAAAGTATTGATAAAGGCGCGGAGCCATGAGTTCCTGTCCCTCTGCTGCTGATTCTCTAATTTCATATGCCAGCGGAGAAGGGAAACACCTGAATTGAAGAATGCCGACGGGATATCGTCGTAGTCTTCAGGATCCACCACGGCGGGGCGAAGGGCTGCACCCCAGGCTTCCATTAAGGCTACTCGAACTTCTGGAGTCAGCAAAATTCTCTCCCCTAAGCGCTCAGCCTTTTCACCCCACTCTGGTAAACGATCCACCCACTTCCCCGCCAAACCCGCCCAAGCAGGTGGTAATGCCACTATTTCGTGCATGTACAACGCCCACTCGGGCTGTGGTTGAATTCCTCGGGCATCTCGAACGCCGGCGCCCAAGATCCGCAGAGCTAGTTCGGCGGTGGAACGATGGCGGAGGGTGGCTTCACGAACCGTGAGCCACACAGCAGCAGTGTAGATTCGGTTCACCACTGGTATTCCATCTTCGCGCCTCCCTGTGTGATCGAGCAATTCCCCAAGGGCAGCGGACAAAATTTTGAAATACACCTGTGCGTGAGAGAGATATGTGTCCTCTGTGGGGAAAAATATAAGCCGATGGTGAAGATAAAACACGGCTTGGAGAAAACATTCTGTTCTCTCCCCTCGTATCAGCCACTCCGCTATCCCTGCCCAAGTTCCAAGAAACTCATTGACATGTTCCCTAACATGATCTTCTATAGGCCACCGGTTGTCTAGATATCCCGCGAGAGCAGCCGCGAAACTGCGGACGCTTGGATGGCACTCCGGGAGTGTGAAACGAATCAACCACTGGAGGAGGAGATCAACATGTTGATATGGAAAACCAGTTCCGGCTTGCTCCCAGGCTCTCAGTGTAGGGATGATGCGATTTCGGACGAACGTTTCTAAACCGTGTAATCCACGTTGGGCAACTTCCAAAATGGCCTTTACTTGAGCCTGATCCGGCTCCCAACCGAGGATCTCGGGAACCGCTTCTTCGAAACGTAAAGCCTCCACAGGGATCGTTCGGTCTCTCAGGAACGGAAGCACGCTTTGTACCATCTTCTGCTCCAGATCCGGAGGAAGTTGTACCCCCAAATCCCCTTCTAATGATTTTAGAACATTTCTAAGCCATTCTTCCATTTTTGGGGTCTTTGAAAGAGCCTCCCCCTCCTTTAAAATCCGCTTATATTGATGCTCCAAGAGCTCCGGTTCTCCCGATATAGACGAAGAAAGGCCGAGTAGTTTCTGTAATATCCTAAGTGGTTGGAGTTCGTCCTTTTCTTTTTTCTCCTGGTTCTCCTGACTCTTCATGACTTTACACCACCTTATGAATAAGAATACGCTGCCCTCAAGGCAGCGTCAACAGCAAGAAAAACGGAAAAGGCTATAAGTACCCTTATAACCTCTCGCTCTGGTGTTGCCACAGGGATTTGACCCATGAGCCTTAAATTACGGTATAGTTCAGCTTTGAGTGCGCGCAAGTTTAAACCGATATGGAACGCCGTTACGCTCCACCCAGAGAGGGCCTGTTGTACTCCTGCCCATATAGCACTCTGTATAGCATTCTGCATGCTGGTATATCTCAGGTTGAAACTTCTTGTAAGTATTGATTGTAAAGCACGGTCTGAAACTAATAAATGCCAGATTGCTTGCAAGAGTTCATCTTCCCTGGGGTTGTTCGGCTCCCGGCGCATCAGACAGTGAACACGCAGTGCAATGTACTTTTCTTCGATGGTACGGTAATATGCACTTTCGCTTCCGGAGAGCTCCTCAAAGGTTTCTATTGCCCACTGCTTGAGACGGGTCTCCATCAGGACACGGAGAAGGTCGCCAGGATCCATGCGACCACCAGGCGCTTTACCCAGCACTTTGACTATAGCGTCAACCAGCTCCTGGCTACGGGTTCCAGTTGAGTTGGTGTGAGGGGACAATGAAGAGGAAGAAGATAGTCTTCGAAGGATCGCCTGTTTGGTGGCTTCCAGATCGGGTGCATAGCCGGGTTGAAGTGGACTAAACGCCTTCTCCCGAAGTTGCTGAGGAACATAACTCAATATAATTACGGTTCGAGGTAGATCCAAGGAGCGCCTCAGGAGGGTGAGAACACTTTGGACGGCCGCTGTATGAGAGCGATCCAACTCATCTATCAAGAAAACCAGGGGTATATTCCGAGCCACTTGCTCCAGGGGGTGCTGCCAGGTAAGGGGGACAGACGTTTCCACGTCAAGCGCAGCTTCTTGAAAGGCGGTTCGTAAAGCGATCCGACGGACACGCGGTACAGCCCGAAGAGTTAGGCGGAGGGACGCCCGGGTGCTCAGGCGGCGCCACCATCCTCCTGGCATGAGAACCCGGGGATGCGTTATTACCCGCTTAAAGAACTCAAAGTGGATATCCTCATCAGTTTCATGGCGCCAAGCGTGAATGTAAACAAAGGCGACCTGGCGGCCAAGATTTTGGAGCCTTTGCTGTAGAGATAGACCCATCTCAGTTTCGGCATCAGGGGCTGGGGGAGTATCATTCGCCGTTTCTTGAAACGAGGGCCGCAAACATGGGTCGGGCCGAATTCCAACGTTGACGGCTCTGAGGCTCTCTACCTGTTTAAGAACATGGAGAATCTGGCTTTTACCTGCTCCCCAAGGCCCTTCTAAAGCAATGATTTGGCCTTGCGGCCCTTGTATCTCTTCTTCAATGTGTTCTACAATTTGACACAGAGTCCTCGCTTGATGTGGGAGAAGAGCTTCTACCGATTGGCTACGAAAAAGGTAGGGATAAGTTCGACTACTTTCTGACATCAGATAGAGGCCAACACCTATATGGAGCAAGAACCATAAACTCACGAGAGAAAGGGGAATGCCTATGGCCACTTGTAAGACTTCAGCAGGAATCCCATTCCCTAATGGCTGAGTATGTATTGCGGAAAGAAAGAGGAAAAAGATAGTTATCAAGGTAGCCAATGCCAGTAGTACAGAGAATTTGGCTAAGAAAAACCACCACCCAAAAACAGTGGTCCTTATCCACCTCCAGGGGTGCAGGTAAAGGAAAACCAGTAAGAAGGCTGTTCCAGCCAAGGCAACACGCAGCCACGGGGGGATTGACCCACTTGTTTCAGCGAAGAGTTTGAAACCTGCGAGACTTACTGATGGAAGGTTGGGAAGCAGGGGGAGAAAGTGTGTCCCTTCTATCGCTACCAACTCCAGAAAGAAGGCTACCCCAAGGACACTCAAGGAGTATAAGACAAACAAGACGAGCATCTCAACCCCTTGTCGCGCTGACAGTTAATATAACAGAAAACATAGAGTCTGTCAACACCCGGTAATGGATGCGCTAAGGTATGGGGAATCTCCCCCCGATTTCCAGTCCTGGGACTATGGAGTGTCTTTTGGCATCTCGATTAGTAAATTGATTCGGTGCATGGACCTGCTGCCAAGGTGGGATGGGGCTTTAATAGGAACTGGTGGTGCTTTAGCTCATTCTCCCGTGATCCTTCATACGTATGTCGGATTTCATAGCCATCCGCGGTGATGTTGGGGGGCTCACAATGAAGTACACCGGCGCCTTCCTCCAATTCGCGATGGGTAGTCCCATCGCGAATTGGAGACTGGATTTTAGCGCCCAACAGCTTGCCCCCTGCTTGACAAAATCCCCGAGATTCTCCTTGACAAAGGGGTTGACAAAGTGTAGGGTTGGGGCGTGGATGAAGTGAATCGGAAAATCCTGGAACTGCTGCGGCAGCCGGGAGGTGCCACGGCAAGCGACCTGGCCCGGCGCCTGGGCCTCTCCCGCCAGGCGGTCCACCAGCGCCTCCGCCGGCTGGAAATGCAGGGCCTCGTGGTCAAAACCGGACGAACCCGGAACGCCCGCTTCTTCTTGGCGTCCCAGGGCCCGAAGGTGGAGGAAATTGCGGTTCAAAAAACCTACGAAACGGGCACCGTGGACGAGGACACGGCGTTCCAGGAAATCGCCGCCCTGGCCCGGCTCCAGGCGTTCCTCAACCGCCCGGCCTTCGTGGCCGCCCAGTACATCTTTACCGAGGTCTTCAACAACGCCCTGGACCACTCCGGGAGCCGCCGCATCCAGGTGCAGGTTCGGGTGCAGCCCCGGCACCGGCAGGTGGTCTTCGTGATCCGGGACACCGGCCGGGGCCTGTTCCGAACCCTTCAACAGGCCCTGGGCCTCAAAAACGAAGAGGAGGCAATCCTGTGGCTCCTGCCGGGCAAGAGCACCGCCGCACCGGAACGCCACGCCGGCGAGGGCCTGTTCTTCGCCGCCAAGATGGCAAAGGAGATGACCCTGCGGTCGCACCGGCTGGCCCTGCACTTCCTGCGGTATCAGCAGGAGGTGCGGGTGGAACAGCAGCCCTATCTCCGCGGCACCGAGGTGCGCTTTGTGGTGCCGTTCCATCTGCGCCGGTCACCGGAGGCCGTGTTTCACCGGTACGCCCCTGCGGCCTACGATTACCAGTTTGAGCGGTCTCGGGTGGTGGTCCAGGTGCTACGGGGGGACCTCATTGCACGGTCTCAGGCCCGCCGGTTGCTTCGGCCGGTGCTGGGGCGGTTCCGGGAGGTGGTGGTGGACTTCGCCGGGGTCCAGGCCCTGGGCCAGGGCTTTCTGGACGAACTCCTCCGGGTGATTCCGGGCCGTTATCCCGGCATCCGGTTTGCGGTCCGGAGGGTGCCCGAGGTGTTCCGGCCTCTGGTGCGCCACGCCCTTGACAAAAGTCGCGTGGAATTCCTTGACAAATGACTTGACAAAGGGGTGGGGTGCCCGAAGGGGCGGCGGGGTTCACGGCAGGGCCGCGCGCCGGAGAGCCTCTTTTTGCCGTCGGCCGGGTGCCTTGCGTCCCCCAAAGGGCCCCCTTACCCTTACACCCTCAGGAGGTTTTGAACATGGAACGACTCGTGGAAGTGGTCCCCAATTTCAGCGAAGGCCGTCGCCGGGAGGTGGTGGACCAGATCGTGCAGGCCATCCTGTCGGTGCCCGGTACCACCCTGCTGGACCTGGAAATGGACCCGGATCACAACCGCTCGGTGGTCACCTTCGTGGCCCCGCCCGAGGCCGCCGTGGAGGCCGCCTTCCGCGGCATCCAGAAGGCCGCCGAACTCATTGACCTGAACCGGCACGAGGGCCAGCACCCCCGCATCGGCGCCACGGATGTGGTACCCTTTGTGCCCCTGAAGGGCGTGAGCATGGAGGAATGCGTGGCCCTGGCCGAAGAACTGGGCCGACGGGTGGCCGAGGAACTCAAGATTCCCGTGTACCTCTACGAAGAGGCCGCCCGGGTGCCGGAACGCAAGAACCTGGCCAACATCCGCAAAGGGGAGTTTGAGGGGCTCCGGGAGGCCATCAAAACCGATCCCAGCCGCAAGCCCGATTTCGGCCCGGCCGAACTGCATCCCACGGCAGGGGCCACGGTGATCGGCGCCCGCAAGATCCTCATCGCCTACAATGTGAACCTGGGTACCCAGGACCTCGCCATCGCCAAAAAGATCGCCAGGCGCGTGCGGGCCCGCGGCGGGGGCCTCGCCTTCGTTAAAGCCCTGGGCTTTGAACTCAAGGAACGGGGCCTCGTGCAGGTGTCCATGAACCTGGTGGACTACAAAAAGACCCCCATCTTCGCCGCCTATGAACTCGTGAAACTCTACGCCGAACGCTACGGCGTGCCCGTGGTGGGTTCCGAGATCGTGGGCCTCGTGCCCCAGGAGGCCCTGGTGCAGGTGGCCGACTTCTATTTGCGGCTGGAAAACTTCCAGCCCGACCAGATCATTGAGGCCCGGCTGGCCAAGGCCGATCCCCTGAGCCAGTACCTGGGAGCCCTGACCTCCTCGGACCCCACGCCCGGCGGCGGCGCGGCCTCGGCCCTGTCGCTGGCCCAGGCCTACGCCCTGCTGTTGATGGTGAGCCGCCTGACCCTGAAGTCCAAAAAACTCCAGGAACACCATGCCGCCGTGCAGCCCCTGCTGGATCCCCTCACCCGGGGGTTCCAGCGCGCCCAGGCCCTGATCCACGAGGACACCGAGGCCTTCAACCAGGTGATGGCGGCCTTTCGGATGCCGAAGGCCACGGACGAGGAGAAGCAGGCCCGCCGGGAGGCCATCCAGAAGGCCCTGAAGCGCGCCGCCGAGGTGCCCCTGGAAACCATGCAGCAGGCCCTACAAACCCTGGAACCCGCCGCCGTGCTCCTGGACCACGGCAACCCCAACGCCCTGAGCGATGTGGGCGTGGCCCTGCAGCAGGCCCGTGCCGCCCTGCTGGGCGCCGAACTCAATGTGCGCATCAACCTGGCGTCCATCAAGGACGAGGCCTTTAAGGCGGAAACCACCCGGCAACTGGAAACCATCAAGGAAACCTGGAACCGGAGGGAACCGGAACTCCAGCAGAAACTCCTGGAACGGCTCGGCGTATGATGCGGTATGTAGATCTGCACACCCACACGAACCACTCCGACGCCACGGTATCGCCCGAGGAACTGGTGCGCCAGGCCAAGGCCGTGGGCCTTTCGGCCATCGCGGTGACCGACCACGACACGGTGTCCGGCGTGGAGCCCGCCCGCCGCGCCGGCTTTGAGTACGGCGTGGAGGTAATCGCCGGCGTGGAACTCTCCACCGAGGAAGACGGCGTGGACATGCACATCCTGGGCTACTTTCTGGATGTGAACCACCCGGAACTTCTGGAAAAACTCGCCCTCTTCCGTCGCGTGCGGGAGGAACGGGCCGAGAAGATCGTACGGCGGCTCCGCGACCTGGATGTGCACCTGGACCTGGACCGGGTGCGCGAGATCGCCGGACACGGCGCCGTGGGCCGGCCCCATATCGCCCAGGCGCTCCTGGAAAAGGGGTATGTCCAGAACTTCCGCGAGGCCTTCCAGAAGTACCTGGGCTACGACAGCCCGGCCTATGTGCCCAAGTACCGGATGCGGGCCCGCGAGGCCGTGGCCCTGATCCGGCGGGCCGGCGGCGTGCCCGTGGTGGCCCATCCGGCGTACTACAAAAAGCCCGACCTGATCCTGGCCCTCAAGGAGTTCGGCTTGGCCGGCATTGAGGTGTGGCACTCCGATCATTCGCCCGAGGATGTGGTGTTCTGGGAGGCCTTCGCCGACCGCCACGGCTTCCTGAAGACCGGTGGCAGCGATTACCACGGCGCCAAAAAGAACATCCGCCTGGGCTCCCTGAAACTGCCCTATACCCTGGTGGAGAACCTGCGCCATGCCCGAGCCCAGAGGTGACCTGCGGCCCCTGTGGTACGAACCGGGCCGGCTGATCCTGCTGGACCAGCGGGTGCTGCCCCACGAGGAGCGGTACCTGGAGGTGCGGAGCGCCGAGGCGGCCTTTGAGGCCATCCGCGAGATGGCCGTGCGCGGGGCGCCCCTGATCGGGGTGACCGCCGCCTACGGCGTGGCCGCCGAGGCGTACTGGCACGCCGGCGAGCCCGATCTGAGGCAGCATCTGCAAAACGCCCTTCGGCACCTGGCCGAGGCCCGGCCCACGGCGGTGAACCTGCGGTGGGCCCTGGAGCGGCTGCGGCGGGTGCTGGAGGCCGCCCCGGACGCCGAGATTCCGGCCCGAATGGAGGCCGAGGCCCGCCGCCTGGAACAGGAGGAGCGGGAACGCTGCGAGGCCATCGCCCGCCACGGCCTGGCCCTGGTGCCCGAAGGCGCCCGCATTCTCACCATCTGCAACACCGGCCGCCTGGCCACGCCCGGCATCGGCACGGCCCTGGGCATCATCTACCGGGCCTTTGAGGCCGGCCGGGTGCGCATGGTGTATGTGCCCGAAACCCGGCCCTGGCTCCAGGGCGCCCGGCTGACCACCTTTGAACTCTCACACGCCGGGGTGCCGCATCGCCTGATCGTGGATTCCATGGCGCCCTATCTGATCTCCCTGGGCCAGGTGGACCTCGTGATCGTGGGGGCCGATCGCATCGCCAGAAACGGCGACACCGCCAACAAGATCGGCACCCTGTCGCTGGCCCTGGCCGCCCGCCAGTTCGGCGTGCCCTTCTATGTGGCGGCGCCGCTTTCGTCCTTTGACCTGTCGCTGGCCTCGGGTCGCGAGATTCCGGTGGAGGAACGCGCGGGCGACGAGGTGCGCCGGTTCCAGGACTGCGCCACCGCCACGCCGGAGGTGGCCACCCTCAACTACGCCTTTGACATCACGCCGGGCGACCTCATCACCGGCTTCATCACCGAACAGGGCCTCCTGACCCCGCCCTTTGACACCGAAGAAATCGCCCGATAAGGCTTGCACTCGCTGCAGGCCAGGGCTATACTCAGGTTGTGCGGGAGTGGAAATCTTCAGAGGAACTGTGGGCTCCGGAGCAGCCTCTTTCGCCCCGGGCACGCTGGTGGATGGGGGTGGTGATCTTGGGCGTTGTGTTTTTGTGGGTCCTGGCCCTCCAGGCCTACTGGACCCTGCCGGAAACGATTCCTTCCCACTTTGATTTTCAGGGACGGCCCGACGCCCAGGGGAGCCGGTCTACGGTCCTGGTGTTGGCAACGGTGTTTTCCCTGGTGCCCGTGATCCTGCTGCTGGTGGTCCGGTACCGGTTTGTTTTGCTGCACCGCTGGCCGGAGTTGCTGAATTTGCCGGGCTACTTCCTCTATGCCCGGGTGTTGCCCCCGGAGCGGCGTGCCTTGTGGTTCAACCGCTACTTTGAGGTGCTGGTGTACCTGGATGCGGCCCTGGTGCTGTTCTTCCTGGTGCTGGAATGGGGGATCCTGCAGGGAATCCGTCAGGGACGGCTGCCGGCTTGGTTTACCCCGGTGGTCCTGCTGGCGCCGCTGCTTTTCCTGGGGCCGCTGGTGTACCGGTTTCTGTATCTCTCCCGGGAACTTCGGCAGGAGGCCCGGCGTTTCTCCTCCCCTTCCTGAGCGGCATTCCCACGCCTTTGCGGTTATACTTAAGGTGTAAGCAGGTACCCACCCCATGACCCAGAAGGAACGAACCCATCAGAAGCTGATTCGGACGGCGCTCCGGCTCTTTGGTCGTCAGGGCTATACGGCCACCACCACCCGCCAGATCGCCCATGAGGCTGGCATCGCCGAACTGACCCTGTTCCGGCACTTCGGCACCAAGGAGAACCTGGCCGTGCAGGTGTTCTTCAGCGTGTGCACCCACCTGTTTGACGAACTCCGGGCGGCCGTGGAGCAGGCAACGACCCCCCAGGAAAGGCTCCGGGCCTTTGCGCGAAGCCTTCGTCGTTTCGTGGACCGTTATCCCGAGGAGTTCCAGTTCCTGCATCTCCCCGACCTGCCCCCGGCGGTGTTTGAACAGCAAACCTTCCAGCCCCTGAAGCTCTTGACCCGGATCCTTACGGATCTGGAGGTGCCCGTGCCTCCCCGGGCCCTGGGTCTGGCGCTGGTGGGCACCGTAGAACGCACCTGGATCGGCAAGCGTATCGGCCTGATTTCGGACCAGGATCAGGAGGAAACTCTGGAATGGATTCTGGACCTCGTCCTTCAGCACGCCGGAAGCGCCCAGGGGCACTGAGCCTTTTACGGCCCCGGGAGCACGGTTTCCTTACCCTCACGCTGGCCGTGACCCTGGCCGGCGTGGTGTTTGCCCCGCACCGGGGGCTTGCCTTCTACCTCGCGGTGATGCTGGCCCTGTTGGGCTTGCCTTTGCGGGAGGCCCTCCGGGGCCGGCTGTTGCGGCGACTGTCTGGGCGGTACCTGGCAGTGGTTGCGTTGCCGGTGGCCGGGGTGGTTGCTGCGCTGCTCTGGATCCACAGGGCCGCCGGGTATCCCCTGGGAGTTCTTGCAGGGATCATGGCGCTGGATCTTCTGGCCGTCCGCTACCGGTGGTATCGCCGCCTTGCTCTGGAACTGGCAGAGACCACGGGCCTGGTGGTGCTGCTCTGGCTCCTGTTGCACGCCGGGGGTGCGGCGCCCGGTCAGGTGGTCCACCTGGCCTGGGGGTTCGGTGTGTTCCTGGAGCTGGCGGTGATTCTGGCGCGGGCCCTGCGGGTGCAGCGGGAAACCCTGGCGTTTCACCTTCTGTGGCTTGTGGTATGGGGGCTTTCAGGGCTGCTTTCCTTCTGGTGGATGCCCTGGCAGGCAGCGGGGTTTCTGGTTCTCTGGACCCTCCAGATGGGGGCTCTGGCCTGTGTTGCCTTCCGGGGCCAAACCGGCCCCCGAGCCTTCCGGCGGCTGGGATGGTTCCTGACCGTTGAAACCGTGCTGTTTGTGTTGCTCTGGGCCTGGTTCGTGTAGGCTTTGCCGAAGGCCCCCCGTCCGGCCGGATACACCCCTCAACGGAAACGGATCCACCTGCTCCCCACTGGCATCCCGATCGAACCTATGAAGTTCTGGGGAACCGTTTGGGGATCAGCAAACAGGCTGGGGCCAAGAGGCTCCGCAGCGCCCACTTTAAGCGGCTGATGGAAGGGGAAGAAGCCCTTACCCTGCTGCTGTCTGTAAACCCTGAGGAGTTGACTTTCGGAAGTCAACCTGATAGGGTTCAAGGGGGGCCGTTCCCTGGAATCCTCAGAGAGGTGGGCGGATGAAGGAAGACGCCTTCAGCCTTTTGGAAATCGGCGTGGTGGGTTTGGGGATTGCCGTGGTCGGCGGCCATTTGTTCACGCGCTGGGTCCTCCGGAAAAATCCCTCTCCTGGAGGAGGGAGATACCCGCCTCCTGAGAACCGGTGCCCTTATTGGCCATCTGGAGCGGAGTTTCGTGCTTCTCGTTTTTATCGCCGAATACCCGAGTCTCGTGGGCTTCGCCCTGATGGCCGAATCCATTGCCGGTTTGACGAGCTACGGGATAGGGAGTTCGCCGAATACTTTCTGGTGGGAACCCTGGCCAGTGTTTTCTTGATCCCCATCCTCACGCGGCCTGCCCTGCCGATTCCGGAAAATCCGGCGCCTATAATTAACTTCGGACTCGGGAGGTGACCATGAAGAGGTTTTCTTGGATGCTGACTGTGTTGCTGGCCGGGGTTCTCTCGGCCCAGACCTTTGAGTCGCAGCAGAATCTGGATTTCCGGCTCTGGATGGCGAGCCCGCTGTTGCATGTGGCCTCCTATGAGATCGGGGCCCTGGACCTCTCCTACGGCCGGGGCATCGTGGGCAGTTACCTGAACCCCGCCGCCCTGGCCCGGGGCGACGGCGCCCGCCAGGTGTATGTGGGGGTGTCCCTGCCGAAAAGCACCCAGACCTTCCTGAGCCTACCTATTCTCACCGGCGATACTGAGGGCTCGGTGGTCCTGGACCTGGAGGTGCCCACCACCCTGGACCTCCAGGATGCCGGCGGCCTGGATTTCCTGGGGATCCGGCAGCGGCTGGGGTCCTGGCACCTTGGGGCCGGTTTCTGGGCTCCGGAACGCTCCGGAGGCCGGGCCCGCGGCACCTTCGCCCTCACCTCGCCCGTGTCCTTTGACTCGGTACCCACCCAGTATGTGTCCGACGACGGAGATACGGTCAACATCGTGTGGCAGCTCACCGGGTACGGCCAGGCCGGGGGCCTTCTGGAGGGTTCGCTGGAATACCGCATCCAGCCCTTCTTCCTGCGGGTGGCCCGGCGGTTCGGCCCCCTCAGCGTGGGCATGGGCTACGACCTGGAACGCCTGGAGGGCACGGTGGACCTTGCCGGCCACGGCTTCCTGCAGGTGGACAGTTTGCACACCGTGGCCGACAGCGCCTTCCTGGTGAACGGGCAACCGGTGACCGTGGCGGGTGATTTCCGCACAATCCTGGCGGATACCGTGTTCCGGCTGGACAGCCGGGCCCAGGCATCGGCCCTGCGGCACGGCTTCGGCATCGGCCTGCAGGCGGATTTCTGGCTCCTGAAGATGGGCATCGCCGGCCGGGTCTGGCTGCCGACCACCCTGAATCTGGACCGGGCAGAGGCCCGGATGATCCGCACCTCCGGCATGCCGGACTCCGTGTACTACTCCCCCTCCACCCGCCTATCCAGCGGCCTGGATACCCTGTACCTCACCGATACCCTGGGCTTCAGCCGGCTACGGAAGGACACCCTGGAGTTCTTCAAGTCGGTGTATACCCGGCTTCCCCTGACCTACACGGTGGGCGCGGGGGTGACGGTCGGGCCGCTGCACCTTTCGGGCGTGGCCGATCTGGTGGGGTCCGGGAACCGCGGCTTCGGCCGGTACGCCCTGGGGGTCGCCCTGATGTTCCCGATCCCGGCGGGCAAACTGGTGCTGGGATACGGCCACACCGGCACCTATCTCCTGGACCGAACCGGGACAGTGGTTCCCCTGATGTCGCAGGGTTCCGTCAACTTCGGCGGCACCGTGGACCTGCCCTCGGGCCTGGAGGTGGGCGGGGCCGTGAAATTGAACCCCATGGCCCTCGGCTTTATGTTTAGGAGCCCTTTGCAAGAGGCGACGGAGGTGCAACGACCCAAACTCTCCTCCGTGCTCTCCCTAAGCTTTGGCATCTCAAAAACCTGGAGGTAAACCCTGATGCGTCGGTTGGCGGTACTTTCTATGCTCGCAGCGGTCCTGATGATCTCGGCCTGCGATCAGATTCCGTTTTCGGTTTCCCTACCCATCGTGTTGACCGACCTCTCGCTCACCACCCCAGATACCCTGTCCGAAGTCGTGTTCTATCGGAAGGTGGTGACGGTGGCCGAGTACGACAACTTTTCCCAGTACATTGACTTCACCGAGCGGGTGTCGGTGGATTCGGCGTTCCTGCGGCTGGTGAACCACAGCGCGAGCCCCACCCACCTTACCGTGTGGGTTTCCGATGACACCACCCTGACCCTTGGAACGGTCGGGGAGGCCCAGCGCCTGCTGGAGGTGGAGATCGGCGGTGATACGATGCAGCGGTACACGGGCGAGGAGTTCCTGGATACCACCGGCCTGAACCTGCTTCAGGAACAGTTGATCCCCGACGGCCTGTTCGCCCTGTACTTCCTGGGCACCACCCAGGCGGCGGGCCGCGTGAACCTCTGGGTGGATTCGCTGGCACTCTATGTACACCTGGAAGGGGTTCGTTAAAGCGCTGCGTCCGGGGGTTCTCACCGTTCTCGCGGTGTTGATCCTTGGGGGGTGTGGCAAGGGCCCGGGCCCTGCGCCCGTTTCCGTGGAGGATCTGGTCACCCAGGGCTGGCAATGGTTTGAGAGCGGCCAGCTGGATTCGGCCTATGCGGCCTTCGGCGAGGCCGTGTCCCGCAACGCCACCTATCCCGAGGCCTGGCTGGGGATGGGATGGGTGTCCCTCCGGCTGTACGACCCCGTGTATGCCCATCAGAGCTTCCTGCGGACCCTGAGCCTGGGCGGCGACTCGCTGGATGCCTGGGCCGGCCTGACCATCGCCGATGCCGACCCGCTGCCCGACCCCACCCTGTACGGGATGCCCATAGATTCCGTGTTGACCCTGGCCCTCCAGGCGGGCCAGGCGGTGCTGGACCGGGAGCCGGCTTACCGCTTCGCCCACGATGCCCGGGTGGACGCCACCCTGCTGCAACTGGAGCAGGCCCGGGTACTGTGTTCCCTGGGACGGTTTGACGAGGCCCTGGCCATCGTGCAGCGCCTGGACCCCGATTTTCAGGCCGATGTGCATACGCCCGAGGGCCGGGCCGCCCTCCTGGCCCGCATCGCCGAACTCCTGGGAGGTTCCGGCTGATGTATGTGGCCGATCTGCACCTGCATTCCAAGTATTCCCGGGCCACCTCCCGCAACATGGAGCCCCGGGCCCTGGCCCGGGTGGCCCGCCGAAAGGGGGTCCATCTCCTGGGTACCGGCGATGTGCTGCACCCGGCCTATCGGCAGGAACTCAAGGAAATCCTCCGGGAAAAGGGCAACGGCGTGTACGAGTACGACGGCGTGGATTTCCTGCTGACCACCGAAACCTCCCATGTGTTCTCGCAGAACGGCAAACTGCGGAAGATCCACCTGGTGCTCCTCTTTCCCGACTTTGACACCGTGGACCGGGTGGCCCGGAAACTGGAATCCCTGGGCGGCAACCTCACCGCCGACGGCCGGCCCACCTTCGGCCTCTCGGTGGTGGACATGCTGGACCTCCTCTTTTCCGTGAACGAGGAGGTCCTCGTGATCCCGGCCCATGCCTGGACCCCCTGGTTCTCGCTCTTCGGCTCCCGCTCGGGCTTTGATTCGCCGGAGGAGGCCCTGGGGCCCTTCCTGGAGAAGGTGCCGGCCATCGAAACCGGCCTTTCGTCGGATCCTCCCATGAACTGGCGGGTTTCGGCCCTGGACCGCTTCGTGTTGGTGTCCAACTCCGACGCCCATTCGCCCGACAAGATCGGCCGCGAGGCCAATGTGTTCAGCGAGCCCGTGGACTTCTATGAGCTGCGCCGCATCCTGTTTGACCACGACCGGCAGCGGTTCCTGTTCACCATTGAGTTCTTCCCCGAGGAGGGCAAGTACCACTACGACGGCCACCGTTCCTGCGGCGTTCGGTTCCATCCGCGGGAAACCCGGCAACATCGGGGCCTGTGCCCGGTGTGCGGCCGGCCCCTGACCGTGGGTGTGCTGTACCGCGTGGAGCAACTGGCCGACCGGCCCGAGGGCTATATACCGCCCGGCGCCATTCCCTACCGACATCTGGTGCCGCTCAAGGAGATTTTGGCCGATGTGCTGGGCGTAGGGCCCAATACCAAAAAGGTGGCCCAGGTGTACGAAACCGCCCTTCGGCACCTCGGCCCGGAACTGGAAATCCTGCTGCGGGTTCCGGAGGCGGACCTGGAACGCTGGCTGGGCCCGAAGGTGGCCCGGGCCATCGTGCAGGTGCGGCGCGGCGAGGTGCAGGTGGAGCCCGGTTATGACGGGGTCTATGGCACCGTGCGCGTGGCTCCGCCCAGGGAGTCGCCGAACCAGGGAACCCTGTTTTAGCGAGGACGACGATGACCCGGTCCAAGGCGGACACTCCGGCCATGAAGGCCATCATCCTGGCCGGCGGCAGCGGCCGCCGCCTGTATCCCGTCACGCTGACGGTCAACAAGCACCTGCTGCCCATCTACAACAAGCCCATGATCTACTACCCGCTGTCGCTGGTGATGCTCATGGGCATTCGCGAGGTGCTACTGGTGGTCAACCCCCAGGATCTTCAGGACTTTCAGCGCCTTTTCGGCGACGGGAGCCACCTGGGCATGCGCATTGCGTACACGGTGCAGCCGGAGCCCCGGGGCCTGGCCGAGGGCCTGGTTCTGGGGGCTGAGTTCCTGGCCGGTGCGCCGGTGTGCTATGTGCTGGGCGACAATGTGTTCTTCGGCCATGCCCTGCCCGATCTCCTGCGGGAGGCCCGCCGGACCGTGGAACAGGAGGGCGGGGCCCTGGTGTTCGGCTATCCGGTGAAGGATCCCCAGCGCTTCGGTGTGGTGGAATTTGACGAAACGGGTCGGGTGCGCTCGCTGGAGGAGAAACCCGAGCATCCCAAATCCAACTTCGCCGTGGTGGGCCTGTACCTGTACGATGCCGAGGCGCCGGCCATCGCCCGCACCGTGCGCCCTTCGGCGCGCAACGAACTGGAGATCACCGAGGTGAATCGGGCGTATTTGCGCCGAGGCCGGCTCCGGGTGCGGCTCCTGGGCCGGGGATTCGCCTGGTTTGACGCCGGCACCCACGACAGTTTCCTGGAGGCGGGCGAGTTCGTGGCCACCATTGAACGCCGCACCGGCACCATGATCGGCTGCATTGAGGAGATCGCCTTTCTGAACGGCTGGATCGGCCGCGAGGACTTGCGGCGCCTGGCCCGCCCGCTGGAAAACACCGAGTACGGGCGGTACCTGCTGGAACTGGCGGAGCGATAGCATGCCCTTTGCCTTTGAGCCCCTGGAGATTCCGGAGGTCATCCTCGTCAAACCCCGCGCGTTCCACGACCCCCGGGGCCTGTTCCTGGAAACCTACCGGCGCTCGGCCTTCCAGGGCGCCGGCATTGCGGCCGATTTCGTGCAGGACAACCTGTCGCTCTCCCGCCAATGGGTGCTGCGGGGACTGCATTTTCAGCGGGAACCCTATGCCCAGGGCAAACTGGTAGCCTGCCTGCGGGGGGAGATCTTTGATGTGGCCGTGGACCTGCGGCGGGGAAGCCCCCACTTCGGCCGCTGGGTGGCCCGGCGGCTCTCGGCCGAAACCCACGAAATGCTCTGGATTCCGCCAGGTTTCGCCCACGGGTTCCTGGTGCTCTCCGAGGAGGCCGTGGTGTGGTACAAGGTGTCGGGCCACGAGTACACGCCGGAGGCCGAGGGGCGGATCCGGTGGAACGATCCCGACATCGCCATCGCCTGGCCCCTGCCGCCGGGCACCAGGCCCCTGCTCTCGGATAAGGACGCCAAGGCGCCTTATCTCCAAAGCGCCGATATTAACTTCGTGTACCGTCGCTGAGGTTCCGGCCGCTGCCCTATGATTAGAGGCATGCACGAAACACCCCATTTCCTGGCCTTTCAGGGCTCGCCGCGGAAGGAGGCCAGCCATACCCATCGTCTGCTGCAGGAAACCCTGCGGGGCATCGCCGAGGCCGGTGGCTCCTATCGGTTGATCCACCTCATTGACCTGCCCATCCGTCCCTGCCTGGGCTGCTATTCCGAGGATCCCGCCTCCTGCAACCCCCGCCACTGCACCGAAGGCCAGCTGGCAGACGCCATGAAGGGATTGCACCAGAGCCTTCTCGCCGCCGACGGCTTTGTGCTGGCCACGCCGGTGTACTGGTTCGGCCCCAC
>JALXEF010000072.1 GCA_027069855.1 Caldifarciminota bacterium
GGCCCGTGAAGAAGCCCAGCACCCCTCCACCCCCGACCCCCAGCAGGGCGTGGGCCCGGGCCTGTTCCAGCCGTTGCCGGGGCTGCCAGCCCGAGAGCATCAGGAGGGCGGCCGCCGCCGTAAACAGGGCAAAGATCAAAAGGATCGGCCGTGGAGGCAGATGGGCGTTCACCAGCACACCCACCGGTGGCAGCACCACCATGGCGATGCCGAAGGGCAGGGCCACCTTCCAGTCCACCAGGCCCTTGCGGGCATACACCCAGGCGGCCGAGACGGTGGTCAAGACATTCAACAGGAGCCCCAGGGGGATCGCCGCGGCCTTCAGGTCCAGCCCGGCCCAGTAGAGCAGGGGGACATAGAGCTGGCCGCCGCCCATCCCGAGCATGGAGAACACAAAGGCGATGCCGAAGAAAAGGCCCGGCACCCACAGGATCATGGCCGCGATTCCCGATCCCTTTTCTGGTATTGGACCAGGCGACCGGGCAAAAGTTCCTGGATCAGGCTGGCATAGCCGCCCTTGAAGATGCGCACATTTTTGAAGCCCAGGGCCTGCAGATAGGCGAAGGCCACGGCGGCCCGGTCGCCGCCCGAGCAGAAGGTGGCCACCAGGCGGTCGCGGGGGATCCGGTGGAGTTCATCGGGCAGCCGGTGGATGGGGATATGGAGAGCAAAGGGCAGCTGGAGAAACTGGGCTTCTACCTCGTCCCGCAGATCCAGCAGGACCGCTTCTCCCCGTGCCCAGGCCTGAAAGAAGGCCTCGGCCGAGATCTTGTGCTGTCCTGTGCACCAGTAAGGGAAGGTGCACGATTTCAACCATTCGCCCAACCGGGTGTCCGTCATGGATCACCTCCCGGGTTTGGGGCCCCGAAGGGCCCGGAACCGTTTGCCCCGGCTTTTTCCGGCGCATCGGGCCAGCTCCTGCTGCAGAGTAGGCAACCAGGGGACCGGCGCCCGGGGATCCACCGGTCCCAGCAGATGGTCCAGAAGTCGGCGGATTTCGGGATCCTGGAGGGCGTAGAACACGAAGGGGCCGTGCCGGCGGCTCACCAGGACCCCTGCCTCGCGGAGCAGCCTCAGTTGCTGGGAAATGTAGGGCTGGGGTTTCCCGAGTAGAGCCTGCAGCTGGCACACGCACGCTTCGGTCCGTCGCAGGATATCTAGCATCTGCACCCGCACCGGATGGGCCAGCAGGAAACACCGCCGCGCCACAGCCTCGTATGCCTCAACCTGTTCTTCAGCCCGTTCATATGCCTCCTTCCGCATATGCAGATTTTAGCATAAATAAGACACAGGGTCAATCTGTTGGAGTGCGAGGACAATGGCTAAAAGTCCCGGGAGAATCTTGTGCCAGAAACTTACAAACCCCAGAAAAGTGCCTCTCAATCTCTCACGGGTAGGGGAGTTCCGCTACAGGATGCGCGTCATTGAGCAATGAAGTGGAAGACTTCACTTGAAAGAGTTTCTCCGCCGAGATTACCAAAAATTTAATGATTTTCTCGAGAACTCCGGAGCATCGGATTTCGCATTTTAGACAGAAGGCGTACCAAAACAAAAAGATATAGAACCGATACAAAACCGTATAAGGCTACTCGTACTAAAGACTCCATCTTAATTGAATGGTAGAGTTCACTAAATATATATGTTAGCGCTACTACAGTGTATAACATGAGGAATTTAAATGTAAGTACAAATAGCCTATTCCTGGGAGATTCTTTTCTTTCCTGAATCTGTTTGACTCCTACAATTCTCCCATCCACTTGTATATTACCTTCAAAGTCACTCACCAGGATCTTAATGGTTATAGAATCTCCGGGGTTTAGTAATGTTGGCTTTAATTCAATGGATGATAAGCTCTTAATAGAAATCTCGGCATCTAAATTTTCTGGTTCTGTTTCCGAGACCTCGGCGGTGAGAACCCGTGCTTTCCCACCAAACGTTATACTGATATTTCTCTCATAATCGGACGAAGTTATAGGGATGTTGCCAGCATTGAACAATCTCAACACAACCAAATAAACTTCGCGAACAGGCTGATTTTGGAAAAGTATTTGTAGTTTTCCGGCTATCTCTTCTGCTGCACTTAATACCGGGGATTTTGATAGGACTTCAAACATTAACGATTTCTTCCTTCTTTGTCCAATATATACAGCAAGGGTTGCAATAATAGCTATAAGAGTTAGAATGGCACCAACAAACTGCCAAATTGGATCACGAAGAAGCATATCCATTCTATCCCCTTTTTAATAAATACGGGGTTGAACCTTCCAAGCAAGGGGAAGAAACCCCCTGTTAATCTCCGCGTCAGTGTAAGCCAAACTATCACCGTTTGCAAGGACCGGCATGCTTGCTTGGTCACTTCGGGTTATGGGTGCGGGAGTGGGCCTTTTGGCCTGACGAGTCTTCCAACGCAGATTTCACCTTGTGTGCCTCTGTGGGTGGTCCGATGGCGAAAGAGAAAGGAGGAATTGAGACATCCAGGGTCTGTAATCCGGTTGTGGTTTGGAATCTGATGCGTAACTCCTTTATTCACAGAGAGGATTGGTGGGACGTGGTGGCGTTGACTTCGGGGAGGGGGCTGCATATCATTATCGGCACGCCGGGGTGGCGGAATTGGCAGACGCGCATGGTTGAGGGCCATGTGGGAGCAATCCCGTGCGGGTTCAAATCCCGCCCCCGGCACTCCTTTTCATGAAACCCTCTCTCCAACGCCTGATCCAGGACTTCAAGGCTGGTCATCCCCGTGCCCTGGCCCGGTTGATCACCGAGGTGGAAAACCGGGAAAACGCCCACGAGGAGATCCTGGAGGCCCTGTATTCCCGTGTGGGCCGCGCCCACCGCATCGGCATCACGGGCCCGCCGGGCGCCGGCAAAAGCACCTTAGTGGACGCCCTGGCCCTGCATTTCCAGAAACAGGGCAAACGCGTGGGCGTGATCGCCGTGGACCCCTCCAGCCCCTTTACCGGCGGCGCCCTGCTGGGCGACCGGCACCGCATGACCCGCGCCACCCAGGCCGGCATCTTCATCCGGAGCCTGGCCACCCGCGGCTCCCTGGGCGGCCTCTCGGAGGCCACGCCCTTTGTGGCCGACCTCATGGACGCCTTCGGCTTTGATGTGGTGCTCATTGAAACCGTGGGCGTGGGCCAGGCCGAACTGGACATCATCCACACCTCGGATACCGTGGTGGTGGTCCTGGTGCCCGAATCCGGCGATGCCATCCAGGCCATGAAGGCCGGGCTCATGGAAATCGCCGATATCTTCGTGATCAACAAGTACGACCGCGAGGGCGCCCACCGGTTCCAGAACGAACTGGAGAGCGTGCTCAGCATGCAACCCCGGCGGGAGGGCGAGTGGACACCGCCGGTGATTCCGGCCGTGGCCACCCGGGAACAGGGCGTGCCGGAACTGGCCGAGGCCCTGGAGCGCCACCTGGCCTACCTGAAGCAGAGCGGCCGGTTTCTGGAAAAGCGGAAACACCGCATCCTGGACGAGATTGAGCGCACGGCCAAGGACCTGCTCTGGCGGCGCCTGGAGGGCCGGCTATCCGAAGCGCTTACCCAGCAATGGCTCCAGCGGGCCCTGAAGGGCGAGGAAACCCCCTATGCCCTGGCCCGCCGCATCGTGGAGCAACTCTCCCGGGAGGCCTGAGTTCCTCCTTGTTGCAAGCCGTTTTCCGGGCGTGTACCTTTAAACGCAAAACAGGAGTGGAACACCATGATCACCTATGACATGTTGCGAACCCTGCACACCATCGGCGACGGCCGCAATCCCATCGTGAGTTTGTACCTGAAAATTGACCCGGCCGGCGACTTCGTGAAACGCTGCCGCAACCTGCTGTACGACGCCCTGAAGGCGGCCCGGCGCGAGAACCGGATCTCCGAGTTCCAGATGCAGCGGATTGAGGGCGACCTCCGGAAGATCCAGAACTTTGTGGAACAAAACGCCCCGATCTGGATCAAAGAGGCTCAGGTGGCCCAGGTGGTGATCTTCTCGTCGCAGCCCCTCCGGTTCTGGCAGGTGTATCCCCTGCCCAGGGCCGCCCGCGAGCGGGCAGTGGTGGACCTCTCACCCTACATCCGTCCCCTGACCCTGCTCCTGGACGAGTACAAGCGCTACTATGTGGTGCTGGTGGACCCCAAGAAGGCCCGGCTCTTTGAGATGTTCCTGGGGTCCATCCAGGAGGAAGAGAAGTTCGTGGATGTGGTGGGCCGGGTGAAGACCCCGCCGCCCCGGCTCCGCCGCAAGGTGGACTACGCGATTTACAACCACTATCAACGGGTGGCGGAGGTGCTCTACGACCGGTACCGGCTGGGCCGGTTTGACCTCTTGATCGTGGGGGGTCCGCCCGAGGCCCTGGCCGGTTTCCTGCCGTTCCTGCCCTACTCCCTGCGTCATGTGCTGGCCGGCACCTTTACGGCCCCGGTGAACATTTCGGTCCGCGAGGCCCTGAAGGAGGCCCGGAAGATTGAGCGCGAGTACGAGATGCGCGAGGAACGGGAGATCGTGGAGACCCTGAAGAACGAACTGGCCAAGAAGGATCACGGGGCCGTGGCCGGCCTGGAGGGCGTGCTTCGGGCGCTCATGGAAAACCGGGTGACCACCGTGGTGGTGGCCGAGGGCTTTGAGCATCCGGGCGTGCGGTGCCCGAAGTGCGGGTACCTGGGCCTGGAGGAGGAGACCTGCCCGTCCTGCGGAGCGCCCACCGTGAAGGTGCCCGATGTGGTGGACGACTTGATTGAGGAGGCCGTGGAGCAGGGTGCCCGCATTGAGCATGTGCTGGAGCCTTCGCTCGTGGCCGACATCGGCCACATCGGGGCGCTGTTGCGGTATCCGGAGGAGTAGCGAGAAAAAGGTCGGCGGGCGGGGCGGCGAACTCGCCGCCCCGCCCGCCAACCCTCATCTTCAGGATTCCTTCGTTTTCCCCTGGCCGTTCAGTTCCTGCACCGGTGCCTGGAACAGGTACCGTTTGATCTTCCGCGTGGTGGTCTTCGGGAACTCCTCTTCGCGGATGGCGAAGCGCTTGGGCCGCTTGTAGGGCGCCAGATCCTGCGAGAGGCGCTTGATCTCCCGGGCGATGAGGTCGTAGATGACCTGATCGGTGAGCGTAATGTTCTGCTCCCGGGCGTACTGGTCCAGCGCCTCAAAGTCGGGCACCACGATGGCCTGGAGCTCTTCGTCGCCGGTTTGGGGGTGGCGGCCCATGAGCACCAGGATTTCGGCGATGAAGGGCGACTGGGCCAGGTGTTCCTCAATCTCCTCGGGGTAGATGTTCTTGCCGCCCCGGGTGACGATCACCGATTTCTTGCGGCCGGTGATGTAGAGGTAGCCCTCGTCGTCCAGATACCCCAGGTCGCCGGTGAGGAACCAGCCGTCGGGCCGCAGCACCTCGGCCGTGGCCTCGGGGTTCTTGTAATAGCCCTTCATGACATTGGGCCCGCGGGCCGCAATCTCCCCGACGCCCTCTTCGTTGGGGTCCATGATCTCGATCTCCACGCCGGGCACGGGCAGCCCCACGGACTCGTTCTTCGGGCAGCAGGGCGGGTTCACGGTGAGCACGGGGGCGGTTTCGGAAAGGCCGTAGCCCTGCAGAATGGGGAACCCCATTTCCTCCAGCCCTTTGGAGACCCAGCGGGGCAGGGCGGCGCCGCCGGAAATGATGAACCGGGTGCGGCCGAACCCGATCTTCTCGCGGATGGAGCGGAAAAGGGCACGGGAGGCCTTGCGACCGGTCAGGGGGTCCAGCACCCGGGCCGTGCCCTTGAGCAGGCCGAAGAGGGCCCGTTTGGTGGGCGGCGACTTCTTGACCTGTTTGAGGATGCCCAGGTAGATCTTCTCCAGGAGCAGGGGCACCGTAAGAAACAGGGTGGGCCGGGCCGCGGTCATGTCCTCGCGGAGCTCCCGCGAACGGAGCGAGCGGGCGTACACCACTTCGGCCCCGGAGTACACCGGAAACAGGAACCCGGCCGTGGCCTCAAACACA
>JALXEF010000073.1 GCA_027069855.1 Caldifarciminota bacterium
ATCTTGTGCTGGACGAGTTGAAACTCGGCGATGGGCCTGCCGAACTGCCGGCGTTCGTGGGCGTGGCGCACCATCCAGTTCAGGGCCTCCAGGGCGATGCCCGTGCCCTGGGCCGCGATGGCGATCCGTTCCAGCTGAAAACTCTTCATGAGCTGCAAAAAGCCTTTGCCGTAGGTACCCAGCAAGTTCTCGGCCGGCACCTTCACCTGGTCCAGGAACAATTGGCCGGTGGGCGACCCCCGCATGCCCATCTTTTCAAAGGATTTGGTGACCTCCACGCCGGGCCAGGCGGTTTCCACGATGAAAGCCGACATGAAG
The DNA here is from genome assembly GCA_027069855.1 of Caldifarciminota bacterium. Classification (GTDB taxonomy): domain Bacteria; phylum Hydrothermota; class Hydrothermia; order WGAB01; family WGAB01; genus WGAB01. The sequence goes on from JALXEF010000073.1 coordinate 319, forward strand.
TCGCGGGTTTTGGCGGGATCATCGGTAAGGGCGTACACCACCAGCACATCGGCCACGGCGGCGTTGGTAATGAAGATCTTGGAGCCGTTGAGCACGAAGTGGTCGTCCTCGCGCCGGGCCGTGGTCTGGATGGCATACACATCCGAGCCGGCGTTGGGCTCGGTGATGGCCATGCCTGCGATCCACTCGCCCCGGGCGATTTTGGGCAGGTACCGCCGTTTCTGTTCCTCGTTGCCCCAGAGGGCGATGTTGTGGCCCCCCAGGATGGCGTGGGCCAGGAGCGACAGGGCCAGCGCCGGGCTGTAGCGGGAGAGTTCCTCCAGCACCACCACGGCGGCCACCACATCCTCGCCGAAGCCTTCGTATTCCTCGGGAATCACGATGCCGGTGAGCCCCAGCTGGGCCAGTTCGGCGAAGAGGTCCCGGGGAAAGCGGTCCGACCGGTCGATCTCCTCGGCCACGGGTTCCACGCGCTGGCGGGCGAACCGCCGCACGGTTTCCCTCAGCAGCCGATGCTCTTCCGCCTCCAGAAACTGCAGATTCCTTGCAAACATGCGCCCTCCGTTTTGGGGAATTTTACAGGGTTTACAGCCGCTTGCGGCACCGGAGGCCCGTAACCATGCCCCGTCCGCCCCGAAAGGGGTATAATTGTCGGACGCGGCGGAGGTTCCCATGAAAAAACTCGTTTTTCTGGTCCTTTGGGGGCTGGCGGCAGCGCCGGTTTGGGCCCTGCAGAACCATCCCACCTCCCTGGTGCTGGAGCGGATTGCCGGCACCCCGGTGACCTACCCCCTGCGGTTCGTGTTCCTGGGCGATTCCCGGCCCGGCTCCGGCCCGAACGCCGACAGCATCTTTCGCCTGGCCCGCGAACGGATCAACGCCCTGAACCCCCTGTTCGTGGTGCACGGCGGGGACTTCGTGCTCCACGGCTACCGGAGCGAGTATTACCACTTCGTGAGCCTGGTGGATTCCTTTGCCACCAATGTGCTCACCGTGCGGGGGAACCACGAACTCTACGCCGACGAAGGCCCCTGGATGTACGATTCCATCTTCGGCCCCACCGACTATGTGTGGGACTACGGCCGGTATCGGTTCATCGTGCTGGCCGATTGCCAGCAGAATCCGGGCACCGGCGCCTACGGCCACTACATTGACTACTTGATCTCCTGGGACCAACTGGCCTGGCTGGACTCCCTGCTGCAGGACGCCGACAACCGAGGCCTGATCAGCTTCGTGTTCGCCCATGTGCCCCCGTACCAGCCCGGCCACGATACCACCTACTGCCTGGGCTACGAGAACTACTATCCCCAGCCCAACTACGAGGCGAGCCACACCGAGGAGTTCACCTGGCTTCTGAGCCAGCGGGGCGTGCCCATGGCCTTCTTCGGGCACCACCATTTCTACGATCGGCACGAGTACAACGGGGTGTGGTACATCATCAGCGGCGGTGCCGGCGCACCGATCTACCCGGACCCCCTGTCGCCACCGCCCTACGGCTGTGCCTGCTACCACTTTTTGCTGTTTGAACTGGATTCCCTGGGCCACCTGCAGGCCTACTTTTACCGTATCGGCGAGCCGGAACTGGACCCCTACTTCGGGTTTTCCCTGGACTTGGTGGCGGTGCAGGAGGCATCGGGCACACCGCCCGAGCGGGTCGCGACCCGGCTGGTGCGGGCGGGCCGGCCGTTACCGTTGCCCGGTCCGGTTCAGGTGTACGGCGCCACCGGCCGCCTGTGGGGAGGGCTCCGGCCCGGCGAGCCCGTACGGCTGCCCGCCGGCGTGTACTGGCTCCGTGGTGCCACCGGCATCCAGCGAATCCTGGTACTGCCGTAGCCCTGTAAAATAACCCCGATGCGACCGGGGTTTGTGCTTTCCCTGGGCCGGGTGCCCTATGACCGGGCCTGGGACCTTCAAAAACGGCTCCATCGCCTTCGCGTGGCCCAGCGGATCCCCGATACCCTGATCCTCCTGGAACACGATCCGGTGATCACCCTCGGGCGCAAGGGCGATCCCCGCCATATCCAGGCGGCGCCGGAGTTCCTGAAAAAACTCGGCATCTCCGTGTTTCGCGTGGAACGGGGCGGCGATGTCACCTACCACGGCCCCGGGCAACTGGTGGGCTACCTGATTTTTCAGTTGAACGACAGCCTGAGCCGGGTTCGGCACCTGATCCTGTCCATTGAGGAGGCCCTGATCCGGGTGCTCGCCACCTACGGCGTTCGGGCCCACACCGACCCCGACTACATCGGCGTGTTCGTGGGCAACGACAAGATCGCGGCCCTGGGCGTGGCCGTGCACCAGCGGGTGTCGTTCCACGGCTTCGCCCTCAATGTCAACACCAACCTGGAACACTTCCGCTTGATCCTGCCCTGCGGCATCCAGAACCGGGGGGTGACCAGCCTGGAACGGCTGCTGGGCCGTCCCGTGGACCTCCAGGAGGTGGAGAGCCGGGTGATTCGGGCCTTTGAAGAGGTGTTTCAACTGTCGCTGGAACCCCGGCGCTTAGAGGATTTGCCGGGGCTGAACCCTGAAAAAGAGGAGGCAAGGTGATGCAGAGCATGGATTATGGGCTCACCGAGGAACAGAAGAATCTGGCCCGTATGGCGCGAGAATTTGCAGAACGGTACATCAAACCCGTGCGTGCGGAACTGGACCGGGAAAGCCGGTACCCCCGCGAGATCATCCAGAAGATGGGCGAACAGGGGTTCTTTGAACTCTTTGTGCCCCCGGAATACGGCGGCCAGGGGCTCTCGGTGCTCAATGTATGTTTGGTGATGGAACACCTTTCCATCGTGGACGGGGGCACGGCCATTTCCTACGGGGTCACCGGCCTGGGCGCGATTCCGCTGATCCTCTTCGGCAACGAAGACCAGAAGCGGCGATATTTGCCGCCCCTGGCCCGCGGCGAGTACCAGGCGGCCTTTGCCCTGACCGAGCCCTGGGCCGGCTCCGACGCCAGCAACATCAAAACCACGGCCGTAAAGAAGGGCGATCGCTACATCCTGAACGGCCAGAAGAAGTTCATCACCAACGGCGGCGAAGCTCAGTTTTACATCGTGATCGCGGCCACCCAGCCCGACCGGGGGGTGCGCGGGCTCTCGGCCTTCATCGTGGAAAAGGATTTTCCAGGCTTTCGCGTGGGCCGGGCCGAGGACAAGATGGGGATCCGGGCCTCGGTGCAGCGCGAGATTTTCTTTGACGATGTGGAGGTGCCCGAGGAGAACCTGCTGGGCCGGGAGGGCCAGGGGTTCAAGGTGGCCATGATGACCCTGGACCGGTCGCGGCCCATCGTCGGAGCCCAGGCCCTGGGCATCGCCCAGGGAGCCTTTGAGGAGGCCGTGAAGTACGCCAAACAGCGGGAACAGTTCGGCAGCCCCATCATTTCGTTCCAGGCGATCCAGTTCATGCTGGCCGATATGGCCATCCAGATTGAGGCCGCCCGGGCGCTGGTATACAGCGTGGCCCAGTTCATTGATTCCGGGGCCAAGAACATCTCCAAGGCGGCCGCCATGGCCAAAACCTTCGCGTCGGATGTGGCCATGCGGGTGACCACCGATGCCGTGCAGGTGTTCGGCGGCTACGGCTACATGCGCGAGTTTCCGGTGGAAAAGTACATGCGCGACGCTAAGATCACCCAGATTTACGAGGGCACGAACCAGATCCAGCGGCTGGTGATCGCCCGCGCCCTGATGCGGGAGTTCTGAGGCGCGTGGCAGGCATCGCCTATCTGGACGGACGGCGGGCCCTGGCGGCCTTTCGGGCCGGGGCCCTGTGGGTGATCCGGCACCGGGAGGAACTGGACCGGATCAATGTGTTTCCCGTGGCCGACCGGGACACGGGCACCAACCTGGCCCTCACCCTGGGGCGCACGCTGCGATGGCTCCAGGGTCGCCGGTCGCGCGATCTCCGGCAGGTGCTCCGGTGGCTCAGCGAGGCCCTGGTGACCGAGGCCCGGGGCAACTCCGGGGTTATCCTGTCCGGGTTTTTCGCGGGCCTGGCCGAGGCCGTGGGCTATCGGGGCCGGCTGCGCGCTCCTTCGCTGGCCCGGGCTCTGCACCACGCCATCCGCCGCACCTACGAAAGCCTGGAGGATCCCCGGGAGGGCACCATCCTTACCGTGATCCGCGAGGCCGCCGAGGCGGCACTCCGCTGGAACGGCCAGGATCTGGTGGAACTCCTGGAGGTGCTGTGGACCGCCGCCCGCGAGGCGCTTCAGAAAACCCCGGACTTACTGCCCCGGCTTCGGAAGGCCGGCGTGGTGGATGCGGGCGCCTTGGGCTTTGTCTATTTCCTGGAGGGCATCCGCACCTTAGTGTACCAGGGCTGGGCGGCCGTGCCCCAGGAGGTGGACCTGCCCCCGGAGACAGAGGCCGATCACGGCCCGGCCGACGAGGCCCCCACCTACCGCTTTTGCACGGAGGCCGTACTGGAAACCCGGGAACCGGCCCCCACCCTGGCCCGCGACCTGAGGCAACAACTCGCGCCCCTGGGCGATTCGCTGGTGATCTCGGCCACCCACCGGCTGGTGCATCTCCATATCCACACCAACGATCCCGAGGAGGTGTACCGCCGGCTTCGCCGGTTCGGCACCCTGGTTCGGCAAAAAGCCCAGGACATGCAGGCCCAGGTGGCCGGCGAGCGCAGGGCGCCGCTGGGCCTGGTGCTGGATTCCACGGGCGACGTGCCCCTGCTCCTGCAACAGGAACTGGGGATCCAGGTGGCGCCCCAGCAGATTCTGGTGGAGGGCCGGGTGTACCTGGACCGGGTGGAGGTCACGCCCGACCAGATCCTGGCCTGGCTCCAGCAGGGCAAGCGGATCACCAGTTCCCAGGTAAGCCCCGCCACCCTGGAACACGCGGTCCGCCGGGCCCTGGAACGGGCCGATCAGGTGCTGGTGCTCACGGTGTCTTCGCGCCTTTCCGGCACCTATCAGAACGCCGTGGCCGTGGCCCGGCGATTTCCGGGACGGGTGTGGGTGTGGGACACCTGGTCCATTTCCCTCGGCATGACCCTCCAGGGGCTGATGGCCCTGGACCTGGCCCGCCAGGGCCGGAGTCCGGAGGAGATCCTGCAGGTGCTCCAGCGGGTTCGGGACCGGGCCGTGCTCTTCTTTACGCTGCCCACCCTGCGGTACCTCTTGCGGAGCGGCCGCATTTCCCGGCTGCAGGGGCGCGTGGGGATGCTTCTGGGCGTTCAACTGGTCATGGCCCTGGAGGAGGGCCGCATTGTGAAGAAGGCGTCGGCCTTTTCGGAACAGGGCGTGCGGCGTCGGGTACTGCGCCTGCTGCAGCAGACCCTGGATCCCCGGGAGCGGTACGACATGGCCGTGGCCTGGAACACGCAGCCCGAGGTGCGGGAATGGCTGGAACCCTATCTGCGGGAGCACTTTCGGGTTCGCCGGTTCCTGGCTACGGAGATCACGCCGGTGATCTCCCTGCACACCGGCCCCGGGGCCTGGGGCGTGTTCGCCCTGCCCGTGCCTGAGGAACTGGCCGATACCTGAGGCTCCGCCGCGGGCGGATCCCTGAGATCTGCGAAGTGGGGCGCTCCCACTTATCCCCGAAAACGCTTGTGAGCCCCGGCAATTAAAAACCCCAGGGAGCGGGGACAGACTCCCTGGGGCAGGAGGGGGTGGTTGGATGG
>JALXEF010000074.1 GCA_027069855.1 Caldifarciminota bacterium
GTGGATCGGCAATGTGGTCACCCTGCTGGAGGAGCTGGTCAAACGCGGCATCACGCCCGATCTGCTCACCGACCAGACCTCGGCCCACGATCCCCTGAACGGCTATGTGCCCGAGGGCCTTACCTACGAGGAGGCCGTGGAACTCCGGAAGCGCGACCCCGACGAGTACCTGAGGCGGTCCTATCAGACCATGGCCAAGCATGTGCGGCTGATGATCACGCTCCAGGAGCGAGGGGCCGAGACCTTTGACTACGGCAACAACCTGCGGGGCAACGCCCTGGCCGGCGGCTTCGTGCGGGAGGAGGAGGTCAAGAACCCCGACGGCACCTGGAAGTATCCGGGCTTTGTACCCGCATACATCCGCGACCTCTTCAGCGAGGGGCAGGGGCCCTTCCGCTGGGTGGCCCTGTCGGGCGATCCCGAGGACATTTACACGATTGACGAGGAACTCATCCGCCTGTTTCCGGAAAAGGAGCACCTGCGTCGCTGGCTCACCCTGGCCCGGGAACGGGTGGCCTTCCAGGGGTTGCCGGCCCGCATCTGCTGGCTGGGCTACGGCGAGCGAGATAAGGCCGGCCTGCTCTTCAACCGGCTGGTGCGGGAGGGCCGGGTGAAGGCGCCCATCGTGATCGGCCGCGACCACTTAGATGCCGGTTCCGTGGCCTCGCCCAACCGGGAAACCGAAAACATGAAGGACGGCTCCGACGCCATCGCCGACTGGCCGCTTTTGAACTTCGCGCTGAACGCGGTGAGCGGGGCCTCCTGGGTGTCGTTCCACCACGGAGGTGGTGTGGGAATCGGCTACTCGCTGCACGCCGGGCAGGTGATCGTGGCCGACGGCACCGAGGAGATGGACCTGCGGCTGAAGCGGGTGCTCACCAACGATCCGGGCATCGGAGTGGCGCGCCACGCCGATGCCGGTTACGAAAAGGCCATCGCCTTCGCCCGGAAGCACGGCATCAAGATTCCCATGCTGAAGTAATCCCGGGAACTCGTTTGAAACCGCAGTCGGGGGCCGAGTATCGGCCCCCGATTTTTTAGCAGATGCGGGGAAGTTGCTCGCCGGACAGCAGGTCCACCACCCGGCGGCCCCCGATCACGGTATGGAGCACCACCAGGCCGGGATGCTCTTCGGTCACCCGACCGATGTCGCGGGCCTCCCGGCCCAGGGGATGCTGCCGGAGCACCTCCAGCGCCCGGTCGGCCTGGTCCTCGGCCACAAAGATCAACACCTTGCCCTCGTTGGCGATGTACAGGGGATCCAGGCCCAGAAGTTCGGCGGCACCCTCCACCTCGGGAGGCACAGGGAGTTCCTGTTCCAGGAGGGTGATGCCCACGCCGGCCTGCGAGGCCAACTCGTTCAGCACCGAGGCCACCCCGCCCCGCGTGGGATCGCGCATGGCGTGGATCTCCACACCCGCCTCGTAGAGGGCTTCAATCAGGGGGCCCACCGGGCCGGTATCGCTCTTCAGGGTTTCCTCGGGAAACAGGTTCTGCCGGGCGGCCAGGATGGCGAGGCCGTGCAGGCCGATGGGACCGTTGATCAGGATGTGGTCGCCGGGCCGGATCCGGTGGGGGCCGGGGTCGCGGCCGGGCGGAACGACCCCGATGCCCGCCGTGTTGATATACACGCCGTCGCCCTTTCCCCGATCCACCACCTTGGTGTCGCCGGTGACCACGGGCACCTGCAGTCGGGCGGCGGCCCGCCGGATGCTTTCCAGGATCCGGTGTAGGGTTTCCAGGGGCAGGCCCTCCTCCAGGATCAGGGCCAGGGAGAGGGCCCGGGGTTGCGCCCCGGCCACCGCCAGGTCGTTCAGGGTGCCGTACACCGCCAGTTCGCCGATGTCGCCGCCGGGGAAAAAGAGTGGGGTGACGGTGTAGGAATCCGTGGTAAAGGCGAGCCGCAGGCCCTCCAGGTTCAGGACGGCGCTGTCGCCCAGTTGCCGGAGCACGGGGTTTTCCAGGCAGGGCAGGATCCATTCTTCCAGGAGTTGCCGGCTGAGGCGGCCCCCGCCGCCGTGGGCCAGCACCACCTCCTGGTAGTCCGATTTGGGCAGCGGACAGGAAAAACCTTCAGGTTCCCTTTGCCAGTCGGCCATAGCGATAGTATGCGGCACAGGCGCCCTCGGAGGAGACCATCGGGGCGCCCAGGGGGTGCTGGGGTGTGCATTCCCGGCCGAAGGCCGGGCAATCGGGCGGTTTTTTAATGCCCCGCAGGATCAGGCCGGCGATGCAAACCGGCGACTCCTCGGGCTGGATATCGGCCAGAAGGTCCCGGAACGCCTGGCGGGCGTCCAGGTTTCGGAACTCCGGCCGCAGACACAGGCCCGAGCGGGGGATCCAGCCGATGCCCCGCCATTTCATGTCGCAGATCTCAAACACCCGGAACATGTGGCGCCGGGCCACCGGATTGCCCTCGCGGCGTACCGAGCGCTTGTAGGCGTTCCACACGCCGTGTTTGCCGGCCTCCAGGTGTCGGACCAGTTCCAGCAGGCCCACCAGAAGGTCCACGGGTTCGAAGCCGGTGACCACAATAGGCACTCGATACGTTTCGGCAATGGGCTCGTACTCCTGGTAGCCCATGACCGTGGTGACATGGCCCGGGGCCAAGAACCCCTGCACCTCCACCTCGGGATCCTGCAGGATCACCTCCAGGGCCGGCGGCACCCGCACCTGCGACACCAGGAAAAAAGGTTTTCCAGGCCCTGCTGCTGGGCCTGCAGCACCGCGGCGGCGTTGGCCGGCGCCGTGGTTTCAAAGCCGATGGCCAGGAACACCACCCGCCGGTCGGGATTCTCCCGGGCCACCTTCAAGGCCTCCAGGGGCGAATACACCATCCGCACATCCGCGCCCCGGGCCTTGACCGACAGCAGGTCGTCGCGGCTTCCAGGCACCCGTAGCATGTCGCCGTAGGACAGCAGGATCACATCGGGCTGCTCGGCCAGGGCCACCGCCTGGTCCACGGTTTCCACCGGTGTCACGCACACCGGGCAGCCGGGGCCGTGGACCAGTTCCAGGCCCTTGGGCAGTAGTTCGGGGATACCGTAGCGCAACAGGTTGTGGGTCTGGCTGCCGCACACCTCCATCACGGTCCAGGGCCGGGTAACGGTTTGGTGGATCCGGGCCAGCAGCGCCCGGGCCCGTTGCGGATCGCGGAATTCGTCCAGGTACTTCATGGAGGGGTTTCGTCGGCGGCGTCCTGGAGTTCCTGGAACAGGTTCAGCACCTCCTGGGCCTCCTGGGGGTTCAGAACCTGCAGGGCGAACCCCACATGCACGATGACATAATCGCCCGGCCGGGCCTCGGGGGTAAAGGCCAGAGACACTTCCCGGGTGACGCCGCCGAAACGCACCCGGGCCATTTTGAGGCCGTCGCGCTCGTAGGTCTCCAGGATTTCACCGGGAATGCCCAGGCACATGGTCCTCAGATTATGCAGCACAGGCCAACAAGGCCTCAAAAACCCGGATTTGCACCCCGGTGGAATCCCCCGTATAACCTCGGCCATGCAAAGCGCCCGTTTCAAGGTTTATCTGGTTCGGCCCCGGGGTTTCTGCGCCGGGGTGGACCGTGCCATTGACATCGTAAAGATCGCCCTTCGGGTGTTCGGACCACCGGTGTATGTGCGCCACGCCATTGTGCACAACCGGTGGGTGGTGGACCGTCTCCGCGAGCAGGGGGCGGTGTTTGTGGAAGACCTGCAGGAGGTGCCGCCGGGGTCGGTGGTGGTGTTTTCAGCCCACGGTGTGTCGCCCAGGGTTTGGGAAGAGGCGAAGGCCCGGGGTCTGCGGGTGCTGGATGCCACCTGCCCGCTGGTGATGAAAGTGCACCACGAGGCCCGGCGCTACGCCCGCGAGGGCTACACCATTTTCCTCATCGGCCACCGGGGCCATGTGGAGGTGGAAGGCACCCTGGGCGAGGCGCCGAACCACATCGTGTTGATCGAAACCGCCGAGGACGCCCGGCGGGTGCAGGTGCCGAACCCCGAGAAGGTGGCGGTGATCACCCAAACCACCCTTTCCCTGGACGATACCCGCGAGATCATCGGGATTCTGCGGCAACGGTTTCCGGCCCTGCAACTGCCCTCGGCCGCAGACATCTGCTACGCCACCCAGAACCGACAGGATGCCGTAAAGGTGCTGGCCCAAAGGGTGGATGTAGTGCTGGTGATCGGGTCCTTTGAGAGTTCCAATTCCAACCGCCTGCGGGAGGTGGCCGAAAAGGCCGGGGCTCGGGGATACCTCGTGCCCGATGCCTCGCATCTTCAGCCGGAATGGTTCCAGGATGTACGCGCCGTGGGGGTGACCTCCGGAGCCTCCACGCCCGAAGACCTGGTGCACCAGGTGCTGGAGAGGTTGCAGGAGATGGGGGGCGCTCCTCCGGAGGAACTGGTGGTCAAGGAGGAGCATGTGACCTTCACCCTGCCCCAGGATCTCGTGAAATTGGCCCGGGAAAAGGGGCTGGACCTGGAGCGCCTGGTGCGGAGCGGCCTGTAGGGCGGCCCCGGCGGATGCCCCTCGGCTGTCTATCCGATCTGAAAAAACCCCGTTACAACAGGGTGGCCTGGAGGAACTGGTGGGCGCGTTCCAGGAGATCGCGCAGATTATCGTAGCGGATCAGCGTACGGGCTTCGCCCAGGGTGAACCAGCCGTAGCGTTCCCGGAGTTTTACCCGGGGCGAGGTGACCAGGTGGCACAGGAAGTACACCTCCTCCCGCAGCACGGGATCGCCCTTCTGGGAATAGGAAAAGGTGAGGGTTTCGCGGAAGTCCGGATGGATCACCGGGTTCTTCACCTGAAAGGTGTGGGTCATCAGCGAAACCGCGGCGTTTTCCAGCACATCCTGGTACCGCACCTGGGCCTTGGGGAACCCCCAGTAGTCCCGGAACTTGCGGAGGAAGAAGAGCAACTGGTTGCCCTTCTGCTTTACCGGGATCACGGCCACAAAGCGTTCATGATGCATGGCGGAACTTCTCAATGAATCGGTCCAGGCGCCGGATGCAGGTTTCCTTGCCCAGCACCTCCATGAGTTCAAACAGGCCCGGGCCGAAGGTGCGGCCGGTGAGGGCCAGGCGGGTGGGATGGATCAGTTTGCCGGCGCCGATGCCCAGTTCCTGGGCCAGGCCCCGCAGGGTTTGCTCAATGCTGTCCTTGTCAAAGGTCTCCAAAGCGGCCAGCCGGTTCCGGAGTTCGGCCAGATGGTCCAGGATCTCGGGGTTCTTGAGGTGCTTCTTTAGGCCCTTCTCGTCGTAGGTTTCCACCTCGCGGAAGAAGTACTCGGCGGCATAGGGGAATTCGCCCAGGGTCTTCACCCGTTCCTGCAGGAGGGGCACGATTTTCCGGAACTTCTCCCGGTCTTCCGGAGTTTTCACCAGGCCCGCGCGCTCCATAAAGGGCAACGCGCGTCGGTACAGCTCCTCGGGCGGAAGGCGGCGGATGTACTCGCCGTTCATCCACTGGAGCTTCTGGTAATCAAACACGGCGCCGCGCTTGCCCACGCGCTTCAGGTCAAAGGCCTGGATCATCTCGTCCAGGCTCAGGATCTCGCGGTCGTCGCCCGGCGACCAGCCCAGGAGGGCCAGGAAGTTCACCAGGGCCTCGGGCAGATAGCCCTGTTCCCGAAATTCCCGTACGGCCGTGGCACCGTGCCGTTTGGAGAGTTTGCCCTTGCCGTCGGGCGAAAGAATCACGGGCAGATGGGCGAACACCGGCGGCTCCCAGCCGAAGGCCCGATAGAGCAGCACATGGTACGGCGTGGACGGGATCCACTCGTCGGCCCGGAGCACATGGGTGATCTGCATCAGGTGGTCGTCGATGACATTGGCCAGGTGATAGGTGGGGAAGCCGTCGGACTTGAGCAGGATGATGTCTTCCAGTTCGCGGTTGTCGTACCGGATTTCGCCCCGGAGATAGTCCTGGAACACGGTTTCGCCTTCCAGGGGCACCTTGAGGCGGATCACATAGGGCTTGCCTTCGGCCAGGTTCTTTTCAATTTCCTCGGGCGACAGGTTCCGGCACCGGCGGTCGTAGCCGGTGCGCAGGCCCATTTTGCGCTGCAGTTCCCTCAATTGCTGGAGCCGTTCCGGCGTGCAGAAGCACCGGTACGCATGGCCGGTTTCCACGAGTTGATGGGCGAGTTTCCGGTAGATCTCCACCCGTTCCGACTGCACATAGGGCCCCACCGGGCCGCCCTTGTCCGGCCCCTCGTCCCACTCAATGCCGAGCCAGCGCAGGCTTTCCATGATGTCCTGCACTGAATCGGGCACATAGCGGGTGCGGTCGGTATCCTCTATGCGGAGGAGAAACTGGCCGCCGTGTTTCCGGGCGAACAGGAAGTTGTACAGGGCCGTGCGGGCGCCGCCCACATGCAGGTAGCCCGTGGGCGAGGGGGCGAAGCGCACGCGGACCGGGCCGAGGTCAGCCATAGATCAACTCCCGAAGGTCGCGGGCAGTATCCGTGAGCTCCCAGGTGAAGCCGTCTTCCTCGCGGCCGAAGTGGCCGTAGGCGGCGGTGCGGCGGTACACCGGCCGCTGCAGGTTCAGATGTTTGATGATGCCCCAGGGCGAGAGGTCGTAGCGCTTGCGGATGGCCTCCACGATGCGGCTTTCGGGCACCTCCGAGGTGCCGAAGGTATCCACATAAATGGCCACGGGTTGCTGCACGCCGATGGCATAGGCCAGCTGCACCTCCACCTTGCGGGCCACGCCGGCCTTGACCAGGTTCTTGGCGATGTACCGGGCCATGTAAGCGGCCGATCGGTCCACCTTGGTGGGGTCCTTGCCGGAGAAGCAGCCGCCGCCGTGGCGGGCGTAGCCGCCGTAGGAGTCCACCATGATCTTGCGGCCGGTGACCCCGGTATCGCCCACGGGGCCGCCGATCACGAACCGGCCCGTGGGGTTGATGAAGATCCGGGTGTCGCGGTCCATCAGGCCCTCGGGGATCACGGGCTTGATCACCTGTTCAATGATGTCCTGCCGCAGGTCGTCCATGTGGACATCCGGGCAGTGCTGGGCGCTGATCACCACGGTGTCCACCCGCACCGGCCGGTCGTTTTCGTAGGCCACGGTCACCTGCGACTTGCCGTCGGGCCGGAGATAGGTAAGCACCTGGTTTTTGCGCACCCAGGCGAGCCGACGCACAAGGCGGTGGGCCAGCATGATGGGCATGGGCATGAGTTCCGGGGTTTCGTCCACGGCGAAGCCGAACATCATGCCCTGGTCGCCGGCGCCGCCCACCTTCACGCCCCGGTAAATGTCCGGGCTCTGCTCCTGGATAGAGGTCAGGACTGCCAGCGAAGAGTACTCAAAGCCGTATTCCGGCCGGGTGTAGCCCACCTCGCGCACCACCTCGCGCACCACTTCGGGGATGTCCACATAGGTGTGGGTGCTCATCTCGCCGGCCACGATCACGAGCCCCCGGGTGGTGAGGGCCTCCACGGCCACGCGGCCCTGGGGGTCGTCGGCCAGCACTGCATCCAGGATGGCATCCGACACCTGATCACAGATCTTGTCGGGATGCCCTTCGGTAACGGATTCCGAGGTGAACAAACGCTGTGCCTGGGTGTTTTTCAAGGTTGATGCCTCCCGAGGAAAGTGGGTTGCCATTATACTCTTGCCCATTCTGCAATTCAATGCGGATTCCACCCCTGTTGGCAAGGAGGCACAACAATGATGTGGAGTGTACTGGTTTTCGTGCTCACCGGCTGGAACCTCTCGGTAGACGCCGGTCTGCAGATCACGCAAAACTACTACAACGAAGCCTGGAGCGGAACCGAGGTGAGTTCGGTCACCTGGACCGCCGTGCTCAACGCCCTCGCCGAGCGGCCGTTGTCCGACCGGGTGCTGTTCACCAACACCACGAAGTTGCAGTACGGGCAAACCTACCAGCAGGATCCAGAGAGCCGGAAGTGGGATCCACCCCAGAAGTCTTCGGACCTGGTGGACAATGAGTCGGTGCTTCGGTTCACCCTGGGCTGGCTGGTGGATCCGTTTCTCTCCTTTCGCTGGGTGAGCCAGTTCCGGGATCAGGCCAACGACCTGTACCTGAACCCCATCACCTGGACCGAGGGCGCCGGCCTGGCCCGCACCTTTCTCAAAACCGAAGCGGCTGAGTTGAACGGCCGGCTGGGCGTGGCCTTCCGGGAGGTAACGGATCGGGCCCCCGATGCCACGACCCCGGTGGAAGGCGGCCTGGAGACCGTACTCTGGGGAAAACGGGTGATCTCTGAGCGGATCCAGTATGAAAGCGAACTGCGGGTATTCAAGGCCCTGTACAACTCCCACGCCGACCCCGCCGACGACCGCTGGAAGGCGCCGGATGTGGACTGGAAGCACACCCTGAGTGTGTCGCTGGCCAGGTTTGTGCAGCTCAGTGTGTACGCGGAACTCGTGTACGACAAGGACATCATTGACCGGGCCCAGATCCGAGAGAACCTGGCCCTGGGCCTGACCTACAAGTTCTTCTGAGCCGATTTTTTGCAGGTGCGCTGGGCCGGCGGCGTAATCCGACGCCGCCGGCCCAGCGCGTTCCCTTAAAATAACGCCGTGAACACTGTCATTCTGGGGCTCCAGTGGGGCGATGAAGGCAAGGGCAAACTCGTGGCCCTGCTGGCCCGCGACCACGAGATCATCGTCCGGTTTCAGGGCGGCGCCAACGCCGGCCACACTGTTTTTATTGAGGGGCAGGAGCATGTGTTCCATCTGGTGCCCTCGGGGTTGCACCACCCCGAAAAGGTCGGCGTGCTCGGGCCGGGCGTGGTGGTGGACCTGGAGGTGCTGGCCCAGGAGGTGGAGGCCCTGAGCCGGATGGGTCGGCCGCTGGAGGGACGCCTCTGGATTGATGCCCGGGCCCACCTGGTAATGCCCTATCACCGGGCCGAGGACGGCTGGGAAGAGGAACTCCGGGGCGGCATCGGCAGCACGCGCCGCGGAATCGGTCCCACCTACCGCGATCTCTACGCCCGGTTCGGCCTGCGGGCCGGCGACCTGCTGCACCCCGACACCCTGTACCGCAAACTCAAAAAGAGCCTGGAGTGGAACAACCAGGTGCTGGCCGCCCGGTACGGCAAACCCCCGTTCCAGATCCAGGACATGATGGATCTCCTGACCACCTGGGCAGAACGGTTCCGCCCCATGATCACCGATACGCTGACCCTGTTGCGGGAATGGGATCGCCGGGACCGCGCCATCCTGCTGGAGGGCGCCCAGGGAAGCCTGCTGGATATCTTCCTGGGCACCTACCCCTATGTGACCTCCTCGCACACCGTGGTGGGGGGTGCCCTGGCGGGCCTGGGGTTGCCGCCTCAACGGTTGCATCGCATTGTAGGCGTGACCAAGGCCTATACCACCCGGGTGGGGCGGGGGCCGTTTCCAACGGAGCTGCACGATGAAACCGGTCAGAGGCTTCGGGAACTGGGGGGCGAATACGGAGCCACCACGGGCCGGCCGCGGCGCTGCGGCTGGCTGGACCTGGTGGCCCTGCGTTACACCGCCTGGCTCAATGGCGTCACCGAACTGGCGATAACCAAGGTGGATGTGCTTTCCGGTTTTCCCGAGATCCGGGTGGCTACGGCGTATCGCCTGAAGGGAGCCGAAACCCGCTGGTTCCCGGCGACGCTGGAAGACCTGGAACAGGCCGAACCCGTGTACGAGGAACTGCCGGCCTGGCCCACGCCCCTCGTGGACCGGAACACCCTGCACCCGCAACTGGAAGCGTACCTCGGGTTTCTGGAGGCCCATCTGGGGATGCCTGTGCGGCTGGTATCCTACGGACCCCAAACCCATGAAGTGGTCCTTCGCTCGCCTGCGTGAACGGCTCCGCGGCGTGCCGTGCGCCGGATGGCTCCTGGCCCTGGGGGTGGCCCTGGGCACCTTTCTCCTACTTTCCCTCCTGGCCCTGGTGCTGGTGATTCGGGGAATCCTGCCGGCCCTGGTGCACACCCCTGAGGTGGAAGTGCCGGCCATCGTGGGGCTTCCCTCGGAGGAGGTCCTGGATTCTTTGAAGGCCCACGGACTCAGTTACCGGGTGGTGGCCACGGTGTACAGCGATGCGCCGGAGGGCACGGTGGTGGAGGCGTCGCCTGCGCCCGGTATGCGGGTGAAACGCGGCCGGGTGATCGACCTCACCCTCTCGCGGGGGCACCAGCTGGTGCCGGTGCCCGATGTGACCGGCTTGGAGTTTGAGGTGGCCTCCGAGATCCTGGTCCGCGATGGTTTCCAGATCGGCGATGTGGCCTATGTGTTTTCCGACAGCGTGCCCCGGTACCGGGTGATCCAGACCGATCCGCCCGGGGGCGAGATGGTGGAACCCGGTACGCCCATTGATTTCCAGGTTTCGCTGGGTCCACTGACCGTGACCCTGGACACCCTGGAAAAGGAAGCGGGGCCGACGCCGGTACCCGGTGGGTTGCAGTAGCGGACCAATGCGTGGATAATTGACCGAAATACTTGCATTCTTTGAAACCATCATGCGAAAAACCACCGTTTTTACAGACCTGAAACCCCTGGCGCTGGCTCCCATCGGCCGCCCCGTGCGGATTGTGGAGATCGTGGGAGGCCGGGGCCTGCGCAACCGCCTGGCCCATATGGGCCTGTTCCCCGGCACCGTGGTGGTGGTAGAACTCCGGGAGGCCCACGGGCCGGTGGTCATTAACCGGGGAGGCACGCGCATCGGCGTGGGCACCGGGATGGCCCGCAAGATCCTGGTACAACCCGATGAAACCCATTCCTAAGGGCAAAAGCCAGCGGTTGCGGGTGCTTCGCGTGGCCATCGCCGGAACCCCCAACTCCGGCAAAACCACCCTGTTCAACACCCTGACCGGCACCCACCAGGAAACCGGCAACTGGCCCGGGGTCACCGTGGAAAAGAAGGAGGGGGTGTTCACGGTCCAGGACTATCGGGTGCAGGTGGTGGACCTGCCCGGGGTGTACGGCCTCAGCGCCTATACCACCGACGAACAGATCGCCCGCGATTACCTGCTGCATGAGCATCCCGATGCTGTGATCGTGGTGGTGGACGCCACCAACCTTACCCAGGGCCTGCTGCTGGTGCTCCAGATCCTGCAGTTGCGGGTGCCCACCATCGTGGCCCTCAACATGATGGACCAGGCCGAACAGGAGGGCCTGGAGATCAATATCGCCGAACTGGAGCGTTTTCTGGGGGTGCCGGTGGTGCCCATCGTGGCGGTGAAGGGCCGGGGCATCCGCCAGCTCAAGGAACGGCTGCTGGAAACCGTGGGACGGGTGCCGCCCGAGCCGCGGATCCCGGTGGACCCCCGGTTTGAAGAGGCCCAAAGGAGGCTGGTGCGCCTGCTCCAGGAATCCCCTCTGGCCCGAGAGGTCCCCCTGGCCTGGCTTGCCCAGCGCTTGCTTGTGGAGGATCCCTGGGCCCTGGCCCTGGTGCAGAAGGATCCCCTGTACCCCCAAATCCGCCGGGTGCTCAACGAAACCCTGCCCCAGTTGCGCCACCACCTGGGAGCCGACCTGGAGGTGTACCTGGTGGAACAGGCCTACGCCCTGCTGCACGGCCTGGTGCAGCGGGTGGTCCGCCGCAGGGCCACGCTCCGAAAACGCCTGGTGTTCACCCAGAAGGTGGACCGGGTGCTGCTCAGCCCCTGGTTCGGGCTGCCGCTGTTCGCCGTGGTGATGGCCCTGACCTTTGAAGCCACCTTCCAGTTGTCGGCGCCGCTGGTGGACCTCATCGCCCACGGGTTTGACCTTCTGGCCCAGCTCCTCCGGGACCTTCTGGCCGGAACCCCGGTGCCGGCCTGGCTCACCTCGCTGCTCCTGGACGGCGTACTCTCCGGGGTGGCGTCGGTGCTGACCTTTGTGCCCCCCATCTTCCTGCTCTTCGGCTTCATCGCCTTCTTTGAGAACACCGGCTACATGGCCCGGGTGGCCTTCGTGATGGACCGCTTTATGCACGCCCTGGGAATCTCGGGCAAGTCCTTCATCCCCATGGTGCTGGGCTTCGGGTGTAATGTGCCCGCCATCATGGCCACCCGAACCCTGGAAAGCGAAAAGGACCGCCTGATCACCATCCTGGTGATTCCCCTCATGTCCTGCAGCGCCCGGTTGCCGGTGTATGTCCTGTTTGCCTCGGTGTTCTTCCCGGGCCGGGAACCCCTGGTGGTGCTGTCACTCTACTTCCTGGGGATCGCCCTCGCTCTGATTTTGATCAAGGTGCTGCAGCGGGTCATGTTCCATCAGCGGGAGCCGGAGTCCTTTGTCATGGAACTGCCGCCCTACCGCATGCCCTATCTGCGGAACATCCTGCTGTACATGTGGATGCGGGGACGGGTGTTCGTCAAGAACGCGGGCACCATCATCCTGGTGGCCTCTGTGGTGCTGTGGGCTCTGGCCTCGTTGCCGCCCGGCGTGGAGTACGCCGGGCCCCGGTCGGTGCTGGGCTGGATTGGCCGGATGCTGGCGCCCCTTCTCAAACCTGCCGGGTTCGGCTTCGCCGAAGCCGCCATCGCTCTGCTCACCGGGGTGATGGCCAAGGAACTCGTGGTGGGCACCCTGGGGACGCTACTGGCGGGTGGCAGTGTGGAGGGGCTGCAGCACGCCCTGGGCCAGTACTTCACGCCGCTTTCGGCCTATGCGTTCCTGGTGATGACCCTGATCTATGTGCCCTGCATCGCCACGGTGGCCGTCATTAAACAGGAAACCGGTTCCTGGAAATGGGCCGCCGTGGAGGTGGCCATGACCTTCTCCCTGGGCTATTTCCTGGCCGTGCTGGTGTATCAGGTGGGCCGGCTGGTCCTGTAGTCCACCCTTACGGTTTCCCCACAATCACGATCTTCTGCGTTTCTGCTTTCCCCGGGAGCTTCACGAAGTACACGCCCGAAGGCAGCCGGGGCAACGGAAGCAGGGCCACGCCCGGGCGGGCGCCGGGCTGCAGCGGAAGGCGGTACAGGCGCCGGCCCGCCGGGCCGTAGAGTTCCACAAAGGAGGGCAGCGGATGCGCCGCTGTGAGGAACACCCACCCCCGCGCCGGCACCGGCCATACCTGGAGCTCCGTACGAATCGGGGTTTCTCCAACCCCGTAGGGCTGCAACAGGGGCAGCCGCAACACGGCCGGGTGTGCGGGATCCAGCGCCAGGATGTGGCGGCCATCGGCCCAATAGGGAATGGCCCACAGGAAGGTGTCGGCGGGAGCCAGGTTGACGGTGACCCAGCGGAGCCGGAGCCGGTGCCCGGGCGGCACCACCCAGCCCACCAGGTTCATGGCCCCTTCCAGGTTGTGCCACTGGGTGGTGTCCGGATTGTTGCGGATTCCGACGCTCACCTGGGTGAGGAGGACCGGCGTGCCCGCCGGCGGCAGGTCGTACAGCTGGAAATTGATCTGGAACCGGGGCGCGGAACTCCGGGCGAACACCTGAACCCGCGGAGCGCCCAGGAGGATCAGGGTGTCGATCAGGGGCTCGGTGGTCCACACCCGTTCGTTCAGGAGGAAGGCCTGGGGAACGTGGCGGAAGTAGTCCTGGACCGCCGCCTCCCAGGTGTATTCCGGCATCAGCCGGGCATGGACGAGGGTGGCCGGTGTGTCGGCGGCGGTGGGAGGCGATTCCGTTAGAGAGCCGTCGCCGTGCAGGTAGAGGGAAAGCCAGGTGGGCTCGGGCCAGGCGTCAAAGGTGCGGTGTTGCCAGGTGGGGCCCAGGGCCACGGTGATGGCGGGCAGGGTATCCAGGGCCTCGGTACGGCCCAGGAGCCACGCATCAAAAAAGGCTTGGCCCAGCAGGTTCCGGAAGGCGATTTCCCCGGGGGCGGTTTCCGAACCGTGGCCTCCGGTGCCCAGGTAGAGGAGGGGCTGGCGGGGCGCCACGGCGTGGGCCCCGGGCAGGTGGTTGGTCCAGAACACATGGTCGTGCCAGGCACCGGCGATGAGGAACCGGCTTTCCGAGCGGGCCACCCGGGTGGAATCAAAGTCCCGGCCCCGGGCCGCCACGGCCCGTACGGAATCGTACTCGTCGGCCAGGAGCCAGCGGTACACCGGGTACGCGTGGGTGTCGACCCGCACCGCGGCCGTGGGCAGCATGCCCGCGGTTACCGGCATCAGGTAGCAGCCGTTGCGGGCCAGGCATTCTGATACCATGGGGGTGCTGTTGGCGGGTGCCACCGCCCGCACGCCGAGGGAATCCAGCCCGGCGAACCAGGCGTGGAAGCCGCCCTGGGAGGCACCGGACACCCCGATCAGCGTGTCGTTGACCTCGGGGCGGGCCTTAAGCCATTGAACGATCTGGCCCAGATCCTGCCGCTCCCGGTACGAGAAAAGGGTCGACAGGCCCTCGGAAAAGCCCTGCCCCCGAACGGAATAGGCCAGGGTCACATACCCCCGGCGGGCATAGGACTCGGCCACGGGTTCCATCTGGCGTTTGGAGCCGCCCAGGCCATGGACGAAGATGAGGCCCGGGAAACCTCCCGGCGGCACCGGGTCCACGGGCCGGAACAAGGTGGCCTCCAGCCGGATGCCGTCGTCCATCTGGAGCCACAGGGAGTCGCGGAAGGGCGGGGTGATGTCACCGTACAGGTAGGAGTACAGGTTGGGCCGCTCGTCGTACTCGGTTTGCCAGATCTGTACAGCCTCAGCGATCCCCACCCAGCGGATCCGACCGGCAGCCGTAAGGGAATCCAGGCTTTGCAGCCGGTTCCGGAACTCGGCGATGAAGGCGGTGTCCAGCATCTGGACCTGTTCCACGAACAGGGTGTGGGTGTAGATGCGGCCGGGGTGCAGTTCTCCGGAGGCCTGCTTCTGGAGGAGGTCCAGGAGGCCGTCCCACCGGCGGTTATAGCCGCCCACCTCGGGAAGCGGTGCCTCGGGATCGTGCCCCAGGTAGTGGGCGTTATCAGGCGGCCGCCAGACGCCGGAGGTCAGCAGGGAGTCCTCGTCGATGTGCCACCGGGTGGCTCCGCCCCAGAGGATCTGGGCCTTCCAGGCGTAGGGATAATGCCAGCCGTACAGGGTGTCCCGGAAGTACTCGATCTGGGCCTCCTCCGGCGGCGCCGCGATGTAGCCGCCCACGGTGTGGGATGGATCGCCCCCCATCAACTGGGCCAGCAGATAGGCCACATCCGCGTAGTTGTACTGGGTTTCGTGGGCATGGGGATCGGCCTCAAAGCCGAGGTCTTCCACAAGGTACCGCACCACATTCTTGCCGTTGGTGCTGGCGGTGCCGGTGTCGTAGAGGGTTGCGGCCAGCAGGAAGTTCCAGTCGGACTGGAAATTGAAGGCCACCTCCTGTTCGTAGAGCATCTGGGAAAAGTTCACCAGAGCCTCGCGGTACTGCCAGAAGGCTTCGGTATCCGCCACGAAATCCGGATACCCGGCGGCGGGTTCCTCGTTATGGCAAACGATGGAAACCAGGATGGGCGGATAGGAATCCCCTGGCGCCTTCCAACCCCCGATTCCCAAAAGCAACACGATCCACCACATGGTTCAAGGTTGAAGGAAACGCTGGCAGGGTTCAACCCCGGGGGTGGTGCTTTTTGTATTCCTCCAGCAGGGTTTGCACGGAAAGACGGGTGTAGATCTGGGTGGTGGCGATGTTTTTGTGGCCCAGGAGTTCCTGGATGGACCGCAGGTCGGCCCCGTGGTCCAGGAGGTGCGTGGCAAAGGAGTGGCGCAGCATGTGGGGATGCACGCCAAACTGCAGGGCCAGGGTTTCAAAGGCCTTGCGGACCCGTCGCCAGAGGTCCACGCGGCTCAGCGGGTTGCCCCGGCGGGTGACGAACACCCGGTCGTTTTTGGGGTTCAGATGGATCCGCAGGGCCAGGTAGTCCTGGAGCGCCCGGGCCGCGGCCCGGCCCAGGGGCACGATCCGTTCGCGGTTGCCCTTGCCCAGCACCCGGAGTTCCCGCCGTCCGAGGTCCACCCGGTCAAAGGTCAGGTTCACCAGTTCCGAGGCGCGGAGCCCGGCAGAGTAGAGGAGTTCCACGATGGCCCGGTCGCGGGCCTCCAAGGGGGTTTTGGGTTGCCAGCGGTCCAGCATGTCGCGGAGCACCTCTTCGGGCAGGGCCTCGGGCAGGTCCTTTTCGGGCTTCAGGCCGGCGATGCCCCGCACGGGGTTTACCGCCACGAGCCCCTCCCGCTGCAGGAAGTGGTAAAACCGGCGCAGGGCCGAGGCCTTGCGCTGCACGCTGCGGCGTGCGAAGCCGTAGCGCAAAAGGTCGGAAAGGAACGCCCGCACATCGGCCCGGCGGGCCTCCAGGGGCGAGGGGATGCCCAAGTTTTCCTCCAGGTACTCAAAGAACTGTTCCAGGTCGCGCCGATAGGCCGCCACCGAGTTCTCCGACAGGTTGGCCTCGGCCCGCAGGTAGGTCAGGAACCGTTGGAGGAGATCTCCTGAAGCCACCGGTCCAGTTCCTCCAGGGCGCGCTCCACGATGAACTTCCGTTTGGCCGCCTTTTTGAGCCCCCGGGGGATGTCCAGGATCAGGCCGAAGTTGGCGTTCATGGGCTGGAAGTGTTTGGGTGGGGCGGTGGTGATGTAGTGGATCAGCGCGCCCATCATGGTGTGTAGTGGCGGCACCACCGGGGGCTTGCCCTGAACCAGGCGCGCGGCGTTGATGCCCGCGAGGAGCCCGCCCATGGCCGCCTCGGTGTAGCCCTCGGTGCCCACCAGCTGGCCCGCGATAAACACATTCTCCCGCATCTTCAACTGGAGCGTGGGCTTGAGGATGGCCGGCGCCTTCAGATAGGTGTTGCGGTGGACGGCGCCGTACCGCAGGAACTCGGCGTGCTCCAGCCCGGGGATCATCCGGAACACCCGTTTCTGTTCCGGAATCCGCAGCTGGGTTTGGAAGCCCACCAGGGAATAGGCGGTGCGGTCGCGGTTCTCGGGCCGCAGCTGGACCACGGCGTAGGGCTGTTTGCCGGTACGGGGGTCCTTGAGCCCGATGGGCTTCAGGGGGCCGTAGCGTAGGGTGTCCAGGCCCCGGCGGGCCATCTCCTCAATGGGCAGGCAGCCCTCAAAGTAGGGGATCTTTTCGTCAAAGTGGGGCTGGTGTTTCTCGGCGTGCACCAGGGCGTCCACAAAGCGCTCGTACTCCTCGCGGGTCATGGGCGCGTTCAGGTAGGATTCCTCGTCCAGGCCGTGGCGGTCCTGGAAAAAGAGTTTGGAGTAGTCCAGGGTGTCGGCATCCACGATGGGGGAGATGGCGTCGTAAAAGGCCAGGGTTTCCTCGCCGGTGATCTCCTTCAGTTTCTCGGCCAGGGCCGGGGAGGTGAGGGGCCCGGTGGCCACGATCACGATCTCGTTTTCCGGGATCTCGGTCATCTCTTCCCGGTGGATCCGCACCAGAGGGTGCTGCTCCAGGGTTTCGGTGATGTGGCGGGCGAAGATTTCCCGATCCACCACCAGGGCTTTGCCGCCGGGCAGCCGGGCCTTTTCCGCGGCCTCCAGGATCAGGCTGCCGAGTTTCTGCATCTCGGCCTTGAGGAGGCCGTGGGCGTTGGTGGGGTCCACGGCCTTGAGCGAGTTGGAGCACACGAGTTCGCCCAGGTAGCCGGTTTGATGCGCTTCGGTCATCCGGCGGGGCCGCATCTCGTAGAGGTCCACGGGCACGCCCCGGCGCGCCAGTTGCCAGGCGGCCTCGGAACCGGCCAGGCCTCCGCCGATGACGATCACGCGGGGTTTCTTCATGGCCGGGATATTTTACGCCGTTTGCGATTTGCGCACGAGGTAGGCGTGGCGCGGGCCGTAGTCGCTCACCCAGAGTTCGGGGAGGCCGGTGGCCTCCAGCAAGGCCACCGTGAACCAGGCACCGGCCACGAGAATTCGGGCCCGATCGGGGTCAAAGGGCAGGAGGCGTTGCCGCTCGGCCAGGGGGAGCCGGGAAAGGCGGTGGGCCAGGGTTTCCAGGTCGGAAAGGGGCCAGCGGGTGCCGTGGACCCGTCGGCCGTCGTAGGTGGTAAGCCCCAGGAGCACGGCCGCCAAAGTGGTGATCGTGCCGCCGGTGCCGGCCAGGGCTGCGGGCCGGCGGAGCGTGGCGAGGGGCCGGAGCCGGTCGGCCAGATGGCGGCGCAGGGCCTGGATTTCCTCGGGGGTGGGTGGGTCGTGGTGCAGATGGGTTTCGGTGAGGGTGAGCGCGCCCTCGGGCAGGCTCAGGCTCCAGTGGATCCGGGTGCGGGTGCCCGGGGCCAGTTCGGTGCTGGCACCGCCCAGGTCCACGGCGAGCAGTGGGTCCGGGGCCTCGGGCAGGAACCATCGGGCGGCCCAGAAGGCGAGTTCGGCCTCCTCCTGTTCGCTCAGGGTTTCCACCTGGAGGCCGCAGACCCGCCGAACGGCCTTGACGAAATCGTCGGCGTTCCGGGCCCTCCGCAGGGGGCGGGTGCCGTAGGCCCAAACCTGTCGTGCGCCCTGCTGCCGGGCCTCCTGGGCCAGGGCACAAACCGCGCGAGCGGTCCTGTGGATGGCCTCCGGCCGGAGGGTGTCCTGCCGGGCCAGGCCCTCGCCCAGGCCGGTGGTCACCAGTTTCTGGTACACCGGGTGCCAGTTGCGGGTTCCCGGCACCCCCTCGGCCACGAGCAACAGCACGGAAAAGGACCCGATATCCAGCACGGCGTGGCGTACAGGGTTTTTCCGGCTCATGGAACCAGCACCTGAAGAGCGCCGGGCCGGATCGTGACCTCGGCCGGCAGGGTGCCCACGGGTTCGGAGTCCAGGTGATAGGGGACGCCGGCACCTTCCAGCCGGAACCTGCGGCCCCGGAGCCGGCGGACGCCGGGCATCCGATGGATCCGGTGGCCCACCACGGCCAGGGCGTAGGCCAGGAACCAGGGCAGGCCGCGGTGGCGCAGGGCCACGAGGTCCAGCAGGCCGTCGTCGGGCCGGGCTTCGGGGGCGAACCAGAACCGGCCGCCGTAGTACCGGCAATTGGAAACCACGGCCTGGTAGGCCACCAGTTCGGGCCCGGTTTCTGCCTGTACTCGGAAGGCCGGGTACCGGTAGGCCGGCGCCCGCACCAGGCCGGTGATCACATAGCCCTGGGGGCCGAAGGCCCGTTTGGCGGGGGAGATGAGGGAGTGGACCACAAAGGCATCAAACCCCACGCCCATCATGAGCACGAAGGGTTCGTCGTCGGCAAAACCCAGGTCCAGGCGCCGGGGCCGGCCCTCCAGGATCACGCGGGCGGCCTCCAGGAGGTTGCGGGGCAGGCCGAGTTCAAAGGTCAGCACATTGGTGGCGCCCAGGGGCAGCAGGCCCACCGGTCGGCCGACCTCCGCGCCCACCAGGGCCACCTCGCGGAAGGTGCCGTCGCCGCCGGCGGCCACCAGCACCTCGGCGCCCCGGCGCACGGCCTGCCGGGCCAGGTCGCGGCCCCGCTGCCCGGGTTCCAGCACCAGC
>JALXEF010000075.1 GCA_027069855.1 Caldifarciminota bacterium
GGCCGGTACCGCAAGGTGGCCGGCGGCTTCTACACCGACCTCTCCGAAGACGAACTGGTGGAACCGGAATCCGTTCGGTACCGCTCCTTTGACGGCCTTCCGATCCAGGCCTGGCTGTACCGGCCGAAGGGGGCGCAGGGCAGGGTGCCGGTGGTGCTCTCCATCCACGGCGGCCCCAACTGGCAGGAACGGCCCCTGTACAGCGGCTTTTACCAGTACCTGCTGCAGCACGGCGTGGCCGTTTTCGCCCCCAACTACCGGGGTTCCACGGGCTTCGGCAAGACCTTCAAGCGCCTCATCTACCGTGACTGGGGCGGCGCCGAACTCCGCGACCTGGAAGAGGGGGTCCGCTGGCTCCTGCAGCAGCCCTGGGTGGATCCCCAGCGGATTGCCGTGTTCGGCGGCAGCTTCGGCGGCTTCGCCACCCTTTCGTGTCTTACCCGCCTGCCCCAGTACTTCTGCTGCGGCGTGGACATCATGGGCCCCTCCAATCTCGTGACCTTCGCCGGTTCAGTGCCTGAGCACTGGAAACCCTTCATGGCCCAGATCGTGGGGGACCCGGAAAAGGACCGGGATCTCCTGCTGGAGCGGTCGCCCATCACCTATGTGGAGAACCTGCGGGCACCGCTGCTCGTGATCCAGGGCGCCAACGATCCCCGGGTGGTCAAGGCCGAGTCCGACCAGATGGTGGAGGCCCTGCGCCGGCGCGGCGTGCCCGTGGAGTATGTGGTGTTTGAAGACGAAGGCCACGGGTTCACCAAGCGCGCGAACCAGGTGCGGGCCTTCCGGCTGAGCGCCGAGTTCCTGCTGAAGCATCTGAAGGGATAGGGCCCCATGGCCCTGAGGTTCCGCCCGCTGGCAGCGGAGAGTTTGGGCGTGCGCTCCATGGCCCTGCGGGTGGAAACCCCGGACCTGGCGATCACCATAGATCCCGGTGCCGCCATCCCGCCCCTCCGGGGCGGCCTGCCGGCCCATCCCGTGGAAATCAACACCCTGGCCCAGCGCTGGCAGGCCATTCTACAGAGTTTGCAAACCTCACAGGCGGCGGTGATCACCCATTACCACTACGACCATCTGAACCCGGACCAGCCCTGGTACTACCGGGGGCTCCAGGTGTTCCTCAAGGACCCCGACCATGCCACCAATCGCACCCAGCGGCGGCGGGGCCGGCACTTCTGGGAGCGGCTCCGCCCCTATGCCCGACACCTGGCCGTAGCCGACGGCCAGCGGGTTCGCTTCGGCAACACCGAGGTGCTGTTTTCCGAGCCGGTGCGGCACGGCCCGGGAGAGCGGCTGGGCCGGGTGGTGCAGGTGGCGGTGATCCACGGCGGCGATCGCCTGGTGTTTACCTCGGATGTGCAGGGGCCCTGCCTGGAGGAACACCTGGACTTTGTGCGGGAGGTCCGGCCCACGGCGCTGTACCTCGACGGCCCGCCCACCTACCTGGACGGGTTCCCCCGGTGGGCCCTGGAGGCCACCATAGCCCATCTCGCCTGGATCCTGGAGACCCTGCGGCCGGAGGTGGTCCTCCTGGATCACCATTCCCTGCGCCGGCCCGACTGGCGCCGGTTCTATGAAAAGGGCCTGGGGCCTCTGGCCCGGCGGCTCCTGTCCGCCGCCGACTACCTGGGGGTGCCCGAAACCCTCTACGAGGCCCGGAGAAGGGAACTCTTTTACGGATCCCCGCCAGAAGTTTGAATTTTCGCGGTTTCGCTGTTCCAATTGGAAGAAAAGGGCCGTATACTCGCCGCTGTCCTTTGGAGTTCTATTCAAGCGAAGGAGGTATGCAATGTGGAAGGACTTTAAGGACTTCATCCGACGCGGCAATGTAATGGACATGGCCGTGGGCATCGTGATGGGCGCAGCCTTCGGCGCGGTGGTCAAGAGCTTCGTGAACCATGTGCTGATGCCCCCGATCGGCCTTGCCCTGGGGAAGGTGGATTTCCAGAACATCATGACGGTTCTGAAGGCCGGCGATCCGCCGGGGCCCTATGCGAGCCTGGCCCAGGCCCAGAAGGCCGGCGCCGTGGTGATCGCCTGGGGTGCCTTCCTGAACACCGTCATCAACTTTTTGATCATTGCGCTGGCGGTGTTCGTGGCCGTGCGGTACTACAAGAAGGTGACGGAGAAGCCGGAGCCCGCACCGGCCCCGGCGGAGCCCACCACCAAGGAGTGCCCGTACTGCCACATGGAAATCCCCATCAAAGCCGTCCGCTGCCCCTATTGCACGGCGGACCTTTCCTGAGGACCTGTTTCCTTTTTTCGGGAAAAACCCGAGGGGGAAGGGAGCACCTCCCGGAATTGCTGGAACCCGCCCACGAGAAGTGGGGGGTGTAGCTGCTCCTGAGAACGAAGAGCATTGGCGGGGGCGGCGCCGCAGGCGCCGCCCCCGCCAACATTTTCGGACCCCTACAGGTACACCTTGTTCTGTTCCAGGTGCAGGGTGTTCAAAAGCCGCCGTTGGAGCCAGCGCCGGTACCAGCGGTGCCGGCGCAGGGCCTCGCGGATCCGGGGCAGCGCCTGCTCCACGGCCCTCCGCCCCCGGTCCACGGCGAAGCGCCACTTCTCAAAATCCACCCAGGTCATGCCGTCCAGTTCGGGCCGGATCACCACCTGGGCCAGGTTCAGGAGCAGGCGATGGAGCTTCTGCACGCCCATTTGATCGGCCCGGATCATGGTTTCCAGGGCGTTGGCGGGCCGGTGGGTTTCCGGAGGACTGCCCACATCCACGGCGATCACGAAGTCCACACCGTGCAGCCACAGGGTTTCCACGGGCACCTTCATGCTGGGGCCGCCGTCCACGAGGAGCCAGTCGTGGAGTTCCAGGGGCGGGAACACGCCCGGAATGGCCGACGAGGCGTACAGAGCGCGCCACAGCGGGCCCGTGGTGAAGATCACATCTGTGCCGGTTTTGAGGTCCAGGGCCGACACATAGAAGGGCCAGGGCAGGTCGTCAAAGGTGTGGTACCGCACCAGGTTCTTGATGGACACCTCCAGGGCCCGGCCCGAGAGCACCGCGGTGCTGCGCAGGGCCTTGAGATAGGTGAGGCCGTTCCGCACCCAGTGCTGCACCGTGCCGAACACGCCATGGGCCTCCTGGCGCAGGCCGCCGAAGCCGATCTCCTGGTACCCACGGCTCTGCAATCCCTCCTCAATCACCTGCAGGCTTCCTTTGTAGCCGTACAGGCCAAAGAGCGCCCCCAGGATGGAGCCCGCGCTGGTACCGCTGACGGCCACGGGCCGGATGCCGGCCTCCTCCAGAGCCTGCAGCACGCCCAGGTGGGCCAGTCCGCGGGCGCCGCCCCCGCCCAGGGCGATGCCGATCCGCCGGCCTCGGCCCCACATGGCGCCTACGCCTGGGGCAGCCCCAGGATCCGGGGCTCGGGATCCCCTTCCCGCCAGATCCCCACGGGCATGGCCTGGGTGTTGTAGGCGAAGCCGAACTCGCCCTCGTGGTTCAGGGCGATCACGCCGGCCTCCAGGTGAACCTTCCGGCTCAGGTAGTCCACCCCGGCCTCACAGGCCTTCTGGGGCGAGAGGCCTGTGGCCATGAGGTCGGTCACGGTCTTGGAAAGCAGCACGCGCATGATGCCCTCGCCGATGCCGGTGGACGAGGCTCCGCCGAAGGGCGTGGCATAGGTGCCGGCCCCGGGGATCGGGGTGTCGCCCACCCGGCCGAAGAGTTTGAGGAACACGCCGCCCGTGGAGGTGCCGGCCACGATCTCTCCCCGGCTGTCCAGGGCCACGCAGCCCACCGTGCCCTTGAGGAGTTCGGGGTGCTTGCGGATGAGGTCGCGGATCCGGGGATAGTGCAGGGTGTCCTCGCCCTTCAGGAGTTTTTCGCGCAGTTTCCGCCACTGTTCCCGCCGCTCCTCGGTGATGGGATCGTAGGGTTCAAAGCCCAGGAGCCGGGCCAGTTTCTCGGCGCCCTCGCCCACCATCAGCACATGGTCGGTTTCCTGCATGACATGGTAGGCGAGCAGAATGGGGTTTTTGATGTGTTCCACGCCGGCCACGGCGCCCATCCGGAGGTCGCTGCCCCGCATGATGGAGGCGTCCAGTTCGCAGCGGCCGTCCAGGGTGAGCACGGAGCCGGTGCCGGCGTTGAAGGTGGGATCGTCTTCCAGGGCCATCACCGCAGCGAGGCAGGCCTCCTCTGCGGTGCCCCCGTTCTGGAGTCGTTCAAAGCCTGAGGCGACGGCCCGGTGGATTCCCCGGGCGATGCGGTCCCGGTCCTGAGGACGCCAGCGGCCGGCGCCCCCGTGCACGATGATTGCCCTCATACGCCCATCCTTTCCCTGAGTTTTTGGAACCGTTCAAACTCTTCGCGAAGCCGTTGCTCCAGGAGGTCCGGGTCCAGGCCCGGATGCTCCTCGGCAAAGGCATAGAGTGACGCCACCACATTTTCGTACATCTGATCCAGGAAGGCCCGGATTTCCTCGGCGCTATAGGGGCCGAATTCCCCCTTCCGGAGCCGTTCCAGGAAGGGTTCCAGTTCAATGGGGCCCTCCTCGGCCGAGAGGGAGAGGTAGAGATCCAGAAGGGACGGTCGCTTCACCGGGCTCCAGGATGCCGGGGGCGGGACTCGAACCCGCACGGGGTTTCCCCCAGGGGATTTTAAGTCCCCTGCGTCTGCCATTCCGCCACCCCGGCACAGAAAGAGGCGGCGCCGGGATTCGAACCCGGGAATAGCGGATTTGCAATCCGCCGCCTTGGTCCACTTGGCTACGCCGCCGTCGTCAAGTAGAATATAGCGGAAGCCGTTGAGGTGTCAACAGGTTCGGCTCCAACGAAAAACCCATGAGGTCTCTCAACCTGGATGTTTTACTGGACACGGCCGTGCAGGCCGCCATCGTGGGGTCCCGGGTTCTCCTGGAAAACTTTGGGAAACTGAAACCCTCGGAGGTGGAAACCAAGGCGGTCAACGACTTCGTGACCCGCGTGGACCGGGAATCCGAGGAAACGATCCGGGCCTTCCTGCGGTCGCGGTACCCGGATCTTCCCTTCCTGGGCGAAGAGGAGGGCGGGGAGGAGGCCGAGGTGTTCTGGCTTGTGGATCCCTTAGACGGCACCACCAACTACATCCACGGGTTTCCCTTCTTTTCGGTGTCCGTGGCGCTGATCCAGGAGGGCCGGCCCGTGCTGGGCGTGGTGTACGAGCCCCTGCGCCGGGACCTGTTCGCCGGCCGACGGGGCGGCGGCGCCTACCGGAACCATCGGCGGCTCCGGGTATCCGGCCGCACCGGCCTGGCCGGCACCCTGATCGCCACGGGCTTCCCCTTTCGGGCCAAGCACATGCTGGACCCCTACCTTGAGGCCTTTCGCCGCATCTTCCTGGCGGCCTCCGGTGTGCGGCGGGCCGGGTCGGCCGCCCTGGACCTGGCCATGACGGCGGCAGGCGTGGTAGACGGCTTCTTTGAGTTCGGGCTTTCGGGCTGGGACATCGCGGCCGGCGCCCTGCTGGTGCAGGAGGCCGGCGGTGTGGTCACCGATTTCCAGGGCGGCGACCGGTACCTGGAAACCGGCAATGTCCTGGCCGGCCCGGAACCCGTGGTTCGCGAACTCCTGCCCCTGGTGCAGGAGGCCTTCGGCGGCATCCCATGAAACTCCCCTGGTTCCAGAAGATCCTGCGGGTGTTCCGCCGTACCACCTACGACACCCCCAGGATCCGCTTCTGCGCCCGCTTCGACCCCCAGAGCCGGGTGCTCGTGCTGCTGCCGGAAAACGCCTACGACTTCGGCCTGGCCCTGAAGACCATCGTGTCGGTGCTGCGGTACTTCCAGGCCACGCCCCGCTACATCCTGGAACCCCGGGGCCGATCGTACCGGCCCTGGCTGGAGGCCTATCGGGTGCACGACCTGGAACTCTGGCCGCCGGAAACCCCGGAACCCGTGGATATCCTGCTGGATTTCTCCCGTCCGCCCTCCCCGTAC
>JALXEF010000076.1 GCA_027069855.1 Caldifarciminota bacterium
ACCAGGCCCTGCATCACCATCTCCGCCAACTGCCCGAGGAGTTCCGCACCGTGGTGATTTTGTTTTACTTTGAAAACCTGAGCATCCGCGAGATCGCCGAAACCCTGGGCGTGGCCGAGGGCACCGTGAAGTCCCGCCTGAACCGCGCCCGCCGGATGCTCCGGGAACGCCTCAAGGGGGTGATCGCATGAAACCCCGCGATTTTGATCAGTTGCTGGAGAACGCCCTCAACGGTACCCTGACCCCCGAGGAGGAACAACGACTCCAGGAGATCCTGCAAACCTGCGAGCCGTGCCGGAAGGAATGGGAGGAAGCCCGGCGGCTCCATGACCTGCTCCGGCAGGCTCCCCGGGTGCCCGCACCCCCCGGCCTGAGGGCCCGGGTCCTGCAGCAGGTGCGGGCCCGGCACCGGCGACAACCCCGCAGGCGATGGGTGCCGGCCCTGGCCCCGGTGTTCCTGGCCCTCCTCGTGCTCCTGGGCGGGCTCTGGATGCTTCGCCCCACCCCCCGACCCCTGGAAGCCACACCCGTCACCGTGGACCTGCTGGCCCCCGAACCCGACGCCGCTCTGCTGACCTCGGACTTTCTGGTGGTAGGCGCCCTGTATCCCCCTATGCCCTACGAACTGGAGGTCCAGGTGGATTCGGTACCCGTGCCCTTCCGGAATACCGGCGGCGAGGGGTATTTCATCCTCAAAGACCTGCCGGTGTCGCCCGGATACCATCAGATTACCGTGGTGGTGCATCTGCCCACCCTCAAAAAACGCCTGGAGTTCCACCGGGAAGTGTACCTGGTGGCCTCAGGAGGTGATCCGTCATGACGAGCCTCATGCTCGTGCTTTTTGCCACCCTTCGGGTGTGGATCTCGCCCGGTACCCTCACCCTCGCACCCGGCGAAGAACAGCGGATCGAGGTGCAGGTGGAACGGGATGGACAAAGAGTGACTCCGGATTCCGTGCGGTTTGAGGTGCTGCCCCCGCGCCTCGGACACGTGGAAAAGGGGGTGTTTTACGCCGGCACACCCGGCGTGGGCGTGCTGCGGGCCATCGTGCGCGTGGGCCGTGAGGAGGCCGTGGGCCACGCCGCCCTGCAGATCGGCCGGCGCGTCCACCGCCTGCGGGTGGATATCGTGCCCCGGGAGGTGACCCTGGAGCCCTCGGCTTCCCTGCCGTTCCAGCTTCGTGTGCTGGAACCCGACGGCCGCGAAAGCCCGGATGCCCGCCTGGAGGTGACCGTGGTGCCGCCCTGGCTCGGCACCTGGGATCCCGAGAAGCAGGTGTTCCAGGCCGGGCCCTTTGCCGGCCGGGGAATGCTCGTGGCCGTGGCCCGCACACCGGACGGCCGCACCGGCATCGCCCGGGCCCGCGTACGGATCCATGCGCCCGGCGCCCGGCCCCGGCTGCGGTTCCAGGTGGAACCGCGGGCACTGGAACTGAAGCCCGGCGAGCGCCGACGCTTGCAGGTTCGGGTGCCCGGTGTGCCCACCGAAAACCTGGAGGTGTTCCTGTATCCGGATCCGCCGGAACTGGGCACCGTGCGCTCGGGCACCGAGTTCGTGGCCGGCCGGGACACCCTGCGCGGGAACCTGTGGGTGGCCGTGCGCACGCCCGACGGCCGCTCGGGCATCCTGGCGGTGCCCGTGGCGGTGGGCTTGCCGTTGCCCCGCCCCCGGATTCTGCCGGCCCGCATCCATGTACGCCCCCGGGGTGAAGCGGTGCCGGTCCGGCTTTCCTGGGGACGGCGGCCCCCGCGTTTCCTCAAGGGGGCCCTGAAAAGGCCCCGGTGGCGTGTGGTGCCCCGGGACCTGGCCCGGGTGCAGGGCTGGGGCCTGGAGATTCGGGTGCGCGCCCGGCGCCCGGGCGTGGGCCTGCTCGTGGCTGAGGTGAAGGGCCATCCGGTGGCCGCAGCACCCCTGTTCGCTGTGCCGGAGGTGCAGCTGGTGGCCGAGCCCGACACGGTAAAGGTGGGCCAGACCTTTGAGGTCAAGCCTGCCGACGGCACCCAGGGGCTGGAGGGCTGGCGTGTGGTGGCTGTGCCCCGCCGCCGCGCCCAGGCCGTCGGGCCGAGCAGGTTCAAGGCCCTGGAGCCGGGAGAGGTGTGGATCCTGGCGGAAACCCAGGGCAAGGGCGGAGCCGTAAGGGTTCGGATTGTGCCCTGACCCGCTGGCGGTAGACCAGGAACCTGGCAATCACGGGTTTTCTGAGGGAGGTTGGACCGCTGAAGCCTGGAAAACGCTCTGGATAGAGGAGCGGTGTTCTGGGTGAGGGGAACTTGGCGGGGGCGGCGCGCAGCGCCGCCCCCGCCAAGGGTTTACGGCGGATCCTCGGGCAAAGGAATCTGCCGCACCTCGCCGTTGTCCATGAGACGCCGGAAAAACACCTCCGGGTCGTCCACAGGTTCTGCCAGGAGATGCAGGAATACCATGTTCAAGAGCCGGTGCCCCACGATCACCGCCCGGTTCAGGCAGGGCCACCAGTCCCGCAGGAACGCGCGTACCCGGGCCTCGGCGTCGCGGGCGCTCTCGCCTCCCGGCGGCCGGGCATCGTAGGGCCGGCGCTCCCACGTCTCAAAAAAGTCGGGGTATTCCAGCCGGGCCAGGTCCACCAGAAACCCGTCCAGCTCTCCCCGGTGGACCTCCCGCAGCCGGTGGTCAATGGTCAAAGGGAGGCCCAGCATCTGGCTCACGATTTCGCCGGTTTGCCGCGACCGGGAGAGGTCGGAAACAAACACCCGCCGGGGCTGCAGCGGCTTCAGGGCGGTCGCCAGGGCTTCCGCCTGCCGGATCCCCTCTTCGTTCAACGGCACATCGGTCCAGCCCTGGATCCGATGCTGTCGGTTCCAGTCGGTTTCACCGTGCCGGGCCAGAAACAGCACCCTATCGGACATGCACGAACCGCAGGGTGCGGGTGCCGGCCGGGGTCTGGAGCCGGGCCAGATAGGTGCCCGAGCGCAGGGAAGCGGGCAGAGACACCTGGATCCGCCGGCCCGCCTGAACCGCCCCCTGGAACAGGGTGTGCACCCGCCGCCCGCTGGCGTCGTAAAGATCCAGCCGTACCGGCCCGGCCGCCGGGCTCTGGAACCACAGGTGCCCGGGCAGCGCCCGGAGCCACGGCCGGCCTGCAGGCAGGTCGGTGCCCTCCTGTTCCGTCACCGCCTCGGGGCTCAAATTGGCCAGCACGGCCACATCGTCCACATACCAGCCGTCGTAGGTCACCGAGTAGTCGGAGGTGAACAGGAACCGCAGCAGCACCGGGCCCCCTACATAGCCGCTGATATCCAGGGTTTCCGCCTGCCAGGTGCTCTGGTTGCCGGTGTAGGACTTCAGTGTGATCCAGGTATTGCCGCTGTCCGTGGACACCTGCACATAGCCGTAATCGTAGCCGGTTTCAATTTCGTAGCGATGCCAGAAAGTCACATAGGCGGCCACGGCCTGGCTCAGGTCCAGGGGTTGGGCCAGCACCAGGGCGGTGTTCACATCGTTGGCGTAGTTTCCGTAGGGCGAGTCGGCGGCGCTGGTGGGCGCGCTGTGATACTGCGAGTTGGTGAGGCCCCAGGAGGTGGAACCGCTGCCCTGCACCTGCCAGTGGTCCAGGGTGTTGAAGGAATCCTGGAACACCACCACGGGTTCGCCCACCACCAGGCCCAGGGGTACCTCCCGCACAAAGCCCTGGTTGTTGAAGAGCCGTAGAGTCAGGGGCACGGCCGCGCCGCTGGGAAAGTCCGGGGAGACGGCCACGAGATAGGGCTGGCTGCCGTTGTCGCTGCCGGCCGAGGGCAGGGGATCCAGGGTGCCGAAGGCGGCGGAATCCTGCAGGATTTCCACATAGTTGGACCCCAGCGAGGTGGTCAGCACCCCCTGCAGATCGGCCAGCGGACCGGCCGGGGAGAGGTTTTTCAGGGTGACCACGATGCGGGCGGTGTCGCCGGGGTCGATCTGGGCGTCGCCGGTTTGGTCCGTGATGTTGGTGGCCTCCAGATCGGCATAGGGACCCGCCGCCTTGAGCACATACAGGTTCATGGGCAGGTTCTCGTTGAACTGCTCCTGGATGGTGGTCTCGTCGGGCTGCCAGAAGGCCTCGCCCACCTCGGGCGTGAAGGCGAAGATCTTGGGCTTCTCTGTTTGCTCGCCGTACATCCAGTCAATGGCCACGCCGTTGGCCGTGTAAAGCACCTCCCAGGGAGTGGCCGGCTCGTAGCCGCTGGCCGCGGTCATGTGCTGGGCCATGGCCACGAAGATGTCCTGGTCCGGCGTGTAGTACTGGTCGTAGCCCCAGGGGTAGAGCAGCAGGTTGGAGTAGGAGTGGTAGTTGAGGACGATCACCGGCTGCACGGAGTCAATCAGGGCCCGCAGGGCCTGGTTTTCGGGTTCGGAGAAGGGGGCCGGACCCCGGTAGATCTGGCTGCCCGGGTCCGGGCTGGACCCTGTGTTGTCATAGCCCCATTGATACGCGTAGTTCCGGTTCGGGTCCACGCCGTCGTAATCTTCCTCAAAGGTGCCGTTGTTGTTATTGTCGCGCTTGTTTTTCCGCCACCAGCCGCCGGACTGGGGCGTTTCGTTGTAGGTGTAGCCGTCGGGGTTCACCACCGGCACGATCCACAGGATCCGATGGTCCAGGAGCCAGGTGATCTCCGGGTCGGTGCCGTACCGGTCCAGCAGGTACCGGGCGAACTCCACGGTGATGTAGCAGCCGATGGGTTCGCGCGCGTGGTGCACGCCGTTGATCAGCACGGTGGGGGCGTCCTCTCCTTCGGGTACCGCCGAAACGCGCATCGCCCAGATGTCCCGGCCTTCCCAGGACTGGCCCAGGGAGATCTTGGGGCTGGTCAGGGTGGGGTACTGGTCGTGCAGTTCGTCCAGGATCTGGGTCATTTCGGCGTAGGTGTAGTAGGGGCCGAAGTCAACCATGAGGCCGCTCTGGATCCACCGGCGCCAGGTGGCGTCAATGTCGGGGTCCAGGGTGAGGTAATCAAAGCCCTGAAGCACCCGGGGATCGTCCACGGTCACATCCACGAAGCCCTTGGGGCTTGCGGCGGTCACATCCTGAACACCGCGGGCCAGCAGGGTTTCCAGCTGGCTCCGGGTGTCCACAAACACCCGCACATGCATCCTGGCCGCGAGGGTTCCGGCGGTCAGGATCAGGAGAAGGAACCGCGTCATGGGAGAACTCCTTTGGGTTGGAATGGATGGGAAAAGAGTAAAGCGGGGCCGACGAGATTTGAACTCGCGACCTCCGGCGTGACAGGCCGGCGTTCTAACCAGGCTGAACTACGGCCCCGCTTTGGCGTGGCTATTATACAGGTTCGGTTCCGGGCTTCAAGCCCGGTCGTGGGCCCGGAAGGGCGGCCGCTGGAGCCGACCGCAGGAATTTGAACGCCTCCCGGTTTTTCCAGTAAGCCTTCCCCGGCCCGAGGCCGGGGCGTGGAGAAGAGCAGGGAAATTTCGGAATAAAAAATAGCGGGGGCCGGATTTGAACCGGCGACCTTCGGGTTATGAGCCCGACGAGCTACCAGACTGCTCCACCCCGCGATGTGTAGGGTGAGTATTTATACGCTCACCGGCTCCAGGTGTCAAGGGGCCGAAGTAGATGCGCCAGGACATGGTGACCCACCCCGGGTACCGGATCGGAAGGGCACCGGGTGGCAGGATTCCTGACGCCGCTCTTGGAATTCACCCCCACCTCAATCCTCCCCCTCAGGGGGAGAAAGTTATTGGGCAGCAGGGACTTAGCGTAGAATCCCAGGCTTTAAATCGTCCCCTCCCCCGGCGGGAGGGGATTAAGGGGAGGTGTCTGTCAAGTCCTGAAATACGTTTACACCGAAAGGGGGGAACTCGGGTCATTGGGTCTTCCTCCTGCCCATTGGAACGCTGACTCCGGCTACCTCTACCTCCCCCTCGTACACCTCCACCGGGGTCGC
>JALXEF010000077.1:0-14750 GCA_027069855.1 Caldifarciminota bacterium
GTCCCTGTGGACCATCGCCCGACGCTACGGCGTATCGGTATCGGCCATTGCTCGGGCCAACCACCTGCGCCGCCGCAGCCTGATCCATCCGGGGCAACTGCTATGGATCCCGGTGCCCGGCGGCGCCTCAGAGCGGTTTGCGGCCCGGGACCCCGCACCGGCGCCGCCCTCCCGCACCGCCACCTACTACCGGGTGCGCCGGGGCGACAGCCTCTGGAAAATCGCGCGCCGTTTCGGCGTCACCGTCGCCGACCTCAAACGCTGGAACCACCTCAAATCCAATACTCTGCGGCCCGGCCAGCGGCTCCGGGTTTCGCCTCCGGACTCCCGTGCCACCGCTTCCCGTTCCGGCGCCCGCTATTACCGGGTGCGCCGGGGCGACAGCCTCTGGAAAATCGCGCGTCGCTTCGGCGTCACCGTCACCGACCTCAAACGCTGGAACCACCTCAAGTCCAACACCCTGCGGCCCGGCCAGCGCCTTGTGATCCGGGCATCCCGGCAGGCCTCTTCCCGTTCCTTCATCACCTACCGGGTTCGCCGGGGCGACACCTTAGACGCCATCGCCCGGCGCTACGGCGTGCGGGTT
Source organism: Caldifarciminota bacterium (assembly GCA_027069855.1). Taxonomy (GTDB): domain Bacteria; phylum Hydrothermota; class Hydrothermia; order WGAB01; family WGAB01; genus WGAB01. The sequence goes on from JALXEF010000077.1 coordinate 587, forward strand.
CAGGACCTCATGGAGATCAACGGCATTCAGAACCCGCGTCGCCTCCGGCCCGGCCAGCAGCTCCGGGTTCCGACCTCCGGCTAAAGCCGTATAATCAGTTTTCGGAGGTTGGAACTATGGCAAAAAGTAGGGGCGAATCTATCGCCAAAATCCAAGAGGATCTCCAGGCCCTTCGGAAACAGGTTGAGGACCTTCAGAATACCCTCCAGCAATTTCTGGACGCACTAAAAAGCCAGGGTGTGGAGGGTTTGCTTCGATCCACCAAGCACACTGAGGGACATCCACTGGATCCCCATACCAAGCGTCTGGGCATCTATGTGGATGTGCAAAACCTGTACTACGCAGCCAAGGATCTGGGTGGCAAGATTGATTACCGGAAGCTGCGCGACTGGATCGTGGCCGGCCGAACCCTGGTGAAGGCCAACGCCTATACCATCATCAACCCCAGCATCCCGGGCCAGGAGAAGTTCCTGCGCGCCCTGGAAAACTACGGCTTTTTCCTGCGCACCAAGGTCATCAAGATCTACTTCGACGGCAACCACAAGGGCAACTGGGACCTGGGCATGGCCGTGGACATGATTGAGGACGCACCCCATCTGGATGTGGTGGCCATCGTGACCGGCGACAGCGACTTCGCGCCGGTGGTGCGTTTGCTCAAACGGCTGGGCGTGAGCGTGGAGGTGTACTCTTTCCTGCACACCCTGTCCCAGGAGCTGCGGGAAGCGGCCGATCGGTTCTTCCCCCTGTCCGAAGCCTTCCTGATCAAAGAGCGGGAACACGAACACCAGAGTTAGGGTTCGGGGAACCCTCGCGCAATACGGAGGGCTCGCAACAGCCCCCGCTGATCCAGCCACCAGAGCCAGAGATCCGGGCCTGGCGCCAGGTCAAAGGTTTTTACACCGGGCAACTGGATCCCCCGCGGGAAAAACAGCGTATCCCCCCGCTGTACCCAGAACAGGCGCATCCCCTGGGCAAACACCCGTTGCACCCGTTGGGAACCGCCCCACCACCGCTCGCCCTGGGGACCCACGACCCATACCGAATCCGGAAACCGTACGGCGATTCCCAGACCCGCTCCCTCCAGGCCCAGGGCCGGCACGGGCAGGGAAAGGGCCGGCTCCAGGCGGGTGCCGTTCAGCCGATACACCCGGATCCCCTCAGGGTCCAGCAGATACACCTCTCCAGACGCCGTAACCGCAAGGGCCCGGGCCTTCACCGGCACCTCTCCCACCCGGATACCGTCGGATCCATAGGTTTCCAGCCGGTCGGACCGCAGCACATAGAGCAGCAGCGGGCCGCCCTCCACCTGGACCAGGTCGGGTATCCGCTGCCACCAGAGGGTTCGGCCCAGGGTATCCACCACCTCCAGGTCGCCCGATCCATGCACCAGGGCCGCCCAGGTGCCGAAGGCCTCCAGGTGCGCCACGGGGGAGGAGGCGCCGAGGATCAGGCCGGCCAGCCACAGTCCTGCAATCATCCCTTCACCGCTCCCCGGGTGATCCCTTCAATGAAGTAGCGCTGGGCGAACACGAAGAGCACCGCAATGGGCACCACCGACAGGGTGGCCGCCGCCATTTCCAGGGAATAGGCCTCCTGGTGCTGCCCCTTGAACATGGCGAGGCCCACCGGCAGGGTGTACATGCTCTGGTCCTGGGCCACCACCAGTTGCCACAGGAAGTTGGCCCAGTGGAACTGGAAGTTCAGCAGGAACACCGTGGCGATGATGGGCATGGCCAGGGGCACGATGATCCAGCCGAAGATGCGGAGCTCCGAGGCGCCGTCCATCCGGGCCGCCTCCAGCAGCGAATCGGGCACCTCCCGAAGGAACTGGGTTAACAGGAACAGGCCGAATACATTGGCCAAGTGCGGCACGATCATGCCCCAGTAGGTGTTGATCCAGTGCAGCCGGTACACGATGAGGAACTGGGGCACGAGGTAGAGCAACCCCGGCACCATCATGGACGAGAGGAAGATCACGAACAGGGTGCGGCGCAGGGGGAACCGGCCTTTGGCGAAGGCGTAAGCCGCCAGGCTGGCAAACAGGGTGGAAAACAGAGCCGAGGCCGTGGCGATGATCAGGCTGTTCAGAAAGTACCGGCCGAAGTTGAACTGGAACAGCACCCTGCGGAAGTTGTCCAGGGTATAGGGCACCCGGAGCGAGAACACGAGGCCGTAGCCCTCCTGCTTGAAGGCCGTGAGCAGCATCCACAGGAAGGGGAACAGGAACACGATCACGAGGAGCGTCGCCGCGAAGTAGAGCCAGAACCACCGACGGCCGTTCATGATCGCCTCCCGAAGAGCCGCATGCTCAAAAGGGAAATGCCCAGGGACAGGAGGAGCAGCACGAAGGAAGTGGCCGCCGCGATGCCCACCCGCATGTTGGAAAAGTGTTCAAACAGGTAGTAGCCCGCCACCTTGGTGGCCCCCACGGGCTTGCCCCACAGGAACATGGTGGGGCCGCCGCCGGTCATGGCATAGAACTCGGCGAAGGCCGACAGCGCGCCGATGATGCCCACCACCACCAGGAAGAGCATCACAGGCTTCAACTGGGGCAGGGTCACATACCAGAGTTTGCGGAGGCCGGTGGCGCCGTCGATATCGGCGGCTTCCAGCACCTCCCGCGGAATCTGATCTAAAGCCGCCAGGAAGAGCACCATGCCGAACCCGGCGTTCTTCAGGGTCATGGCCAGCACGACGCCGGGCATGGCCGTGGCCGGGCTGGCGAGCACGCCGAAGTCCAGGGAGGCCAGATGCAGCCAGTGCAACACCTGAGTGAACACCCCGTAGCGGGGCGCATACAGGAAGGTCCACACGATCCCCACCACGAAGGCGTCCAGCACGAAGGGCAGGAAAAACAGGGTGCGGTAGGCCTTCAGCAGGGGTTTCCGGGGGCGCACCAGCAGCGCAAGCCCCAGCGATACCGCCATGCCGAAGGGGATACTCAGCGCGCCGTAGTATAAACTCGCGATCACCCCCCAGTAGAACTCGGGGTCCTTGAGGATGTACAGGTAGTTGGCCAGGCCGGCGAACTTCAGGCCGCTCAGGATGTTCAACAGGTTCGTGATGCGGTGGAACGACAGGTAAAAGGCGTAGAGGAACGGGAACCCCAGGAAAATCAGGAACACCACAGTGAAGGGCAGGATGAACAGCAGGTAGGTGGCGCGGGTTTTCCAGGTATCGGTCATGGCAACTTCCGGATGCGCTCAATGATTTTACTGGTGGAATAGCCGGGCAGAAGGGGCAAAAGCACCACGCGGCCGCCGTGGTGTTCCACGATGTCGTGGCCCACCACCTCCTCGCGTCGGTAATCGGCCCCCTTCACGAGCACCTGGGGCAGCAGGGTCTCGATCAGGCGGCGCGGGGTATCCTCCTCAAAGGGCACAATGAGGTCTACACTGCGCAGGGCATTCAACAGGATCAGGCGGGCTTCCAGGGGAAAGACGGGCCGACCGGGCCCCTTGAGGCGGCGCACCGATGCGTCGGTATTCACCCCGACCACCAGGAAATCCCCGAGCGCGCGGGCCTGTTCCAGAAACCGCACATGGCCGGGGTGCAGCAGGTCAAACACGCCGTTGGTGAACACCACGGTTTTCCCGAGGCGTTTCAGACGGCGGACCCGATCGGCGGCCTCGGCCAGCGACACCACCCGTTCCAGGGGTTTCATATCGGTGGATTATATGGCCGAAGGCCAGGATCCTTGCGGCCGTGGCGGGGCGGGTGTATCTTTGGGTTCCAGCCACACGGGGCAATAGATTTTCCGAAGTTTTGGTTCTTCGCCAAGTACATTGCGGAGGTTTTGGCATGTTCCAACTTTTCAAAAAGACAAGGGAGCTGGAAAACAAAATCGATGCCTTCCTTGACACCATCCTGCAGGCATCCCTGGAATACCGGGAAGGCATGAAGTACTATCTGCAGGGCGAGTGGGAGGACTTTGAGCACCGGGTGCAGGAGGTGGACCGCCTGGAGGGCAAGGCCGACAGCCTGCGCCGGGAGATCGAGAACACCATCTACGCCCAGATGCTGCTGCCCGAGGCCCGGGGCGACGTGCTGGCCCTTCTCGAAAACTCCGACGATGTGCTCAATGCCCTGGCCGACAGCCTGGTGGAGTTTTCCGTGGAAAAGCCCGAGATCCTGCCGGAGTTGCAGGAGGACTGGCAGAACCTGGTGGAGGTGAGCCTGCAGGCCGTGGCGGAGATGGTGGCCGCGGTCCGGGCCTACTTCAAGGACATCGCCGCGGTGCGGAACCACATCGCCGGCATCATGTTCTACGAAAAGGAGTCCGACAAGGTGGGAGAGAAACTCAAGCGCCAGATCTTCGGCCGAACCGACCTGCGGCTCAGCCACAAGATGCACCTCCGCACCTTCATCTCCTTTATCCAGGACCTGGCGGACCGGGCCGAGGATGTGGGCGACCGCCTGTCCATCTATGTGATCAAACGCCTGGTATAGCATGGTCTGGTTCTACCTGTCCAGCGGTCTGTTTCTGGGCTGGTCCCTGGGGGCCAACGACGCCGCCAATGTCTTCGGCACCGCCGTGGCCACCCGGATGCTCCGGTTCACCCTCGTGGCCACCGTGGCCGCGGTGTTCGTGATCCTCGGGGCCGTGATCGGGGGCGCCGGCCCGGCCCATACCTACAGCAAACTCGGCGCGGTCAACGCCCTGGGCGGGTCCTTCACCGTGGCCCTGGCGGCCGCCATCACCGTGGCCTGGATGACCCGCATCGGCCTGCCCGTGAGCACCACCCAGGCCATCGTGGGGGCCATCGTGGGCTGGGACCTCTTCGTGGGATTGCCCATTGACCGCCCCACGCTCCTCAAGATCCTGACCACCTGGGTCGCCTCGCCGGTGCTCACCGCCGCCTTCGCCTATCTGGGGGTGCGGCTGGCCCGGGTCCTGATCTATCGGATTCGGATCCACCTGCTGGACCTGGACCTCTACACCCGGGTGGCCCTGCTGCTGATCGCCGCCTTCGGCGCCTACAGCCTGGGGGCCAACAATATCGCCAATGTCATGGGTGTGTTCGTGGGGTCCAATCCCTTTCCAGAGGTCCGGCTGGGGTCCCTGGTCCATCTCAGTCGGATCCAGGTGCTCTTCCTCGTCGGCGGGCTGGCCATCGCCGTGGGGATCCTTACCTATTCCCACCGCGTGATCCGGACCGTGGGCAATGAGATTATGAAACTCTCGCCCATTGACGCGTGGATTGTGGTGGCGGCCGAATCCCTGGTGCTCTTTATGTTCGCATCCCGCAGCCTGCAACACCTGCTCATGCAATTGCACCTGCCCACGATCCCGCTTGTGCCCGTATCCAGCTCCCAGGCGGTGGTGGGCGGCGTCATCGGCATCGGCCTGGCCAAGGGCGGCGGACGGGCGCTGAACTTCTCCGTGATCCGCCGAATCGTGTGGGGATGGGTGGTCACCCCCCTTACGGCCGGGGTGCTCTCCTTCTTCGGCCTGTTTTTTATGCAGAATGTGTTTCAGCAGCAGGTGTATCGGCCCCTGGTGTACACCCTGGACGCGGCCACCCTGCAGGAACTGCACCGCCTGGGCGTGGCCCCACCGGCCTTAGACAGCCTGGAGGGCCGCACCGTGGTGGGGGCCCGGGCCTGGCAACAGCAACTCAAGGCGCTGGGCCTTAAAGGCAAGGCCCTGGAAACCGTGCTGGCTTACACCGAGGTGGACAGCCTGCTGGTGGATTCCGCCCTGGCCCGGCAGGCCCTTGCGCCCGATCTGTTTCCACCGGCCTATCTGGAGCCGGTGCTGGCGCTGCACGGCCGCCTGTTCCTGCACCGCTGGCAGCTGGAACGGGCGTTGCAGCGGCTGAGCCCCGCCTGGCAGCCCCGGGGCCCCGGCCAGGAGGCCTACAACCGGGCCCTCCGAGCCCGGTACCGGTTGCTCTTTGAAACCTTCCAGATCCAGCGGGTGCGGGACTTCCGGCGCCGCGCCGGCCCCCGTCGGCCCTCGGTATAATTTCCCCTGTCATGTGGAAACGGTTTGAGCGGGTGGTGTCGGAAAAGAACGCCCACATGCGCCTGGACCAGTATCTGGTGATTTCGGGCATCGGGCTTACCCGGAGCCAGGTGGACCGCCTGATCAAGGAGGGGAAGGTGTGGATCAACGGCCAGCCGGCCCCCAAACCCGGGTACCGCGTGAAGGCGGGCGACCACATCGTGGCGGAATTTGAGGTGCGCGACAAACTGGAGATCCGCCCGCAGGAGATCCCGGTGCCCATCCTGTACGAGGACGAGGATGTGGTGGTGATCAACAAGCCGGCGGGCATGGTGGTGCACCCGGCCAAGGGCAACCTGGACGGCACCCTCATCAATGCCCTGCTGGCCCGCTATCCGGACCTGCCCACCACCTCGGACAAAACCCGGCCCGGCGTCGTGCACCGGCTGGACAAGGAAACCTCGGGGGTCATGGTGGTGGCCCTCTCGGACCGGGCGGTGCGGAGCCTGGCCCGCCAGATGGCCGAAAAGGTGGCCCGCCGGGAGTACCTGGCCGTGGTGTGGGGCAACCTGGAACGAAACGAGGGCGTGATCGAGGCGCCCATCGGCCGGCATCCCATCGACCGGAAACGCATGGCCGTAACGCCCTTCGCCTCTAAGCCGGCCATCACGGAGTACGAGGTGCTGCGGCGGTTCGGCGACCTGGCCTCTGAGGTGCGGGTTTCCCTGAAAACCGGCCGCACCCACCAGATCCGGGTGCACTTTGAGTACCTGGGATACCCGGTGATCGGGGACCCCACCTATGGGGGGCGCGACCCGCGCAAGATCTTTCACCGGGTGCCCTCGCGGTACCGGGAGCAGGTGAAGGAGATCCTGCAGATCATGCCCCGGCAGGCCCTTCACGCCTGGCGCCTGCGGTTCCGCCATCCCCGCGACGGCTCCTGGGTGGAGGTGGAGGCCCCGCTGCCCGAGGACCTGCAGCGCTTACTTGACTATCTTGGTCGGGTGGCGTAAGTTAAAGCCGGGGGCGACGAATCCCTTGAAATTTCGGCAAACTTTGGGCCTCCGGCGGCTTGACACCCCCTCGCCGACTAAGGTATAATTGGGGCAGGTGAAAAAATGGCACACATCACGAAACAGGAACTGAGGAAGGATCCGATCCGCGATTTCCTGATGCGGATCCTGGGGTACTTCACGGAAAAGCCGGAGCGCACCTACTGGGCTCTGGGCGCACTGCTCGTGCTCGCCGCCATCGTCGTGTTCCAGACCATGAACCGCCCGAAACCGAACCCTGAAAGCCAATTGGCTTACCTGCAGGCCGTCACCCTGCTGGCCACCGGGGATACCACCCGGGCGTTGCCCCTGTTCCGCAACCTGTCCGAACAGTACGCCGGCACGCCGGAGGGCAAGGCCGCGCTCTACTACCTGGGCACCCACTACCTGAACTTCGGCGACCACGATAAGGCCCGCGACTACCTGGAGCAGTTCCTGCGCACCAAACCCGAAGACCCCTATTTGAAGGGTTTTGCCCTCAGCAAACTGGGGGATATCGCGCTGGATCAGGGGGATCCGGCCCGGGCCCTTTCCTACTACGAAGAGGCCGGGAAACTGGTGGACTTCCCCTCGTTCCAGGCGCTGCTGGCCCTCAAAAGGGCCACGGCGCTGAAGGCCCAGGGGCGCTACCAGGAAGCCCTGGACCTCCTGAAGTCCTACCGCAAGGCCCACGCCAAAGAACTGGGTACCTTCGCCCGCTCCTTCACCGAAATGGAGCGGGAACTGGAGGGTTTGCTCCTGGCCCAGGGAGCCTAAACCGCACGGAGGGAGGCGAGATCTGTGTACTTTAACGAGCGTTTCACGGAGCGTGCCAAGCGGGTGCTGTTCCTGGCCCGCGAGGAGGCCCTCCGTTTGTCCCACAACTTCGTGGGCACCGAACACATCCTGCTGGGGCTGGCGCGCATCGGCGAAGGGGTCGCCGCCAATGTGCTGGCCAACCTCGGCTTAGACCTCAATGAATTGCGCCAGGCGGTGGAGGAAATGGTGCCCCCGGGCAAGCACCGGGTGCCGCCCACCGACCTGCCGCTCAATCCCTCGGCCCGCCGGGCGCTCCACTTCGCCATGGAGGAGTCCCGCCGGCTGAACCACAACTACATCGGCACCGAACACCTGCTCCTGGGGCTCCTTCGCGAGCGCAAGGGCATGGCCGCCCAGATCCTGGTGGCGCTGGGTGTAGACATTGATGTGGTGATGGAGGAAACCCTCCGGGCCATCGGGGCCCGCGAGCCCGGCGAACAGGGCTCCGGCCGCTCCAAAAAGAACGTCCGCACCCTGGAGCGCTTTTCCACCGACCTCACGGCCCTGGCCCGCGAGGGCAAACTGGACCCTGTGATCGGCCGGGAAAAGGAAATCGAGCGCATGATTGAGATCCTTTCCCGCCGGAAGAAGAACAACCCCGTGCTCATCGGGGAGCCCGGCGTGGGCAAAACCGCCATCGTGGAGGGCCTGGCCCAGCGCATCGTGGAGGGCAAGGTGCCCGAGGTGCTCATGGACAAGCGCATCCTGGCCCTGGACCTCGCCGCCATCGTGGCCGGCACCAAGTACCGGGGCCAGTTTGAGGAACGCCTCAAGGCCATCGTGAACGAGGCCGCCGAGGCGCCCGAAGTCATCCTCTTTATTGACGAGCTCCACACGGTGGTGGGCGCCGGCGCCGCCGAAGGCGCCATTGACGCCTCTAACATCCTGAAGCCGGCCCTGGCCCGGGGCCTCATTCGGGTCATCGGCGCCACCACCCTGGAGGAGTACCGCAAGTACATTGAAAAGGACGGCGCCCTGGAGCGCCGGTTCCAGCCCATCATCGTGGAGCCGCCCACGGTGCAGGAAACCATAGAGATCCTGAAGGGCCTCAAGGGCAAGTACGAGAGTTTCCACGGCGTTCGGTACACCGACGAGGCCATTGAGGCGGCGGCCAAACTCTCGGACCGGTACATCCAGGACCGGCAGCTGCCCGACAAGGCCATTGATGTGCTGGATGAGGCCGGCGCCAAGGTCAAGCTCTCCTCCCGGGCCACCGATGAGGTGCTGGAACGGTACAAACGGGAACTGGAGCATATCCGCGCCCTCAAGCAGGAGGCCGTTCGGAACCAGCGGTTTGAACAGGCCGCCAAGCTCCGCGACCGGGAGCAGGACCTGGAACACCGCATCGCCGAAAAGAAACGCCGGTTGCTGGCCGAGAGTGAGGCCCTGCAGGTGACCGCCGACCATGTGGCCCAGGTGGTGTCCCGCTGGACCGGCATCCCCCTGGTGCGGGTGGGCGAAAACGAACAAGCCCGCCTGATCCACATGGAAGAGGAACTGAAAAAGCGCATCGTGGGCCAGGACGAGGCCATCCGGGCCCTGGCCCGGGCCATCCGCCGGTCGCGCGCCGGCATCAAGGACCCGCGGCGGCCCATCGGCTCCTTCATCTTCCTGGGCCCCACCGGCGTGGGCAAAACCGAAACCGCCAAGGCCCTGGCCGAGTTCCTGTTCGGCGACGAAGACGCCCTCATCGAGCTGGACATGTCCGAGTACATGGAGCGCTTCAATGTGTCGCGGCTCATCGGCGCACCCCCGGGGTATGTGGGCTACGAAGAGGGCGGCCAGCTCACCGAACGGGTCCGACGGAAACCGTACTCTGTGGTGCTCTTTGACGAGTTTGAAAAGGCCCACCCCGATGTGTTCCACATCCTGCTGCAGATCCTGGAAGAGGGTGTGCTGACAGACTCCTACGGCCGCAAGGTCAGCTTCCGGAACACCGTGATCATCCTCACCTCCAACATCGGCACCCGGGAAATCAAAAAGTCGCAGTCCCTGGGCTTCAAAACCTCGGACAAGGAACTGGACTTCCAGCACATTCAGGCCCTGCTGCGGGGCGAACTCAAAAAGATCGTGCCGCCCGAATTTCTGAACCGCATTGATGAGATCATCATCTTCCGGCCGCTGGAACTCGCCGACATCGAGAAGATCGTGGACATCCTGGTGGGCGACCTGCAGAAGCGCCTGTACGACAAGAACATCACCCTGCGCCTGACCCCCGAGGCCCGTCGTCTCCTTGCTGAAAAGGGATACGATCCGGAGTTCGGCGCCCGGCCGCTGCGGCGGGTGATCCGAAAGTACATTGAAGAGCCCCTATCCGAAGCCCTCCTCAAAGGGGAAATCCGGGAGGGCAACCGGGTAGTGGTGGCCCGACAGGATGACCAACTCAAACTGGAGGTGGAGGACCTCCTGGCCGAAACCACCGGGGGGCTGTAGGTCGCCTGTACCCCGCACAAAACAACGACCATGATCGCTTCACTCTGGGCAGGTCTATTGCTTTTTGGATTTACCGCTCGTACGGTGACGGTGCAGGGACTCCAGTGGAGTACCCAGGAAGGGGTTGTTCACCGGTTCGGGATTACACCCGGTGCGTCCTTTGATCTGGAAACTGTACGGGAAGGGCTCCGTCGACTCTACCGCTCCGGCCTGTTCAGCAACGCCGAGGTGGAGGTCCACATCACCCCCTCCGGCCAGGCCGACATCGTGCTCCGGGTGCAGGAAAACCCGCGGCTCCGCCAGGTGCTCTTCCAGGGGAACCGCGCCCTGAAGGACAAAACCCTGCGCGATACCCTCAAGGCACGCAGGGGGATGTACCTCTCGTTCCAGCGCCTGTTTCGCTGGCAAAAAACCCTGGAGGGGCTGTACCACAGCCGGGGGTACATCCGGGCCAAGGTCACCTACGAGATCACCCCCCCGGATTCCCAGGGCTTCGCCGACCTCATCTTCCACATTGAAGAGGGCAAGGTGTACCCCATCCGCAAAATTGAGATCGTGGGGAACCAGCACTTTCCCGACGAGGTCCTGGAGGTCCACCTGAAAAACCGCGAAAAACGCTGGTACCGCAAGGCCCGATTCCTGCCTGAGGAGTGGCCCCGCGACCTGGAACGCATCGTGGAGTTCTACCAGCAACACGGCTTCCCCAAGGCCCGGGTGGACTCCACCCACTTTGACTACCGTGACGACGGTCTCTACATCACCGTGTACCTCACCGAGGGGCCCCGCTACTGGTTCGGCGACACCGATTTTTCCGGCAACCAGGTGTTCAGCACCGAGTTCCTGCGGCAGCATGTAGACCTCCGCCGCGACCGGCCGCCGGTGTCCGAGATGCTCAAGAAACTCATCGGCAAAAGCACCTATGTGCCCGGGGTGTATCGCAAGGACCGGATCCAGGAGGCCATCGCCACCATCGCCGGCCTGTACGGCGATTCCGGCTACCTCTATGTACAGGTGGTGCCCGAGGAGCACCTCCGCGACGACTCCATCATTGATGTGGTGTTCCACATCACCGAAGGCGAGCGGGTGAAGGTGCGGAAGGTCAACATCGTGGGCAACACCAAAACCTACGAGAGTGTGATCCGGCGGGAAATCGACCTTTTGCCCAACCACTACTTCTCGCGATACCTGGCGGTCAAGAGCCAGCGCGACCTCTTTTACCTGAACTACTTTGAGAATGTGCAGCTCAACTTCGCCCCCACCGAAGACTCGGGCTTCGTGGATGTCATCTTTGAGGTGAAGGAGAAGCCCACGGGCCAGATGGGGATCGGCGCGAGTTATTCGGCCACCTACGGCCCCTCCCTGTACCTGAACCTGCAGAACCCCAACTTCCTGGGCCGGGGCCAGCAGGTGAACGCCCTGGTGGAATACGGCTCCCGGCGCCGGAATGTGCAACTGGGCTTCACCGAGCCTTACCTCCTGGGCAAACCCCGGTCTCTGGGGATTGAAGGCCACGACCTCACCACCTACCTGCCCGAGTACAGCACCCGCCGCATCGGCGGGTCCATCACCTACGGCCAGCGCCTGTGGAACGACTACTGGCGCGCCACGGCGGGGTATCAACTGGAAATGATCCGGGTGTTCAACATCGCCGATACCCTGCGGAATCTGCCCTCCCTGCGGGATTGGGTGGAGGACGAGTACCGCTGGACCTCCAAGATCTCCACGGGCATCACCTACGATTCCCGCGATCGGATCTTCAACGCCACCCAGGGGCTCCGGGCCTCGTACCACCTGGACTTCGCCGGAGGGCCGCTGCTCGGGGATGTGCACTACCACAAGCACCTGGCCAACCTTTCGGTGTACGCCAACTGGCAGAGGAAGTACATCGGCATGGCCATGCTCCGGCTGGGGTACCTGGGCGGGCTCCGGAAACTCTCGGATGTGCCCTTCTACGAACGGTTCTACCTGGGCGACATCGGGCCCTACGGCCTGCGCGGCTTCTCCTGGCGCAGCATCACACCCATTGAAACCCCGCCCAATGTGGGCGGTCGGGTGTTCGGGATCCTTACCCTGGAAGCCCGGTACCGGGTGTCCGAAAGCATGTACCTTCTCGGGTTCGCGGACATCGGCAACACCTGGGAGAACATCACCTACTTTGATCCCTGGCGCCTGAAGAAGGGCGTGGGCGTGGGCATCCGCATGGAGGTGCCCATGATGGGGGTGGTGGGCTTTGACCTGGCTTACAGCATCAACGACCGGAAATGGATGCCCCACGTGCAGTTCGGCACGGGGTTTTAAACCAAAAGGAGGTGTTGGGACATGCTGAAACGCGCGATCCTGGCCGTCAGCATGCTCGCCCTCGGCATCGTGCTGGGCGTGATCTTCACGGCCGACCTCGGATGGCACGCCAGAACGGAGGCGGAAGATACCGCGACCGTGACCCTGACCCCGAGCCCCGGCGTACCGGTCCCCTCCGGCTGCGAGCGTCCCTTCGCCAAGGCCATTGAAGCGGTGGTTCCCGCGGTGGTCAATGTGTCCACCGAACATGTGTTCAAGCACCCACCCATCCAGGGAAGCCCCTTTGAGGAGTTTTTCCGGGAGTTCTTCAAGGACTTTCCGCCCATGCCGGAGAGGACCCGGAGCCTGGGCTCCGGCTTCATCTTCCTCAAAAAGGACGGCTACTACTACATCCTCACCAACAACCATGTGGTGAAGGATGCCGACAAGATCGTGGTGAAACTCCAGGATAAGAGCGAGTTCAAGGGCGACGAGGTGGAGGTGGTGGGCACCGACCCGCGTACCGACCTCGCCGTTCTTCGCATCAAGAGCGACCACGAACTGCCCGTCGCGCCCCTGGGCGATTCCGACAGCATCCAGGTGGGCGACTGGGCGATCGCCATTGGCAACCCCTTCGGCCTGGAGCGCACCGTGACCGTCGGCGTGATCAGCGCCACGGGCCGCTCGGGCCTGGCCCTGCCCGAAGGCCCCACCTACCAGGACTTCATCCAGACCGATGCGGCCATCAACCCGGGCAACTCCGGCGGGCCGCTGGTGAACATCCACGGCCAGGTGATCGGCGTGAACACCGCCATTTCCACGCCCTCCGGCGGCAATGTGGGCATCGGCTTCGCCATTCCCATCAACCTGGCCCGGTACGTGGCACAGCAGTTGATTGAAAAGGGCCGGGTGATCCGGGGGTACCTGGGCATCCTGCCGCAGCCCCTGACGCCGGAACTGGCCGAGGCCTACGGCCTGGAGAAGCCCGAAGGCGTACTGGTGGCCCGGGTGGTGGAAAACACCCCGGCGGCCAAGGCCGGCCTCAAGGAGGGCGATGTCATCGTGGAGTTCAACGGCAAGCCCGTGACCTCGGTGGAGAAGTTCCGCATCATGGTGGCCGAAACGCCGCCGGGCACCGAGGTCACCCTCAAGGTGATCCGGGAGGACGGCTCCACCAAAACCCTCAAGGCCACTCTGACGGAGTATCCTTCGCAGGGCACGGCGGCGGCACCGGGCGGCGAAGAGGAGCCGCAGGTGATCCCCGGGCACGCCAGCTGGCTCGGCCTGGAGGTGGCCGATGTCAAATCCGAAGAGGCCCAGCAGATGGGCATCACCCAGGAAACCGGTGTGGTGGTGCTGAAGGTGGAGCCCGATTCGCCGGCCGACGATGCCGGATTCCGCAAGGGCGATGTCATCCAGAAGATCGGCAGCCTGGAAATCCGGCGGCTGAGCGACTTTGAAAAGGCCAAGAAGGAATACGCCGACGCCAAGCGTCCCATCATCTTCAAGGTCATGCGCCGGAACATTCCGGTGTTCCTGGCAGTGAAACCGTAAAGGATTTTGGGCGGCGGCCGGTACACTCTGGCCGAGGCGGCCGTGCGCCGCGGCCTGGACCTGCTGCAGCAGGGTGCCGACCTCGTGGATATCGGCGGCGAGT
>JALXEF010000077.1:14760-19168 GCA_027069855.1 Caldifarciminota bacterium
TCCCATCATCTTCAAGGTCATGCGCCGGAACATTCCGGTGTTCCTGGCAGTGAAACCGTAAAGGATTTTGGGCGGCGGCCGCGCGCGCCGGGCGCGCGCGGCCGCCGCCCACTTTTTTCGCCATGATCCGCCGAACCCTCCGCTCGCCCCATGGCCGGACCCTGGCCACCGGCACCCGCACCCTGCTGATGGGCATCCTGAATGTCACCCCGGACTCCTTTTACGACGGCGGCCGGTACACTCTGGCCGAGGCGGCCGTGCGCCGCGGCCTGGACCTGCTGCAGCAGGGTGCCGACCTCGTGGATATCGGCGGCGAGTCTTCCCGGCCCGGCGCCGAACCCGTGCCCCTGGAGGAGGAACTCCGGCGGGTGATCCCCGTGGTAGAGGAGCTTCGCCGGGAGGCGCCCGAGGCCTGGATCTCCGTGGATACCTACAAGGCCGAGGTGGCCCGCCGGGCCCTGGAGGCCGGTGCCGATATGGTCAACGACATTTCCGCCGCCACCTTTGACCCCGACATGGCCCCCTTTGTGGCCCAGAACCAGGTGCCCATCGTGCTCATGCACATGAAGGGCACCCCCCGCGACATGCAGAAAAACCCCTTTTACACCGATGTGGTGGACGAGGTGTACCGGTACCTGGAAAGCCGCATCGTCGCGCTCACCGAACTGGGCCTGGATCCCCGGCAGGTGGTGGTGGACCCGGGCATCGGCTTCGGCAAGCGTGTGGAAGACAACCTGGAACTCCTGAAGAACATCACCCGGTTCCGGGGTCTGGAGGCTCCGATTCTCGTGGGCCATTCCCGCAAGAGCTTCATCGGCGCCCTGCTCCAGGAGCCCGATCCGGCCCAACGCCTCTACGGCACCCTGGCGGTCACGGCCTTCCTGGTGATGAAGGGCGTGGAGATCCTCCGGGTCCACGATGTGGCCGAGAACCGCCAGGTGGTGCAAACCCTGGAATCCCTGAAGCAGGAATCGCATGTTTGAGTTCACGGACGAGCCGGTGTCCGTGGCCGGGGTGGACGAAAACGGGTACGGCCCGTTCCTGGGCCCCCTGGTGGTCACCCGGGTGGACCTGGCGGTGGACGGCGATCCCTGGACCCTGCTGGATCTTCAGCAGCAAGGAGCGGATACCCCGTTCCGCGACAGCAAACAGATTTTCCGCCGGAGCGTGCCCTCCTACCGCACCGGCGAACGCCTGGCGCTCCAGGTGCTCCGCGCGGCCGGTTTCCGGACCCGGGCTTTCCATGAACTGGTCCACGCCCTCACGGGCCGGAGCCTGGCCGACCTGTACGATCCCTGCCCGGACCTGGCCCGGTGGTACCCGGACCTCCGCCTGCCCGTTTGGCTGAAGCACGAGCCGGACCCCCTGCCCGCTCCCCTTAAAGGGGTCCGGGTTGCCGGCGTCGCGGTGGAAATCCTTACAGAACCGCTGTTTAATCAGCAGGTCCGGCGTTTCGGGAGCAAGGCCTTTATGGACTTCTGGCTGTTTTTGAAGGTGCTGCGCCGGCGCGCGCCCACCCCGGAGGGCTGGGCCTTCGTGGGCAAGATCGGCGGCACCCGGCGGTACGGGCCCTGGTTCCGGCGACTCCAGGAATCCGTGGAGGTCCGCCGGGAACACCGGCACCACGCAGCGTACCGCTGGCACACCTGGTCGCTGCACTTTTTGCAGGACGCCGACGCCCGCTGGCTGCCCGTGGCCATGGCCTCGGTGGTGGGCAAGTACCTGCGCGAACTCTTCATGCTGGCCCTGAGCCGCTCCCTGGGCTATGCCACACCCCTGCCCTACGCCTCCGGCTATCACCACGACGCCCACAGCCGGGAAATCGCCCGGAAACTCCAGGACCTGGGGCTTCCCGAGCCCTGTTTCCGGCGGAGCCGATGAACCTCTGGCTTCTGGCACTGCTCGCGTTCCCGGCACCCCGGGTGCCCGCCGACCCTCCCCTGCCCTTTCAACTCTACCTCACGCACTTCGTCAACGCCCCGGACACCGGCAACCTGCACCTTTCCGCGCCGGAACTGCCCTTCCTCAACAAGGGGCAAACGCTCCTGGCCGGCCTGGTGCTTGCAGCGGGCCTGGACCTGGCCTTTGACCCCATGAACCGCCAGGCGGTGCTGCACCGATTGGAAATGCTCACCAGCCCCAACCATGCGGCGCCGGAAAACAAGGGTCCCTTCCATGTGCGCACCTGGCAACAGGAACTGGGCCAGCGGAACCACCTGGACCGCTGCGTGCACTTCATGATCCCCCATCTCCTGACCCGACACCTCACCCATGTGCTCCAGTACGGCACCCAGATGGGGCGCGACCGAAGCTTGCTCGTGGCCAGTGTGGCCGTCGCCCTGATCAGCGCCGCCGATGAATACATGGACGGCCTGGAAAAGGACGAGGGTTTCAGCCCCCTGGACTTCGCCGCCAACATGGGCGGCGTGCTCTGGGCCTGGCTCCGGGAACACTACGGCTGGGACTTCGTGGAAATCTACTGGGACTACCCCCGGCCCGACCCCAACTGGCAATGGGCCTGGTGGAACAACATGGACGCCTATGTGTTCACGCTCCGCATCAATGTGCTGGAACTCCTGAACCCCCAGGTGCGGCAACCCCTGCTCTTCCGCTGGTGGAAAAACTACCTGGCCTACTTTCCGTACCAGACCCTGATGGGAGAACGCCAGCGCCCATGACCCATCCATCCACCCTGCGCACCCGCATTCTTACGGCCATCCGGCGGTACCGCATGATGGAGCCCGGCATGAAGGTGCTCGTGGCGGTCTCCGGCGGCGCCGATTCGGTGTTCCTCCTGCACTGGCTCATGCACCTGAAGCCCATCCTGCAGGTGGACCTGGCCGTGGCCCACCTGGACCACCGCCTGCGGCCCGATTCGCTGGACGACCTGCATTTCACCGCCCGCCTGGCCGAGGATTTCCACCTCCCCTTCTTCGGCCGCCGACTGCCCGAACCTCTGGAGAAAAAGCCCGGGCAGAACCTGGAAGAGCAGGCCCGCCTGGCCCGCCTGGCCTTCCTGGAGGAAACCCTCCGGCGCTGGGGCGGCCACCGCATCGCCCTGGGCCATACCCTCACCGACGCCGCCGAAACCTTCCTGTTCCATCTGTTTCGGGGCGCCGGCTTCACCGGCCTCTCCGGCCTGCGGCCGGTGCGCCTGCCCTATGTGCGGCCCCTGATCCTCATCCGCCGCGACGAGGTGCGCCAGTACCTGCAGAAGGAGGGCATCCCCTACCGCGAAGACCCCACCAACCTGGACCTGGAACGCACCCGCAACTTCCTGCGGCTCCAGGTGATCCCTCTGCTGGAGGAACGGTTCCCAGCTCTGCAGGAGCACCTTTTCGCCACCTCGCGGCTCAACCAGGAGGTCCTGGAGGACCTGGAACAGCGGTTTCCGCCCCTGGAAACCCTTATTGACCATACCTTCTTCGGCAACCCGGTGCTCTCGGTGGAGGCGTTGCGGCGGCTCCCCCGGGTGCTCCAGCGCTGGTTCGCGTACCGTTACCTGGGCGCCAACTACCCGGAATCCGAGGAGTTTCTGCGGCTGCTGGAGTGCCCCTCCGGCCGGCTCCATCTCAAAGGGGGGCGGGTGGTGCGATCCTTCGGCTGGCTCCTGTGGCAACAAAAACTGCCGCCCCGCCCGCTGTCTCCCCAGTCGTGGGAAGGGCCCTCGCTGACCCTGCCCGACCTCAACCTGCGGTTCGTTTTTCGCCCCCTCTCCGAATGCCCTGCGCCCCAGGCCTTTCAGGCCTGCTGGCCCGAGGACACGGTGGCGGGCCCGCCCTTTACAATTAGAGCGGTACAACCCGGCGACCGCCTGGAGGTCAGGCCAGGGGAGTGGAAAAAGGTCAAAATTCTGCTCCAGACCCATCGGGTTCCCCAGTGGGTACGACCCTGGCTGCCGGTGGTGGAGGACGCGTGGGGCATTC
Organism: Caldifarciminota bacterium; assembly: GCA_027069855.1. Taxonomy (GTDB): domain Bacteria; phylum Hydrothermota; class Hydrothermia; order WGAB01; family WGAB01; genus WGAB01. Next base: position 18,687 of record JALXEF010000077.1, read on the forward strand.
TCTGGATCCCCGGCGTGGCCCAGGCCCATCGGTCCGGACGGCGTCCTCGCCCGGTCCAAATGGAGGTGATGAAAATCCATGAGCACGAAGCCTGGCTATTTGATTTCCGCCGAGGAAATTCAGCGGCGCGTTCAGGAACTGGCCCAGGAACTGGCCCGGGACTATGAAGGCACCGACCCTCTGTTCGTGGGGGTGCTGAAGGGCTCCTTCATCTTCCTGGCCGACCTGATCCGCCAGATTCCCTTTGATGTGGCCGTGGACTTCCTGGCCGTGTCCAGCTACGGCAGGTCCACGGAAAGCAGCGGCGAGGTGAAGATCCTCAAGGATCTCTCCGAGCCCATTGAGGGCCGCCATGTGCTGCTGGTAGAGGACATCGTGGACACCGGCATCACCCTGGACTACCTGTACCGCCTGCTCCTGGAGCGCAAGCCCGCCAGCCTGGAAATCTGCGTGTTGCTGGACAAGCCGGAGCGGCGGGTGGT
>JALXEF010000078.1 GCA_027069855.1 Caldifarciminota bacterium
CCCCGGGATTCTTCCCGGCCAACCCCCGATAGATCTCCACCGCCTCCCGAATCACCTCCAGTGCCTCTTCCTTCCTCCCTACCTCCGCGAGGGACACCGCCAGGTCGTTCAACCCCCTGGCCCGATTCTCTTCAGGCAGGCGCTTCAGCGCCCGGTGCAGGGCTTCTGCAAACCCCGGGAACAGAACCTGCCGCAGTGCTCCGGCCGTTTCAAAAGACCTTTTCAGAATGTCAAAGGCCCGGTGCAGAGCCCCCGCAAGGTCCTGTACCTCTCCCTCTCCCAGCCTCGGCACCAGGTGCACGAGGGCCAGGGCATGGAAGGGCAGAAACTTCTTCTGCTCTGGAGCGATGTCTTCCCGGGCCTTTTCCAGCTCCTGGGACAGTTCCCGGGCCAGGTTCTGCACCTTGGCGTGGGGAACCCGTAATGGATGCTCCCGGAAGTAGGACCACACCGCCCGAACGCCCTGCAGCAGTTTTCCACCCTCTATCGGTTCCAGAAGGCGAAGGCGGTGCAGCAACAGGTCCAGGAACTTCGGGTCCCGAACCCAGGTTTCCACATACTCCCGGGGCACCGCACCGGGCAGGCTCAGCAGCCACAGGGCATCCCGCGGATGGGCCTCCAGATAGGGCCGGTAGAACTCCACAAGGTCCTGCACCAGGGGGTCCCGAAGCACGGCTTCGGGCCGGGCCGGCCGGGTTTCCAGGGCCCGGTGCAGGCCCAAAGGGTAGCGGCCCAGCAGGGCTTCCAGGGCTTCCCAATGCTCCGCCAGGTAACGGGCCTGGGCCTGCTGCTCCCGGGTGCCTGCGGCGAGCCAGGCCTGCAGCAGGGCCACCTCCTGGGGCAGGTATTCGCCCACCGGCAAAAGGTGGCCCACGGGCTCCCGCTTCGTCCAGTAGGGCCGGAGGCGGCTCGCCAGAATGACCCGGTGCTGCCGCAATCCAGCAAGCGTTTCCAGAAAGGCTTTCCAGGCCGGCTGAAGGTGCCCCATCTCGTCCTGGGCGCCCTGTTCCAGGTCGTCCAGAATCCACAGGGTGTGCTCGGGCAGTTCCCGGGCCAGGGTTTCCAGGTCCTGGGTTTCGGGAAGCCCCAGGTGCCGGGCTGCCCGGCGCACCAGGTCTTCGGGCGAAGCGATGTCGTCGTTGCGCAGGCTGTAATACAGCACCAGGGGAAACCGGCCCCGCAGGAAGGCAGCCAGGTACCGGGCCATGTAGGTTTTGCCCATGCCGCCCACGCCGTGGAGCACCAGGAACCGCACCTCCGGGTTCTGGAGCAGGTCCAAGGCCTCCCGGGCCAGGGGATACCGGTACACATAAAAGGCGGGCCGGGGAGGCACGCGGTGGCGCTCCTTAGGGGCTGGGCCGGGTTTGGAAAGGTGCACCAGGGGCTCCTGGAACTCGCCGGCATACAGCACCGGCACCCACCACTCGCCGTGCGAGGCCGAGCGCAGGTCCTGGAGAAGCCGGAACACCGGCGCTCCTTGGGCCAGTTGGGCGTACACCTTTCCCACCTGCTGGATGGCGGCTCGGTCGGAAATCGGGGTGGTATGGGCGATTACCACGGCCCGGGGAATTTCGCGGTGCAGGAGAAACGCCAGTGACGGCAAGAAGCCCCCGGAACGGGCGGTTTCACAGGCGTTGAGGTAGAACAGCCGCAGGTTGTACCGGGACAACTGCAGCACCTGGAGGAACTCCCGGGGGCCAAGCCACTGCTCCCGGCCCTCCGGCCCCTCCACCAGCAGTTGCCCGTCCCGCCGGGCGTGGCCGGAAAAGTGCAGGATGTGAAAGGGAGACTGGTCCAGGCGCTGGCGGATCTCTTCGGGCCGGGAGGAGAGCAACACCTCCACCTCAATATCGCCCTGCTTCAACCAGGGGTCTATGGCGTCGTAAAGGGTCTCCAGTTCCCGCAGCGGGTCCAGGGGAGCCCTGGCGTAGGTGGCCGGGGGCTGGGCGATGACCACGAGGATGCGCAAAGGCGGCTCCAGGGGCGGCAAAGCGTATCGGTGCGCCTCGGGCACCCCGCGCACCAGGTGGAACCGCGGGCGCTGGAACAGGAAACCGTAGCCCGAGTGATACAGGAGTTCAAAGGGCCAGTTGTGGACCTCAGGGAACGAACTCTGCACATGGAACACCAGGTGCAGATCGGTGTCCCGGGCGACCTCCTCCAGAAAGGCCGCCATGCGTTTTCTTCGCTCGCCTGAAAACAGCACCGTCCATAGTTCGGTGCCCAGGTACACCAGGTCGTCGGGGGGTACCGTGTGCCGTTCATGGGCCAGGCGCCGGAGGATGTCCCGGGCCACGGAGGTGAAGGCAAAGGTTCGGGACTCATCGTGGTCCACGGCGGCCCACCAGCCGTCGTCGGCCTTTCCTACGGTGATGACGACCCTGTGAACCTTTGCGTTTTGCACGCTTTTAGCATACAGGCGAGGGGATTTTCTTGCAGCGGGGGCGGGGGCATCGCGGCATAATAAGGGCCATGGCGCGGCGTCGGGACTTCTGGATCTTCTGGGTGGGGCAGTTCGTGTCGGCTGCCGGCGACCAGATGTTCTTCAGCGTGCTGCTTTTCCTGGTGCTGCTCGTGGAGAGCCAGCACGCGGGCACCAAGGCCGGCATCGTCAGTTTCCTGGAGACCCTGCCCTTCCTGCTCCTCGGGCCCTTCGTGGGGGCCGTGGTGGACCGGTTTCCCAAACGCTGGGTGATGGTGATTTCCGACCTCCTGCGGATGGTCGTGCTCCTGGCCTTCTGGCCCCTGTACTTCGCCGGTCACCTGCACTGGTGGTCCATCGGCGCCCTGGCCTTTCTGCACACCTCCTTTTCGGCCCTGTTCATGCCGGCGCGCGACGCCTTCATGCCCCGGCTCGCCGGCGAGTGGCTGTTCCGCGCCAACGCCCTGCTCCAGGGCTCCACGCAACTCGCCATGGTGGCAGGGGCGGTCACGGCCGGGCTTCTCATCGGGTCCCACAGCACCGTGGCCCGGCTGCTGATGGTGCTCACGGTGGATGCCCTCACCTTTCTGGTGTCGGTACTGGCCATCCTGCGGGTGCGGGTGGCCGAGCCGCCGCCCCAGCAGCGCGACCTCCTGCAGGATGTGCGGGAGGGCCTGCACCTGGTCCGGCAGCATCCCTTTTTGCGCCGGCTTCTCGTGCTCACCGCCCTGGACAACCTGTTCATCATGGGCCCGGCCATCGTGGGCGCCAACCTGCTGGTTAAACGGGTGTTCGGCCTGGGGGCTGCCCACCTCGCCTTCTTTGAAGGGGCCATGGGCCTGGGCTGGTTCCTGGGCACCCTGTGGCTCTATCGCTCGGGCGAGCGCCGGGCCTGGCATTACCTCGTGTTCGGCATCCTGATGGACGGCGCCACCTATCTGCCCTTCCTGGGGATCCGGCACTACGGCCTCGCCCTGGCCGCCATTTTGTTCCACGGCTTCTTCATTCCCTGGATCACGGTGTCCCGCACCACCCTGCTCCAGCGGCTGCTGCCCGAGGCCTTTCTGGGCCGGGTGTTCGCCTTTGTGAACCTCACGGTGCTGGGCACCACGGCCCTGTCGTCCTTCTTTACCGGCATCCTGGGCGACCTGTTGCCCGTGCCCTATGTGTTCTTCATTCCGGGGGTTCTCGGGACGCTTTCGGGGATCCTCGCCTACTTCTGGCTGCCCCGGGTGACGCCCGAGGCCCAGCCGCAGGCACCTCAGGGATAGGGAAACTCGGCCAGGAGACGGTTCCGGGAAAAGTCCCACACCCGCAACGACCGGGGCAGGATCTCGGCGTAGATGCGGTGCAGCAGCCAGTCGCCGGGCACCAGCACCGTGGTGTTGCCCTTGCGGCCCACGAAGGGCAGGTGGTAATGGCCCATGACCACCAGGTCGTAGTCCGTGGGCGCGCGGCTCAGGATCTTTTGCCGCAGCACCTCGGTGTTCTCAGGTTCCCGCATGCGGGAAAGCAGGGCCACCCAGCGGGCCAGGGCGATGCCGACATCGGGGTGAACCCAGCGGTAGAGCCAGGTGGCCACAGGGTTGCCCAGCACGGCGTGCACCAGCCGGGCGCCCCAGTCGCGGGAGAGTTCATGGCCGTGGATCATCCAGATGCGGCGGGTGCCCAGGGTGAGGAACAGGCCCTTGCGCACCACGCGCAGGCCGGGCACGGCGCGTTCCAGGCCCGGCCCCACCCACAGGTCGTGGTTGCCGGGCAGGAAATAGACCGGCACCCGGCGGGCGACCCCGCGCAGGGCGCACAGCACCTCCTCAAAGCCCGTGGGCAGCACGGTGCCGTACTCAAACCAGAAGTCAAACAGGTCGCCGAGGATCACCAGAGCCTGGAACTCCGGAGCCTTTTCCCTGAGGAACCGGGCGAAGCTCTGGCGGCGCTCGGCCTCGGTATGGGCAAAGGCCCGGGCCCCGAAATGGGCGTCACCCACCACGCCGATCTTCACGGGACCCACCTCCTCAGCCGCCAGAGCAGCCAGAAGAAGCCCACCACGAGCAGGGTTTCAGCCCAGTCCGGGCGGCCCTGGAGCGCCACCAGCAGGTTGGCGGCGGTCACCAGGAGCACGGTGAGCATGGCGGCCTCCAGCCAGAGCACGAGTGTGCGGCGGGCCCGGGGCTCCAGGGGCAGGTTGCCGGCTTCGCGGTGCAGGTGCTCGGCAATGGCGGGAACGGCCAGGGCAAAGCCGAGCACGACGACGAAAACCAGCCACCAGCCCGGCCCCTGGCGCCGGGGGATCCGGCCGAAGAGGAGAAAATCGGCCCCGGCCACGGCCGCGAGGTACAGCACGATCGGGCCGAGCCAGGAGCGGAGCCTCATGGCCTCCCCTCCTCCACGCGCTGGAGCGTGGCTACCATGGTGCCGAAGGAAAGCGAGGTTTCAATGCGCAGGGGCAGCCGCCGGCCGTCGTCGGAGAGCCAGAGCACGAAGTCGCCGCCTCCCTTGAGGATGCCCGACGCCTTGAGGTCGGAGGTCAGCACCCAGGCGGGTGCCGGCCCCTCCGGCCCCGGCACCCGTTCCCGCCGTTCCACATAGATCCGGAGCCAGGTGCTTTCCCGGTCCACATGGTACGGAACCCGCAGGGTATCGCCCGCCCTGAGGGGCACGGTGCGCAGGTAGTAATAGAGGGCCAGGGGATCCAGGGCCCCCGGCGGCGTGGGCAGGGTGTCGCCGTTTTCGTACACCGCCACCTGCCGCTCGGGGTCGTACAGGATGCGGCGGTGGGCCCGATACCTGCCCTCCTCCAGGTGCTTTTCGTACAGGACGCTTGCAAAGGGAGGGACCACCACCTGCGAGCGGATCCGGTCGTGCACCCGGAACAGGGCGTTGAAGAGGCCCCGGGTGCGAGCCTCCATACGGAACTCCAGCAGGGTGTCGCCCCCGGGCCGAACCTCCTGCCGCGTCACCTGCAGGGTCAACCGGCCCGCGGGCACCACGCCGAACCGAACGGAGAACTCCAGGTGTTCCCCTTGGTGGAACGGCAGGGCCAGGAGCCCCAGGAGCAGCCATCCCGTGGGACTCGGCACGCTATTCCTCCAGGCCGTAGGCTTTGAGTTTGCGGTACAGCCGGTTCCGGCTGATCCCGAGAATTTTGGCGGCCTTGGACTTGTTGCCGCCGGCCATCTTCAGGGCCCTGAGGATGGTTTCCTTTTCCAGTTCCCGGATGGACATGGCGCCGGTGGGCGCCACCCCCAGGTCGGCCCGTTTGCGGATGTGCAGCGGCAGGTCGGTCACCCGGATGATCCGCCGTAGGCCCAGCACATACAGGCCCTCCACCGTGTTTTCCAGTTCCCGCACATTGCCGGGCCAGGGGTAGGACATGAGCACCTCCAGGGCCTCGGGCTCCACCCCCTCCACCTGCCGCCGGTAAATCCGG
>JALXEF010000079.1 GCA_027069855.1 Caldifarciminota bacterium
GTTGCAGCCCGCTGGGCTGCAACAGGTGGAAGCGGTTTCAGCCGTGATCCTGAAGCTGGAGCCGGACAACTCAAGGAAATCGCCGCTAAAGCGGCTCCTACCAAAGGCTAGAATGGCCATCCCTGTAGGAGCGGCTTTAGCCGCGATAAGTAGCTTTCACCCAAACGCCCAAAAATCGCCGCTGAGGCGGCTCCTACACAAGAGCACCGGATCTTTGGGGCATCGCGGTTTCTGGATCGTTGTCAGGTCCGCCGGATTGCCCCGGATTGGCACCGGCCCCGTGCGCTCCAGAGGGCGGGTCCACCGAGCCGCCGGGAAAGGCAGCGACCGCTCTGTTCTCCAAACGCGCCCCATTCGTTGACACTTCAGGGGGCGGCGTTTATATTTTCCGCCGATCTCATGGGCATCAAACTACCCTCAGGCAAGGAACTCCCCTGCGAACCGGGGAAACCTCTTCTGGAACAGGTGGGCAAGGACCGCCGGTACCTGGTGGCCCGGGTGGGCGATCGCCTGGTGGACCTGTTCCGGCCGGTGGATTGCACCGAGCCCGTGGAAATCCTGACCTTTGAGCATCCCGACGGCAAGCATACCTTCTGGCACACCTCGGCCCATATCCTGGCCCAGGCGGTCAAGGAACTGTTTCCCCAGGCCAAGTTGACCATCGGGCCGCCCATTGAAACCGGCTTTTACTACGACTTTTTCGTGGGCGACTACACCTTTACGCCCGAAGACCTGGAACGGATTGAGCAGCGCGCCCGTGAGATCATCAAGCGAGATTTGCCGGTTTCCCGCCAGGAGATGAGCCGCGAAGAGGCCATCGCCCTGTTCCGGGAACTGGACGAACCCTTCAAGGTGGAACTCCTCCAGGAGATGGAGGAAGACACGGTTTCGGTGTACCGCCAGGGCGACTTCGTGGACCTCTGCCGCGGGCCGCACCTGCCGTCCACCGGCTATGTCAAGGCCTTCAAGGTGCTGCATTCCTCGGCGGCCTACTGGCGGGGCGACGAGCGGGGGCCGGTGCTACAACGCATCTACGGCGTTTCCTTTCCCAAGAAGAAGCAACTGGACGAGTACCTGGCCTTCTTGGAGGAGGCAAAGCGCCGCGACCACCGGGTGCTGGGCAAGCAACTGGAACTGTTTACCTTTTCCCAGAAGGTGGGGCCCGGGCTGGTGCTCTGGCTCCCCAAGGGCGCCTTTATCCGCAAAAAACTGGAAGACTTTCTGTACGAGGAGCATGTGAAACGGGGCTACGAACTCGTGTACACCCCCCATGTGGGCCGGGCCGTGCTCTGGCAGACCTCCGGACACCTGGACTTTTACCGGGAAAACATGTACCCGGCCATGAAACTGGAAAACGAAGAGTACTTCGTGAAGCCCATGAACTGCCCGTTCCACATCCAGATTTACCAGACCCGGCTGCACAGTTACCGCGACCTGCCGGTGCGGCTCGCCGAGTTCGGCACGGTCTACCGCTACGAGCGCTCCGGGGTGCTACACGGCCTCACGCGGGTGCGGGGCTTCACCCAGGACGACGCCCACATCTTCGCCCGGCCCGACCAGGTGGAGGACGAGATCGTGGGGGTGCTGGACATGGCCCTCCACATTTTGCGGACCTTCGGCTTTGAAGACTTTGATGTGTACATTTCCACCCGTCCGGAGAAGTTCGTGGGCGAGCCCGAGATGTGGGACCTGGCCACCCAGGCCCTGATCCGGGCGGCCGAGCGGGCGGGCCTGGCCTATGAGATTGAGGAGGGGGAGGGCGCCTTCTACGGCCCCAAGATTGACATCGTGATCCGCGACGCCCTGGGCCGGCCCTGGCAGTGCTCCACCGTGCAGTTTGACTTCAACCTGCCCGAGAAGTTCAACCTGGTGTACCGGGACGCCGACGGCCGCGACAAGCGTCCGGTGATGATCCACCGGGCCCTCCTGGGTTCCATTGAGCGCTTCTTCGGCGTGCTCATTGAGCACTATGCCGGCAACTTCCCGCTGTGGCTCGCGCCCGTGCAAGTGGCCGTGCTGCCCATCAGCGAGAAGTTCCTGGACTACGCGCGCCAGGTGGCCGATCGGCTGAAGCAGGCGGGCCTGCGGGTGGACCTGGACGACCGGGAGGAACGGGTGGGCTACAAGATCCGGGACCACGAAACCCGCAAGGTGCCGTACATGCTCATCGTGGGGCAGCGGGAACAGGAGAGCGGCACCGTGGCTGTGCGGCGCCATGGTCAGGGCGACCTCGGGGCCATGACCCTGGACGCCTTTCTTGAAAAAATCCAGCAAGAAGTTGCCCGCCGTGAGTGAGTTTCCCTTGAGGCATTTCCCAACATTTTGGCCCAAACCAAACAGGAGGTTGGTCCATCAAAAAGAAGCTGTTTTACATGCGTGAACGTCCCAACCGTCGGGACACGCACCGCATCAACGAGCGGATCCGGGTGCCCCAGGTCCGGGTGATCGGCCCGGACGGCAAGCAACTGGGGGTCATGCGGACCCGCGACGCGCTGGAACTGGCCTATTCCATGGGACTGGACCTGGTGGAGGTGGCGCCCAACGCCCGTCCGCCGGTGGCCAAGATCATGGACTACGGCAAGTACCGGTACCTGGAAAAGAAGCGCAAGAAGGAAGCCAAAAAGAAGCAGGGCGGTGAGGTCAAGGAGATTGAGTTCCGTCCCAACATCGGCCAGCACGACCTGGAGGTCAAGGTTCGGCGCATCCGGGAGTTTCTTGAGGACGGCAACAAGGTTAAAATAAGGGTCTTCTTCCGGGGCCGGGAGATCGTCCACAAGGATCGCGGATACGAGGTGCTGAACCGGGTGCTGGACATGATCCGCGACCTGGGCGATGCCGAAGCGCAGCCCAAGATGGAGGGGCGGAACCTGATCTGCATCGTCCGGCCCGTACGCAAGGGCGGCAAAAGCCCGCAGAAACAGGAAGCAGAAACCAAGGAAGGAGGCGAGTAAACCATGCCGAAGATGAAGACCAAGCGGAGCGCGGCCAAGCGGTTCCGGCTGACCGGTACCGGCAAGATTCGCCGGTACAAGGCCTTCAAGAGCCACATTCTGACCAAGAAGACGCGCAAGCGGAAGCGCAACCTGCGCAAGCCCGGCCTGGTGGCGCCTGAGGACGCCAAGCGCATCCGGCGGCTTCTGCCCTATGCCTGAGGCCCCGGGCACGGCCTTTGCCCTGATCCTTGCCGGGGGCCGCGGCGAACGCCTGTGGCCCCTTTCGCGGGATTCCCATCCCAAACAGTTCCTCAAGATCGGCGGCGATCGGTCGCTGCTGGCCCAAACCGTGGCCCGCACGCTGCCCCTCGTAGGCACGCCCGACCGGGTGCTGGTGATCACCCGCCGGGAGATTGAACGCCAGGCGAAAGCCCACAGCGGCGACGCCCGCGTGCTGGCCGAACCCCTGGGCCGGAACACCGCTCCGGCCATCCTCCTGGGCCTGAAGTTCGCTCTGGCCCTGGATCCCGAACCCCTGCTCCTCGTGTTCCCCTCCGACCACCTGGTGTCGCCCCAGGAGGCCTTCCTGGAAACCCTGCGCCAGGGGATGCGTGCCGCCCGGGAGGGGTACCTTGTGACCTTCGGCATCCCGCCAGACCGGCCGGAAACCGGCTACGGCTACATTGAGGCCGGCCCCCGGGTGGAAACCCTGGGCGATCCGCCGGTGTACCAGGTGCAGCGGTTCCATGAAAAGCCCGATCGCGAGCGCGCCGAGGCGTACCTGCGGCAGGGCAACTTTTACTGGAACTCCGGCATGTTCGTGTTCCACGGCCCCACGCTTTTGGCCGAGTTCCGGCAGCACCAGCCCGCCATGTACCGGGCCTTTGAGGCCCTGGACCCCGAGGATCCGGCGTCGCTGGAGGCCTTTTACCGGGCCATGCCCGACCTTTCCATTGACTACGCCATCCTGGAAAAGAGCCGGCGGATCCGCATGGTGCGCGCCACTTTCCAGTGGGAGGATGTGGGATCGCTGGACGCCTTCGTGCGGATCCTGCCCCAAAGTGACGGCAACTGGGTACAGGGCCTGGTGGCCGCGCTGGAGTCCAAAGACAATGTGGTGGTGGCCGAAGGCCAGGGGCTCGTGGCCCTTTACGGCGTGCACGACCTCATCGTGGTGCATACGCCGGAGGTGACCCTGGTGTTGCCCCGCGGTATGGGCCAGAAGGTGAAGGACCTGGTCAAGCGGCTCAAGGCCGATCCCCAGCTGAAACGGTTTACCGAGTGAAACACCTCGCCTTTTCCACACCCCTTGGCTTTGTGTGGGTGCGGGTGCAGGAGGGGCGCGTGGTGCAGGTGCGGCTGGGCGGCCGCGCGCCCGCGAGCGTGCCCGCCGATCCGTTAGATTCTCAAGTAGCCCAGATCTTTCGGGCCTTTTCCCTGTACCTTTTTTCGGCCGATCCGGAACGCCGCCGGGAGGGCTGGCGCCGGCTGCAGCAGGTGCCCGTGGACCTTGCCACCGTGCCCCCAACCTATCGCCGGATCCTGGAAACCCTGCGCCGGACCGTGCCCTTCGGCCGCCTCGTGACCTACGGCGAGCTGGCCCGCCGGGCCGGCACCCATCCCCGGGTGGTGGGGCAGGCCATGGCGCGGAACCCGGTGCCAATCCTGGTGCCGTGCCACCGGGTGGTCAGCGCGCGAGGGCCCGGCGGCTTCACCCCGGGCCTGCACTGGAAACGCTATCTCTGGCAACTGGAAGGGATTAAAACACCTGGCGCAGCGGGTCCGGCGGCTCGGGATTGACCAGCAGCGGAAACGCCTCCACGCGATCCAGATCGTCCACCTCAAAGGGATCGGGCACCAGCAGCACGGGATCGGCCAGATAGCCCGGCTGCAGGTCGCCCTTTTCGTGTTCCTCAAAGGAAAAGTAGGCGCCGGACCGCAGATAGAGGTCCAGGGCAGTGGCCAGGTCCAGCCGCTCTTCGGGCACAGGGTGTTCCAGGGCGCCCTTCAGGCCGTATAGGGGGCCGTAGGGCATGCCGTCGGAGGAAAAGGCCACCCGCAGGCCGGCGTCCAGCATGCGGCGGAACGGGAACCCACGCCGGAACCACTCGTCGCCCACCTTCTGGTGATACAGGCCGCCGGGCCGGCCCCACCGCCGCACGAAGTTGGGCTGGGTGGCCACCAGGATGCCCAGCCGGGCGGCCCACCGGAGGTGTTCCTCGGTGGGAAACGCGAAGTGCTCCAGCCGATGCCGATAAGTGTTGCCTCCGGCAAGGGTTTGCCGCAGGGCCAGGAGGGCCCGTTCGATCGCCAGCGGACCGATGGCGTGCATGGCCACCTGGAGCCCCAGGTCCTGGGCGCGCCGGAGCAGACGCTTCAGTGCCGGCAGGGAGTAGGGGAGCCGGGCCCGGGGGAAATGGGGAAACGCCGCCGTGCCCGCCCCCACCGAGCCGTCTAAGAACAGTTTGAGGCCGCCCAGCCGCAGCCGTGCATCGCCCAGGCCCGACTGGATCTGCAGTTCCTCCAGGGCGTCCAGGTAGGGCGCGTACAGGTAAAAGGTCACCCGCAGCAGCAGGGCGCCGGACCGGGCGAGTTCCTGATAGGCCCGGAATTTCAGGGGTTTCCCGAAGTCCGTGATGCCGGTGATCCCCATCTTGAGGAGCCGGCTCTGGGCCATGAGGATGCCGAGTTTGAGGTCTTCTAAGGTGGGCGGAAAGTAGCGGTCCAGGTTCAGGGAGGGTTCCTCCACCAGGTGGCCGGTGCGGCGGTTCACCCCGCGGGTGCGGGGCGGAATCCGCTGCAGGGCGGCGCTGTTGGCCACGGCCAGGTGGCCGCAGATGCGGCGGAGCACGATGGGAAC
>JALXEF010000080.1 GCA_027069855.1 Caldifarciminota bacterium
TTCGCAGGGTTCGGAGCGTGTGCAAAAGATACAGCACAATGCCCACGCTGATGGCCGCATCGGCCAGGTTGTACACGCCGGGCCAGCGGTACCGGCCGATGCCCATGTCCACGAAGTCCACCACCTCACCCCATCGCAGCCGGTCCAGGAGATTGCCCAGCGCGCCGCCCAGGAACAGGCCGTAAAGGAACAGGAGAAAGCGGTTCCGTTCCAGGATCACAAGGAACGCCAGCACCCCAATGGCCCCGATGGTCAGGGCCAGGTACACCGGCCCCTGACCCAGGGAGATGCCGAACACGGCGTTGGGATTCCGGATATAGACAAAGCGGACCCAGTCGTCCAGAACGGGCACCGGCCGGCCGTAGGGCAGGGTGGCCATCACCCAGGCCTTGGTGACCTGGTCCAGGAGCAACACCCCCAAGGCGGTGGCGAGGGTGAGCAGTTTAGGTTTCCAGGGACTGGGCACAGGTGGCGCAGTAGCGGGTATAGGGCAAAAGATCCAGCCGCTCGGGTTCGATCGGCCGGCCGCAGCGTTCGCAGAGGCCGAAGGTTCGGGTGCGGATGCGTTCCAGCGCCGCCTCAATCTCCCGGAGTTGCCGGATCTCCTGTTCGCTCAGCAGAACCTCGGTTTCCCGATCCTGATCCAGCTGGGCCATATCGGCCAGGTGATCGCTGTAGTGCTTTTCGGTATCCTCCTGGAGGCCGGCCAGGCGTTGCCGCCGCCCCTCAATCCGGCGCAGCAGTTCGGCCCGGGCGGCCCGCAGGCGCTGTTCCCACGCTGCCAGGTTCTCAATCATTCCAGCCGCAGGGGCATGGTGAGGTACAGGAGCCCCTCGTCCTCTAAGGGATGGGCCGGGTCAATGCGGATGGCCGAGGTGGGGGCGTACACCCGTACCAGCACCTCATCGTCGTCAATATGGCGCAGGATCTCGTGGAACGACTGGGCGTTGATGCCCAGGTCCATGGGTTCGCCGATATACCGGGCCTCCAGGGTTTCCGTACCTTCGCCCACAGACCCCGAGGTGGCCGTCAGTTCCACCTGGCCCTCCTTCAGGCTCATCCGCACAAGATAGGTGGGGGCTTCCGCCACGATCAGGAGCCGGCGCAGGGCCTGTTCCAGGCCTTCACGGGACACCTGCAGCACATTGCCGTCGGGCCGCGGGATCACATCCTCGTAGTTGGCGTACGGCCCCTCAATGAGCCGGGTGGCGAGCCGGGCGTTCTCGGCCTCTAAGGCCAAGCTGTTCTCACCGAACAAAAGCCGCACCGGCTGTTCGCCGTCCTTCAGGCGTTTGACAAACTCAAAGGCCTCCCGGGGCACAATGGCATCGGCCTGGCCGGTGAAATCGGCGCTGGTGACCCGATAAAAGGCCAGCCGATGGGAATCCGAGGCCACGAACCGCAGTTCGCCGTCCCGCGCCTGCACCAGGATGCCGTTGAGATACGGCCGCGGATCGTCCTTGGCCGCACAGAAGGATACCGTTTCGTTGGCCTTCCGCAGAACCTCCAGGGGAACCCGGAGGACCAGCTGGGTTTCCTTGACCTCCCGCCGGGGCAGATACTGTTCGGGATCCAGGCTGAGCAGGTTGTACACCCCGGTGCCGGTATGGATCCGGACATTCTGCTGGTTGGTTTCCAGCCGAAGCATGCCGGCGCCCATGGCCCCCACGATGCTTTCCAGGGTTTTCCCGGGCAGCGTGATGGCTCCATCCTCTTCCCCCTGAACCTCCAGGGTGTATTCCACGGAGAAATCCAGGTTGGCGCCGTACATCAGCAGGGTGGAACCCGTGAGCCCCAGGTACACATTGTTCCGAATCTCAGCCGTGGAGGTCCTGGGCAAGGCATACAGAACCGTTTGCAGTGCCTCATGAAAGCGATCCCGTTCCACAGAAAAGCGCATCGGTAAACCTCCTTTTTTCCAGAGTGCAACCCCTGTATTGGTTTAGAGTGTACGGGGAAAACCCCAACATCCCCAAGGGGCCCAGCGGCTTAGCGGGTGGAATCCAGGGTGGAAAACTACAGGAGCCCCAGGTCGCGCCGGCACTTTTCCACCCGTTTCCGAAAGGTTTCGTCGGTTTCCAGGAGACCGCGGGCCGTTCGGTACCCGTGGATGACGGTGGAGTGATCCCGGCCGCCCAGGAGCCCGCCGATTTCCTTGAAGGGGAGACCCAGGAACTCGTGGAGCAAGTAAGCGGCGGCGTGCCGGGCCCGTACCACCGGAGCCCGCCGGGGTTTTCCCACCAGGTCGCGCTGCCGTACCCGAAACACCTGGGCAACGGTTTGAAGGACCCGGCCGGGCGTGGGCAGCTCCGCGGCGTGCGACCATTCGGCCAGGACGGTTTCCAGTACTTCCTGGTTCAAGGAGAGGCCCGAAAGGGAGGTCAGGGCCTGGAGTTTGTTGACCACGCCCTCCAGATCGGCGAAGGTGCCGGAAATCCGTTCCGCAATGAAGGTTGCGATCCGGGGCTTGAGGGCGAGCCCCCGTTCCCGGGCCCGGAGGAGCAGAAACTTGCGGCGGGTTTCCAGGTCCGGGGGATGGATTTCCACCACCAGGCCCGACCGGAGCCGGGAAAGGAGCGCCCGGTCCAGCCCCCGGAGCCGCTGGGGCGCCTTCTCGGTGGCCACTACGATCCGCTTGCCCGCCAGGTAAAGGGCGTTGAAGGTGTACACCAGTTCCTCCTGCAGGATCCGCACATTCTTGTGCTGCAGAAACTGCAGGTCATCCAGCAGCAGCACATCCAGGGAGCGGTACCGGCGCTTGAACTCGTCCATCCGGTGCTGGTCCAGGGCGCGGAACATCTGGTTCAGCAGGGCTTCGGTGGTGACATAGAGCACCCGGGCCTCGGGATAGCGTTGCAGGATGGCGTTGCCCAGGGCATGCAGCAGGTGGCTCTTGCCCACCCCCGGCGGGCCGTAGAGCACCAAGGGGTTGTACTGGCCGTTGAAGGGTTGCCGCGCCACGGCGTGGGCAGCGGAATACGCCAGCTGGTTGCCCGGCCCCACCACGAAGTTCTCAAACCGGGCGCTGGCCAGGAGGCCGTTCCGCTGCCGATCTGAGCCCAGCACCAGCTGCCGGGGCTCGGCATCCGGAGGATTTGCGCCGTCGGTGGTGAACTCCACGGAAAGCTGGGGGGCCACGGCCCGGGCCGCCCGGTGGATGGCGTCGCTGTAATGGTTGCGCAACCAGTCCAGGTAAAAGGGATGGGGCACCTGAACCCGCAGGACATGCCCCTGGAGCGAGACTCCCCGGGTCTTCTTGAGCCAGGTCCGAAAGGCCTGGGCCGGGATCTCCCGTTGCAGGTGTTTCAAGATCTCTTGCCAGAGTTGTCGGGCGTCGGTGCTCAGTTTGTGGTCCCGAGGAGCCATGTATCCCCCTTTCCGAAGGTTCCGGGTCGGGAAGCGCGGCGGAAATATAACGACCCTCCACGCGCGCCGTCAACCGTTGGGCTAAGGTTATGGCAATCAACGGGAAAGTTTCGGCCTCTGCAGGGGCCGGCAATGTGGAAAACTCCCCCGGGAGGCTCTGGATCCCTTGGCGCTCAAGGGGACGAGCGAACCACCTTCCCCGGCGGGATCGTCCTGTATGCTTACTGCCGTCCAAGTCCTTCGGAGCGAGAACCTTTACAAGGAGGTCCCGATGTTTGGCGCCTTGATGCTTTTCCTGACCATTGGCGGGGTGCTCACCCCGGAAACCCAGCAACGGATTGCCACAACGCCACCGGGTTCCCTGGTCGCCGTAAATGTGCGGCTGGTGGCCCAGGCCGATCCCCGGGAACTTCTCCAGGAGGTTCGGGCCTTGCCCAGGGCGGCCCGGCGTGCCCGGGTGGTCCAGCGCCTCAAGGACCTGGCCCGGCAAACCCAGCCGCCAGTGCTCCGGTTCCTGGAGAGCCACGGCGCCCGGGATATCCGGAGCCTGTGGATCGTAAACCTGATCCACGCCCGGGTGGCAGTTCGCGACCTGCCGGCGCTGGCGCGCCTGCCCGAGGTGGCCCGGGTGGATCTGGATGAATCCCGAAACCTTTTGCTGGAGCAAGAAAAGCCCCGGCCCGCCCCGGCTACCCTCCAGCGGAGGGCCCTGCCCGATCAAACCGGCACCAGGGAAATCGTGTGGGGCGTTTCCAAGATCCGGGCCCCGGAGGTGTGGAACCAGGGGTACCGGGGCCAGGGTGTGGTGGTGGCCGTGCTGGATACCGGCGTGAATCTGAACCACCAGGACCTGGCCGACCACCCCTGGGTGAATTCCGACGAGGTGCCGGGCAACGGCGTTGACGACGACAACAACGGCTTCGTGGACGACATCCACGGCTGGGACTTCGTCAACAACGACAACGATCCCATGGACGACCACGGCCACGGTACCCACTGCGCCGGCACCGTGGCGGGCGACGGCACCGCCGGCAGCCAGACCGGCGTGGCCCCGGAGGCCCGCATCATGGCGGTCAAGGTGCTGGATAGCCAGGGCAGCGGCACCGAAAGCGGCGTGTGGCAGGCCATCCAGTACGCCGTGGACAACGGCGCCGATGTCATCTCCATGTCCCTGGGCTGGCAACACGCCTGGAACCCGGACCGGCCGGCCTGGCGCCAGGCCTTTGAGAATGTGCTGGCCGCCGGCGTCGTGGCCGCGGTGGCCGCCGGCAACGAACGCGACGGTGGCGATCCGGCGCCCGACAACATCCGCACACCCGGCGATGTTCCGCCGCCCTGGTTCCATCCCGACCAAACCCTCCACGGAGGCCAGGCCGCCGTGGTCACCGTGGGCGCCACCACCAGCGACGACAGTTACGCCTATTTCTCCTCCTACGGCCCTGTGACCTGGCAGGATGTGTCGCCCTACAACGACTACCCCTACAACCCCGGCATGGGCCTGATGGACCCGGATGTGGCCGCCCCGGGCTACGACATCAAGTCCCTGGACTACAGCAACAACAGCGGCTATACCCTCATGAGCGGCACCTCCATGGCCACGCCCCATGTCGCCGGGGTCATGGCCCTGCTGCTCTCCCGCAACCCGGAACTCACCCCGGCCGAGATTGATGAAATCCTGGAAACCTCGGCCGTGGACCTGGGGCCCACCGGCAAGGACAACGATTACGGCGCCGGCCGTGTGGATGCCTATGAGGCCTTTCTGCAGGTGCCGGTGGCCGACCTGGATGCCCGGCCGGAATGGATCCTGGCCCCCCGGGGACAGGTGGCCGTGGATGTGGCCCTGGCCCCCCGCGCCGTCGTGGTCAACGCGGGCCGCGAGAATGCGGCCTTCTGGACCGTGTTTGAGATTGATTCCGCCGGCCACACCGTGTACCAGCAGAGCCTCTGGTGCGACACCCTGGCGCCCGGCCAGAAGGACACCCTGACCTTCCCCCTGTGGGTACCCCGGGCCCGGGGCACCTACCTGGCCCGCGTGATCACCCAGCTGACCGACGACGAAATGCCCGCCAACGACACCCTGGTCCAGAGTTTCACCGCCCGGCCCATGGGCACCGAGTACCTGGTGTGGGACTTGGATCCCAACCATTCCTCCGGGCCCGTCGTGGACTCCCTGCTCATGGAACTCGGCTATACCGGGCGCTACAGCATGAACCCCAACATGGCCGACTCCCTCCGGCAGTTCCGCAGCGTGTGGCTCTTTGTGGGCATGTACCCCGACAACTATGTGGTGGGCGAGGGCACCGCCGTGGCGGATTCCCTGGAGGCGTACATCCAGAGCGGCAAGCCGGCTTACCTGGAGGGCGGGGATGTGTGGTACTACGATCCCACGCAGAGCGGCCACGACTTCGGCCCCACCTTCGGCATTGACGGCACCGACGACGGCACCGGCGACCTCAGCACGGTGGAGGGCGTGGCCGGCACCTTCACCGAAGGCCATTCCTGGTCCTACGGGGGCGAGAACAACTATGTGGACCACCTGGCCGCCACCGGTACCGGCTTTGAGATCCTGCGCAATCCTTCGGCCGGCTATACCTGCGGCATCGCCAACGATGCCGGCACCTACCGCACCGTGGGCCTGAGTTTTGAACTGGGCGGCCTGCAGGACGGCACCTCCACCCGCCGGGACCTGGTGCAGGAGATCGCCACCTTCTTCGGGCTCTCGTCCGGTCCTCCGACGCCGACCCTGGACGCTGCGGCCTTAGAAGTGCTGGCACCCCGCGGAACGGTATTCCTGGGGGATACCACCCGGCCGCGCGCCCGGTTTCAGAACCAGGGCACCGATACCCTCGCCTCCTACTGGGCGGTGCTGGAAATCTTCCGGGACGCCGTGCGGATGTATCGGGATTCGGTGCTCCTGGAGCAGGTGCCGCCCGGCCGCGAAGACACCGTGGCCTTTCAACCCTTCGTGCCCGACATCGGCACCTACCAGGTGCAGGCACTGAGCCGCCTGCGCACCGACGAAAACCCGTCCAACGATACCGCCACGGCCACCTTTACCGTGCCCGATACCACCCCTTCGGTTCGGTACCTGGTGTGGGACCTGGATCCCAACCATTCCTCCGGCCCCCGCATCCACGCCCTCTTGGACAGCCTGGGGCTCCAGAGCACCTACAGCACCAGCCTGGCCTACGCCGATTCCCTTGCCGGGTTCCATGCGGTGTTCGTATGCGCCGGCATTTTCTCCCAGAACCACCGGTTCTATCCGGATTCCGCCGAAACCCAGGCCCTCAACGCTTATATTTCCAACGGCGGCCGCGTGTACCTGGAGGGCGGGGATGTGTGGTACTACGATCCTTCCCAGGGTGCCTACGACTTCGGCCCTACCTTCGGCATTGAGGCCACCGCCGACGGCTCCGGCGACCTGGGCCGGATTCAGGGCGTGGCCGGCAGCTTCGCCGAGGGCCTTTCGTACCGGTATGTGGGCGAAAACAACTGGATTGACCATCTTTCGCCCACGGACGGCGCCTTCGCCCTCCTGGAGAACCAGAGCCCGAACTATGTGTGCGCCGTGGCCCGGGACGCCGGCACCTATCGCACCGTGGGCGCATCCTTTGAACTGGGCGGGCTCGCCGCCGACGGCTTTCCGGTGGCCACTCTGCTCCAGCGGATCCTGAACTTCTTTGACGCCGAGGTGCCCGACCCGGCCCTGGCCGTGGCCCCGCCGGAACTCCAGGTGCTGTTGCCGCCCGACCGTTCCTGGTCCACCCGCCTGTGGATCCAGAACACGGGCGAACCGGGGTCGCGGCTCTTCTTCCGCGTTGCCGACAACGAACTGAGCCGCCGGCAATGGCTTCGGCTTCGTACCGAGGATCCCCGGCAACGCCGGCGGTACCCCTCCCTGGAACCCGCCAAAGGCGCCCGGGATCCGCGGCCCGGCCTTCTGGGCGCCGGCGGCCCCGACGCCTTCGGCTACACCTGGGCCGATTCCCACGATTCCCTGGGCCCGGACTTCTTCTTCGTGGACCTCACGGGCCCGGGCACGCCGCTGAACCTGGGCGACGAGGACTACGCCGACCAATCGCTGCCCTGGCCCTTCCCCTTCTACGGCAACACCTACAGCACCGTGCGCATCTCCTCCAACGGCTACCTGACCTTCGGCACCGACGGCACGGATTATTCCAACGACCCGATCCCCGATACCACCGAGCCCAACAACCTGATCGCCGTGCTCTGGGACGACCTGAATCCTTCCAACGGCGGCGAGGTCTATACCTGGTACGACGCCGACAACGACCGGATGATCGTGGAGTGGTACCAGGTGCCCCGCTATGGAGAAACCAACTCCGCGCTCACCTTTGAGGCCGTCCTGTACCCCGACGGCCGCATGGTGTTCCTGTATCAGCACCTCCTGGGCACCCTGAACTCCGCCACGGTAGGCATTGAAAACGAGGACGCCTCCGACGGCCTGCCCGTGGTGTACAACGCCGACTACCTGGAAGACAGCCTGGCCGTGGCCGTTTATCCGCCCACGGCCGCCCCGGGCTGGCTCTTTGAGAACCCGCTCTCGGGCTACGCCCCGGCCGGGGGCGCTGCAGCCGTCACCCTCACCCTTGAGACCGGCGGCATGAGCCCGGGCGAGGAGCACCAGGCGCTGGTGTTCGTGTACAGCAACGCGCCGGCGCAGCCCGTGGACACCGTGGCCGTCACCCTGCAGGTGGCCGACACGCTCCAGGGCGATGTCAACGGCGACGGCATCGTGAGCCAGCGCGACCGGGAGATTCTGGAGGCCTACCTGTACTACCACGGCCCGGCGCCCTCGCCCCTGGAAAACGCCGATGTCAACCAGGACGGCCAGGTGGACGACCGCGACCTTGCCCTCCTCAACCTGCTCCTGATGCAACCCGAGGGCAAAGCCCTCCGACCGGCGCAAAGGGGGATCTCCCCTCGCCGATGATCCGCAGGGTTTTGTAGGGAAAGAAATCCGGGCGTTTTCTTTGGTGGGCGGCCCGGCCGCGCGCGGCCGGGCCGCCCAGGATTGACTGCCCGCCAATCCTGGGCGAAGTCTTAGGCTTCTCAGCGTCACTACCAGCCCCGTTGCGTTTCTTTCAGGGTTCGGCGATAATGAACGGAAATCACAAACCGAACTTTCGGAGAGGCGCCATGGACCATCTGCTTTTCAAAAAGGTGGATTACACCATCGGCAAATTGCTGGAGGACATCGCCTTTGGCGAGATCGGGCTCCCCGATCTGCAGCGCCCCTTCGTGTGGAACACCCCAAGGGTTCGGGATCTGTTTGATTCCATGTATCGTGGATTCCCCATCGGGTTTTTGTTGTTCTGGGAGAGCGGCGTGAACCGCAGTTCACGGTTCATCGGCACCGATCAAAAGCAGAAAACACCGCGGCTCTTGGTGGTGGACGGTCAGCAGCGGCTCACCGCCCTTTATGCGGTGATGCGCGGTGTGCCCATTATGGACAAGTACTTTCGGAAACGCCGCCTCCGCATCGCCTTTCATCCCCTGACCGAGCGTTTTGAGGTCACGAACACCGCCATTGAGCGCGATGTGCTCTGGATCTCCGACATCAGCGAGCTCTGGGCGCCCGGAACCGACCTGTTCCAGTATATCACCCGGTTTCTCCAGCAGCTCAGGGAACGGCATCCCCTCTCAGACGAAGAGCTTCGGATTCTTCCGCAGCGGATCCAGCGAGTGGTGAACCTCATCAACTACCCGGTGTCGGCGCTGGAGATTTCCAGCCAGGTCTCCGAAGAACAGGTGGCCGAAATCTTTGTCCGTATCAACAGCAAAGGGCGCACCCTGAACCAGTCCGACTTCATCCTCACCCTCATGTCGGTGTTCTGGGAGGAGGGGAGGAAGGAGCTGGAAGCCTTCAGCCGAACGGCCAAGGAGCCGCCCGTCGATCGCCGTCCTTCGCCGTACAACCCGTACTTCCATCCAGCCCCGGACCAGCTTTTGAGGGTGGATGTGGCCCTGGCGTTCCGGCGGGCCCGCCTGGAAGATGTATATTCCGTGCTCCGGGGCAAGGATCTCAAAACCCGGATGTTCTCGGAGGAGCGGAGAGAACAGCAGTTTGCGCTTTTAAGGGCGGCGCAATCCCAGGTGTTGAACCTGCAGAACTGGCACGATTTTTTGAAGATCCTCCGCTATGCCGGCTATGTCCACCCCCGGCTGCTCACCTCCCAGAACGCCGTGATCTACACCTACGCTCTCTGGCTGATCGGAAAGCGCGACTTCGGCGTGGATCCGTTTTTGCTCCGGAACCTCATGGCCCGCTGGCTGTTCATGTCGCTCCTCACCGGTCGGTACTCCAGTTCGCCGGAGAGCCGGATGGACCAGGACCTGGCCCTCCTCCGCGGCACCAACCGGGCGGAGGATTTTGTGCAGGTTCTGGAACAGGAGATTCAGACCGTCCTCACCCCGGATTACTGGAGCGTGACCCTTCCCAACCAACTGGCCACCGGTTCCGCCCGAAACCCGGCCCAGGCGGCGTACTTCGCCGCCCTCTGCATCCTGGATGCACCGGTGCTCTACTCGCGGATGCGGGTCCGTGACCTGCTGGATCCCACCAGCCGAGCCCAGCGGGCGGCGCTGGAGCGCCATCATCTGTTTCCCAGGAAATATCTGCAGCGCCTCGGCATCACCGAACCCCGGGAGATCCACCAGGTCGCCAACTTTACCCTGGTGGAATGGCAGGACAACGCGGCCATCAGCGACCGCGCACCCGCCGAGTATGTGCCGGAAATGGAACGGCGGTTTTCGCCCGAGGAACTGCGAGCAATGTACCGGTACCACGCCCTTCCCGAGCGGTGGTACGAGATGGAGTACTTTGACTTTCTGGAAGAACGCCGGCGGCGGATGGCGGCGATCATTCGGGAGGGGTTCCAGCGGCTGGGAAGGGGCTGAACCGCAACCCGCGAGGCCTGAACCTAAACCCTTGATTCCCCGGCGATATCGGGCGGCCCGGCCGCGCGCGGCCGGGCCGCCCACCCTTGAAGTAAGCCGAACCCGGCTTTAGGGTTAATAAAACCCCATTGACCGAAAAGGTAGAACAAAGGAGGCACACCATGCTGGACCCCAGGATGCAGGACGCCCTGAACGAGCAAATCAACGCGGAACTCTTTTCCGCCTATCTGTACCTGGCGATGGCCGCGTACTTTGAGGCCGAAGATCTGCCCGGCTTCGCCCACTGGATGCGCGTACAGGCCCAGGAGGAACTGGAACACGCCATGAAGATCTTTGACTTCGTGAACGAACGGAAGGGCCGGGTGCACCTGGCCGAGATCAAAGCCCCCAAGGCCACCTGGGCGTCGCCCGCCGAGGCCTTTGAAGACGCCCTGCACCACGAGGAATCGGTAACCCAGCGGATCCACAACCTCGTGGAACTGGCCCGCTCCCTGAAGGACTACGCCACCGAGGTGTTCCTCCAGTGGTTCGTGGAGGAACAGGTGGAGGAAGAGGCCACCGCCGAAGCGGTCCTGCGCAAGGTGCAACGGGCCAAGGATCATCCGCCGGCCCTGCTGATGCTGGACCGCGAACTGGGCCAGCGGAAGCCCGAATAACCCCACCCGGAAACCGCCCAAGGGAGGTTCAAGCAGGGTGCCGTACGCCAAGTGCGGAGGTGTGCAGTATCAGGTGCGCCTGGAACCCCTGGGGGTGCCGTGCTCCGAGTGCCGCCGGCAGGAGGCGGTGGTGCACCTCCGGTACGCCCGCAAACGCCTGTGCGCCACCTGTTTCAGCGACTTTTTTGTGCGGCGGGTGCGGCGCACCGTGGAGCGGTACCGCATGTTCGGCCCCCGGGACCGGGTGGCCGTGGCGGTGTCCGGCGGCAAGGACAGTGTGGCCCTGCTCCACGCCCTGCGCCGGGCCTTTCCCGAGCAGGATCTGGTGGCGATGTACCTGAACCTGGGCATCGCCTACTACTCGGACCACCTGGAGCAAAAGGTGCGCGACCTGGCCCGCCGGCTGGAGGTGCCCCTCGTGGTGCACTCCCTGCCCCGGGACGAGGGCTACCGCATGGACGATTTCCTGGCCACCCGGTACCGGAACAAGATGTGCTCGGTGTGCGGGGCCATCAAACGCCAGTTGTTCTCCAAACTGGCCCGGGAACAGGGCGCCACCGTGGTGGCCACCGGCCACAACCTGGACGACACCGTGGGCACCATGCTCTCGGCCTTTTTCGCCGGCGACTTTGAAAGCATCCAGCGGCTGAAGCCCGTGTTGCCGCCGCTGATTCCGGGCCAGGCCCGCAAGGTCAAACCCCTGATCCACACCCCTGAAATTGAGGACCTCTACTATGTGCTGCTGAACCGTCTGCCCGTGCAGGAGTGCAGCTGTCCCCACGGCCTGGGCAGCTCCGTGCACCGGTACAAGGACCTGCTGGACCAGATGGAACAGCAGAACCCCAATGTCAAGCACCAGTTGCTTGCGGTTTTCCTCAAAAAGTTCGTGCCCCTGGTGGAGCAACAACAGTCCCGGGAAGCCGAGATCCCCCAGGTGCAGCCCTGTGTGCGGTGCGGCGAGCCCACCTCCTCGCCGGACCGGGTCTGTTCCCGGTGCCGGCGCGTGGAGATGCTGCAACAGGCCAGGCGTCTGCGTTTGGAAATCACGCCCGAGGAGTTCGTGGCCTGGCCCGAGCAGGAGCCCCGGGTGCTCATAGATGTCCGCAGCCCGGAGGAGTACAAAGAGAACGCCCTGGAAGGCGCGATCCATTTGCCGGCCGACGAGGTGCTGGCGCATCCCCGGCGCGCCGCCCGCCGGCTCAAGGCCTGGCGCCGCAGCCACACCCTGGTGGTGTACTGCAACACCGGCCGCACGAGTTATGCCGTGGCCGTGAAACTCCGCAATCTGGGGTTCCGGGCATTGAACCTTCAGGGTGGGCTGGAGGCTCTGCGGCGGACCGAGTTCTTTGAACGGGTGGCCCGGCGGCTGCCGGTGCCCGGTGCCGGAGGGTGATCAGGCCAGGCCCAGGGCTTCCTTTTGCAGATGGATCAGGTCCTGGATGGCCACCCAGGCCTTGTCCAGCATGGCGTTGAGTTCTTCCCGGGTGAAGGGCCGGCCCTCGGCGGTGCCCTGGATCTCTACGATGCGCCCGCTTTCGGTCATGGCCACATTCAGGTCCACGGCGGCCCGGGAGTCCAGTTCGTAGTCCAGGTCCACCACGATCTCCTCGTCCACGATGCCCACCGACACGGCGGCCAGGAACTCCCGGAGGGGCCATTGTTCCAGCATCTGGTTCTGGCGCAAAAACTGCAGGGCGTCGTACAGGGCGATGAAGCCGCCGGTGATGCAGGCGGTGCGGGTGCCGCCGTCGGCCTGGATCACATCGCAATCCAGAATGATAGTCCATTCACCCAGGGCCTTGAGGTCCACCACGCCCCGCAGGGCCCGGCCGATCATGCGGGAGATTTCCAGCGAGCGGGAATCCGGCCGTCCCACGCGGCTCTCGCGGGCCTTCCGCTGGCGGGTGGCCCGGGGCAGGAGTGCGTACTCCGCCGTGATCCAGCCCTCGCCCGAGCCCTTGCGCCAGGCCGGCACCTTGTCTTCCACCGTGGCGGTGCAGATGACCCTGGTGCCGCCCATTTCAAAGAGCACCGAGCCCTCCGGATCACGCAAAAAGTGGCGGGTGATTTTCACCGGCCGAAGGCCGCTGGGCCGGCGCGGTTCGCTCATCTCAAAACCTCCGTTTCATGTAGCGCTCCTGGTGATTGGCCAGGAGGTTGACCACCACCTTGGCCCAGGCGGCGTAGCCCGCGGCCAAAAGGAGCCGGCCGGGCAGGGCCGGCGAGAGCCAGAAGCCCAGGGCCGTTGCCACGGCGCCCAGGAGAAAGAGCAGCAGCGTTGCCACGAGCCGGATTTCGTAGGGTTCCGGCCCGAGGGCCTGGGAAACCCGCCACAGGAACTTGTTGCGGCGCCGAAGGCTGAAGGCCGCAACGATCAGGGTGAGCAGAAACAGGCCCAGATACAGGTCCAGGCCCTGGGTGGCGAGCAGGAGGAGGGCAAACCCAATCCACCAGCCTGCAAAGCGCATCGTGCCTCCTTTCCAGCAGGGGTCGGTTCTCGGGAAGCATAGCGCCCTCCATACCTTTGAAAAGCGTCCGGGTTTGCGGGCGTTATTATGCAGGATGGGCACCCCCTTATACTTTCCGCCATGAAACGGCTGGTGATCGCCATTGATGGTCCGGCGGCTTCAGGCAAGAGCACCACGGCCAAACTCCTGGCCCAGCGCCTGGGCCTTTTGCCGGTGGATACCGGGGCCATGTACCGGGCCGTGACCCTGCGGGTGCTGGAACTGGGCCTGGATCCCCACGACGAGGCCCGGGTGACCGAGGTGGCCCGAAGGCTCAACATCCGCCAGGAGTTTCGCGACGGCACGGTCCGCACCTTTGTGGACGGGCGGGATGTGAGCGAGGAGATCCGAACCCCGGAGGTCACCCGGTGGGTGAGTTTGGTGTCTTCGTACCGCGGGGTGCGGGAGGCCATGGTGGCCCAGCAGCGGGCCATGGCCGCCCGGGGCGGGGTGGTGCTGGAGGGCCGGGATATCGGCACCGTGGTGCTGCCGGATGCCGATCTCAAGGTCTTTATGAAGGCCTCGGCCGAGGAGCGGGCCCGCCGTCGGCTCCGGGAACTGCAGGAAAAGGGAATTCCGGCCACCTTTGAGGAGGTGCTGGCCGACATCCAGCGGCGCGACCGGCTGGATTCCTCCCGGGCTCTGAGCCCCTTGAAAAAGGCCGAGGATGCCATAGAAATTGACACCACCCACTTGACCATCCATGAACAGGTGGAACGCATCCTTGAAGAACTCCGCCGACGGGGCCTTGACCCCTGACATGCGGCCCCTGTGGAGGGTTTCCCGCGCTATTCTCGTGCCCCTGTTCCGGGCCCTCACCGGGTTCCGGGCCGAGAATGTGCACTTCGTGCCGCCGCGGGGCCCGGTCATCATCGCCCCCAACCATAACTCCTGGTGGGACCCGCCCCTCATCGGCATGGCCTCCCCCCGCGAGGTGTTCTTCCTGGCCAAGGAGGAACTGTTCACCCAGAACCGCCTGTTCGGCTGGCTGATTCGGACCTATAACGCCATCCCCATTCGCCGGGAAACCGGCGGCGTGGAGGCCCTGCGCACGGCCCTGCGGCTCCTGGAGCAGGGGCATGCCGTGGTGATCTTCCCCGAGGGAACCCGCAACAAAACCTCCCGGTTGCTCTTGCCCCTGAAGCCCGGAGTATTTCTGCTGGCCAAGCATTCCGGTGCCCCGGTGGTGCCCGCCTTCATCCTGAACAACCGCCAGCCGTTCCATCAGTGGCTCCTGCGGAAGGCATCGCCGGTGGTGCGTTTCGGCCCGCCCCTGCGGGTTCAGGATTTCCCCCAGGACCGAAAGGGCCGGGCCTTCAACGAGGCCCTGCGCCAGGCCCTGGAAACCCTGGCCCGGGAACTGGGGGTGACCGCTCCGTGAAGCCCTGGGGCATCGTTCTTCTGGCGCTGCTGGCCTGGAGCCCGGAGGCCGACCGGGCGCTTCGGCTTTACCGCGAACAGCCGGAGCAGGGGCTGCGCGCCGTGCAAACCGCCGCCTTCCTGCTGCGCCGGAACCAGGGCCCGGACTCGGCCCTGGCCCTCCTGGATTCGGCCTACGCCCTGCGGCCCGACGCCCGGATCACCCGCTGGGCCCTGGACCTCGCGTTCCAGGGGCAGGATACCCAGCGGCTCCGCCGGTATCTGTTTCGCTATCCCCACGAGGCAACCCAGGAGGCCGCCCTCTCCTGGGTGTACCTTCGGCTCCGAAATTCCCGGTGGCGGTTCCTCACGGCCGAGTGGCTGGATTCGGTGCGCACCCTGCTGGGCCACGACCCCTTCGGCCGACAGCACTACATGGAGGCCCTGCGGCGCCGCGATTTCCAGGAGGCCCTGCACTGGCTCTTCGTGGTGGCCCAACAGAGCCACGACCTGCGCTGGCCCCTGCGGGAACTCCGTCGCCTGGCCCCCTTTGTGGACCTGGAAGACGCTCGCCGCATCCTCCAGGCGCTGGGCAATCCCCGGGAGGGGCAGGCGCTGCTGAGCCGGTTGTACCTTTTGAAGGGACACCGGGAAGAGGCCTACCGGCTGGCGCGCCAGGCCCGGGACCCCCGGGTGCTCCTGCTTCTGGCCCGGGAGGCCCTGGCCGAGGCCGAGGTGGGCGAAGCCCTGCGGCTCCTGGAGGCCATCCCCGAGAAACAGCGGTCGCCCGAGGCCTGGCTGCTTCTGGCCCGCACCTACCGCGAACTCGGGGAACCGGAACAGGCCCTCCAGGCCTATCGCCGGGCCCTGCCCCGGGGTCGGCGCGAGTTTCTGGCCTATTTGCTCCAGACCGGCCGGGCCCGCCAGGTGCCGGCCCTGGCCGACAGCGGCACCCTGGACCTCGCCGCCTGGGCCTATGTGCTGCTGGGCGACACCGCCCGCGCCGAGTCGCTGGCCCGGCAGATCCCCGGCGCCCGGGGCGAGGCGCTGCGGATCCGGCTGAGTTTGCTGCAGGGCCGCGTGGCCCGGGCCGATACCCTGATCCGTCGCTACGCCCTGCACTACCCCGAAGATCCCTGGACCGCCGAGGCGCTCACCCTCCTGGACCTTTTGCAAACCGATCCCCGGCTCCTGCCGGAAATCCAGCACTACCTGGCCTCCGGGTTCCCCCGGAGCGACACCATCCCCGACACCCTTTCCCCGAACCCGGCGGCCCGGTTCCTCCGCGCCCTGGCCGCGGAAAATCAGGGGCACCTGGACCAGGCCCTGGGGCTCTATCGCGAACTTGCCGAGGCCGATTCCTCGGCCTGGGCGGCCCTGGCCCTGTACCGCGCCGGCCGCCTGTACCTGGAAGCCATCGGCGACACCCTGCAGGCCCGCACCCTGTGGATCACCCTGCTCCAGCGGTTTCCCAAAAGTCCCTACGCCGTACTGGCCCGGAGCGCCCTGCCATGAAGCACGAAGTCCGGGTATGGCCCGCCCGGGATCGCCGGAAACTCGCCTTTTTTGTGGCGGTGCTCGTGCTGGTTCCGGCCGTGTTCGGCTGGGTCTTCGGCCTTTACTGGGGGATCCTGGCCTTTGTGCTCCTTCTGGGGGCCAACCTCTCCTTTGTCACCCCTACCCGCTACGAACTCACCGACGAGGGCGTGACCGTGCACCGGTTCTGGGGGCGCATCCACTATCCCTGGAGCCGGTTCCGCCGGGTGGTGCAGGACCGCAACGGCGTGTTCCTTTCGCCCTTCGCCCGTCCTTCGCGGCTGGACGCCTTTCGCGGCCTCTACCTGATCCTGCCGGATCCCGAAGTCCGGCAGGAGGTGTATCGCCTTGCGCAGTCGCAGATTAGCAAAAGCCAGGAGCCGGAAACAGGCTGAGGATTTGGCTTCTTTCCCGGCCCGGTATTTCTTCGCTGTTTTCTTGAAGGTGCCTCCGGCTGTATCCTATCCTGCACCATGAACGCAGGCGCCTGGAAGATTCCGCTTTTTGATCTGGATTACGGGCCCGAGGAAGAGGAGGCCGTGCGGCGCGTGGTGCGCAGCGGCTGGCTTACCCAGGGCCCGGAAACCCAGGCCTTTGAGGAGGAATTCGCCCGATACCTCGGCGTGCCCGAGGTGGTGATGACCTCCTCGGGCACCACGGCGCTGCACCTGGCGTATCTGGCCGCCGGCCTGAAGCCCGGCGACGAGGTGATCGTGCCGTCGCTGACCTTTATTGCGACGGTTTCGCCCCTGCTGTGGATGGGCGTGCGGGTGGTGTTTGCCGACATCCTGAGCGTGCGGCAGCCGGTGATCGGCGCCGAAACCGTGGCGCCCCTCATCGGCCCCAGAACCCGTGCGGTGGTGTATGTGTCGTACAACGGCCTGCAGGAACCCCTGCCGGCGCTTCGGGATCTTTGCGAAGAACACGGGCTCCTGTTGATTGAGGATGCGGCCCACGCCACCGGCGGACGTGCCCCCGACGGCCGGCCCGCCGGCTCGCTGGCCCCGATCGCAGCCTTCAGTTTCTTCGCCAACAAAACCCTGCCGGTGGGCGAGGGAGGCGCCCTGGCCACCCACCTGCCCGAAGTGGCCCGCCAGGCCCGGCTCCTGCGGAGCCACGGCATGACCTCATTGTCCTGGGACCGGTATCGCCGCCGCTCCCTTACCTACGATGTGGTGCGCCTGGGGTTCAATTACCGGGCCTCGGAATTGGCGGCCGCCCTGGCCCGTGTGCGCCTGCGCAAACTCACCGTGGAGGTGGCCCAGCGGCGCGAACGCGTGGCCCGGTACCGCCGGCTGTTGGCCCAGGCCGGGATGCCCGTGGAGCCGGTGCCCGCCCCCCTGGAAACCGGCAGCCACTACATCTTTCCGGTGCTGGTGCCCCAGGACCGCGAGGGGCTCATGCAGCATCTCAAAAACCAGGGAATCCAGACCTCAGTCCACTATCCACCGGTTCATCGGTTTCGGGCGGTTCGCGAAGCCCTGGGCGATGCCCTGCCCTCCCTTCCCCATACCGAAGAGTTCAGCCGGCGGGAGCTGACCCTGCCCCTGTATTCCCGGCTCTCGCCCGGGCAGATGGACCAGGTGGTAGAGGCGATCCATGCGTTCTTCGCGTAGCCGTCCCCAGCCCTTTGAGCGCATCGCACCCTATTACGATCGCATCATGCAGGAGGTGGAGTACGAGGAGTGGGTGCGGTATGTGGAATCCTTTTTCCCCTGGGCGAAGGGCGAGGTGCGGGAGGTGCTGGACCTCGCCTGCGGCACCGGCACCCCCACGAAGATCCTGGTGCAACACGGCTACCGGGTGGTGGGCATAGACCGCAGCGTGGCCATGCTCCGGGTGGCCCGAAGGAAACTCGGCCCCGAGGTGCCCCTGATTGCGGCGGATCTCCGCAAGTTCGCCCTGCGGAAGCAGTTTGATGCGGTGCTGTGCCTGTTTGATAGCCTGAACAACCTTTTGACGGAACTGGAACTCTCCGAGGCCTTTGAGAATGTCCGGCGCCACCTGCGCGACGGCGGCGTCTTCGTGTTTGATGTCAACACCATCTACGCCCTGGAGCACTACTGGGGCAATGATGTTAAGGTGAAGGAACACGGTGACCTGATCACCATCTGGCGCACCACCTATCTGCCGGGCAACCGGCTTTCCCGGCTGGATTTCACCGTGTTTGCGCCCGATGAAGAGGCCCCGGGGTGCTACCGCCGGGTGGACGAACTGCACCTGGAACGGGGATACCCCCTGAAAACCCTCAAAACCCTGCTGAACCGGGCGGGGTTCCGGCGGGTGTACCTGTTCCGCCACCTCACCCGATACACCGCCAGCGAAAAGGATCTTCGGGTGACCTTCGTGGCCCGATAGGCCGCTACGATTGCCGGTCCCAGATCGCCAGAATCCGGGCTCCCATCAGGAT